>JAZSJQ010000033.1:0-17312 GCA_045534445.1 Acutalibacteraceae bacterium
GAATATAATGAACTTTTCGGCGGCGACCCCGTGTGGATCACTGAGGCTGTCGGCGGTATGGGCGAAGACGGAAGAACTCTTGTAACAAAGACTTCCTTCCGATTCCTGCATACTCTCTACAACCTCGGCTGCTCTCCCGAACCCAATCTCACAGTTCTCTGGTCTGATAATCTTCCCGAGGCATTCAAGCGTTACTGTGCGCGTGTATCCATTGAAACAGATTCAATCCAGTATGAGAACGATGATCTCATGCGTCCCATTTATGGCGATGATTATGCCATTGCCTGCTGTGTCAGCGCAATGAAGATCGGCAAGCAGATGCAGTTCTTCGGAGCCCGATGCAATCTTCCTAAAATACTTCTCCTTGCTCTCAACGGCGGAAGGGAAGAAAAGTACGATATGCAGATCGGACCTGCAATGCCCGTAATTTCCGACGGTGTTCTTGATTACGAGGAAGTTCGCCACCGTCTTAATTATTATATCGGCTGGCTTGCGGGTGAATATGTGGATACAATGAATGTTATTCACTTCATGCATGATAAGTATGCTTATGAAAAGACCCAGCTTGCACTTCACGACACTGATGTTGAACGTGTCATGGCATTCGGCGTTGCGGGATTGTCTGTAATTACCGACAGCCTTTCTGCAATAAAGTATGCAAAGGTACGTCCCAGATTTGATGAAAGAGGACTTATCTGCGACTTTGAGACCGAGGGTGATTTCCCCAAGTTTGGCAATGATGATGACAGAGTTGACGATATAGCAAAAGAGCTTCTTGAAAGAGTAATCACTGAGCTTAGGAAGAATCCTGCTTACAGAGGCGCAAAGCATACTCTTTCTGCACTTACCATCACAAGTAACGTTGTATACGGCAAGAAAACAGGTGCAACGCCCGACGGTCGTGCAGCAGGCGAGCCTTTCGCACCCGGTGCAAACCCCATGCACAACAGAGAAAAGTGCGGTGCTCTTGCTTCTCTCAACTCCGTTGCAAAACTTCCCTATGATTGCTGCCGAGACGGTATTTCCAACACATTCTCAATCGTACCCGATGCACTTGGAAAGGACAGCAGTGAGAGGGTAAATAACCTTGTAAGCATTCTTGACGGTTATTTCGGACAGATGGCACATCATATAAATGTCAATGTTCTTGACAGACAGAAGCTTGTTGATGCCATGGAGAATCCCGAACTTTATCCTAATCTTACCATCCGTGTTTCAGGCTATGCAGTTAACTTCCATAAGCTTTCAAAAGAACAGCAGAAGGAAGTTATAAGCAGAACCTTCCACGAATCTGTATAATAAAATGCAGGGCTATATTCACAGTCTGCAATCCATGGGCACCCTTGACGGACCGGGTGTTAGGGCAGTAGTATTTACTGAAGGCTGCCCTTTGAAGTGCATTTACTGTCATAACCCAGACACATGGGAGTGCAGTAAAAACGACCTCATGGAGGCATCGGAGGTTGCAGAAAAAATACTCAGGCTTTATCCGTACATAAAGAACGGCGGAGTGACTTTTTCAGGCGGAGAACCATGTCTTCAGGCTGATTTTATCTGTGAAGTCATTTCACTTGTCAACGAAAAAAGGCTTCATATAGCCATTGATACCTGCGGAGAGGTTTTTGATGATAAAGTAGAAAAACTTTTGAGCATGACCGATCTTGTTCTTCTTGATATCAAAATGACCACCGATGAGGATTATGAGAAGTATACAAAGGGAAGTCTTTCGAGAGTGATGACCTTTCTCAAAAAGCTTCAGAGCATGAATAAGGAAACATGGATACGCCATGTTGTCGTTCCGGGCATCAATGATAACGAAGAAGATATAAAGAGGCTGGCAAAGCTTATCAAAGGTTATTCATGTATAAGCAAAATTGAGCTTCTTCCATACAGATCACTCTGCATAGAAAAATACAAAGCGCTTGGCATTAAGTATCCTCTTGAAAAAACTCCCCAGATGGACAAAACACGACTTGAATCCCTGAATACTCTGCTTCAGGCTGAACTGATATGATGAAACCCCCATGCTGAAACTGCATGGGGGTTTGCTTATGCTATCGGCTGATTTTGCGAAAGATTACGAGAGGCAGACATTACTTTGGTGAGAAAGATTGCAGGAACAGATGCAGTCTTTTTTCCGTTTATACTGCATATATAACGTCCGTAGTCGGCTTCGTAAAACTCAAGTACATCATCACTGCGGTCAAAGCTGTCAAAGTGACTTACCTTTATAGTGAGAGAGGGAGTTTTTGATGAAGCCTCAGTATCCCACGATGAAGCATAAGAACTGCTTATAACGGAAAGAAAATCTCTGTAGTAATCAAGTGTGAGCTCATTTTCGTCGGAATAGACATGGTACTCATAATAGTCTTCATCGGACAGTGCGGTGCGGGTTATATCAAAGGAATAACTTTCATCAAGGAATGATACGCTCACATTCCTCACTGTGTGGATTCTGTACTTTCTCAGCTCATTTGAACGGCAGAAAGAGAGGGAGGCAGACAGAATTGCTTCTGCATTTACAGGGTCGATATTGTAAATTACATCAAGACCATCAAGCATTGCGTAGCAATATGATGTCTTATCCGTCTTTCCGATTCTGAGAATTCTTTCCTTGCCGTTTCGCTGGAAGGAAAGGATAAGGCTTGGCTTGTCAAGTCCGTATTCTGCAAGAGTTTTCTTGTCGGGATTGCTCATGACGGCAGAATCTGCAGCAAGATAAGTCAATTCGTTGACTATTGCGGTTGTATTTACATCGTTGACGGGTGTGCGAATGGGGGCGGTGATTATCCTTGTGTGCCCGTATGACTGGTCGCTTCGGTCTTCGCTGGAGTAAGGTTCAATAATGATCTTTTTGGGAACAGAAGAACCTGAGATCTTTATTGTTCCGATTTCGATATCACTGTCATCTGCGGAGACTCCGAAGAAATCAGTATCAATAAAGTATCCCTCTCCCTGAAAAGCAGCCAGAGACATTTCTGTGATAAATACAGTATCATCATAACCGTCGAAGGTAAAATAATAGATATCATCACTTGTTACAAGAGAGTTGCCAAGATGAAAATCTGCCTTACTGCCGTCCTTGTAGGTTATGGAGAATTCTGCAGACGGTGAATCCAGCCCGAAATCAGAAAGGACAACGGGCATATCGGAGGTACTGACAATTTTGTAATTGTAGCCGAGACAGTATGCGTAGTACCACACATATTCAAGAAAATCCTCGCAAAGGGGGATATCACGATCAATTTCATCGATGTACAGCGATGCGGTTACAGGATCCCTTCTCATTGTGAAAGTTCCGTTATTGTTTTTAAGAATAAGGGTTTCAATTTCTGAAGAGTCTCTGTCGATAAGCAATTCACCGTCAGTGTTTTCAATGAAGCCCGGGTCAAGCTCGTGTTCATGATCTGAGGCAGATTCATCGAAAGGCTCATTGCTGTCAGTGCTTTGCGGTCTGAGCAGAACAATGAGCAGAACCGCGAGAAGAACACAGACGCAAAGAAGAACAATGAGCATAAGCTTTTTTTCTTTCACAGGAATCGCCTCCTGATAAAGACGAAGATTCCTGCACCAATGACGATCAGAGGTACAAGCAGTGTGAAGATAACGGTGATTGCAGAGAGAGAGGAGCTGTCAATTGAGAAATCGATGTCAGTAAGATTCTTTGCCTGAATGTCGATATGAACATCGCCCATTCCCGTGAATTCATTGCAGATGGAAAGCATCAGATCGAAATTTCCGAACTGAGGGCTTGAGAATACATCGGTATAATAAATTGAGGCAGGGGCGAGAACAATATTACTGCTGATTTCATTGCCTTCGGAATCTGTGCCGTACTGGGAGGATATAGCCATTACGGTTTTGACGCCTGCATATTCATCGAGTCCCTTTACGGCATCATATTCATCTGCGGTTGCGCAGGCATAGCCTCCTGAAGTGGTGGTAAGAATTGCATTGGTGGATTTATCGTTGCTGCTGTCAAAGAGAAGCTCAATATTGTTAGGCATGATGACTCTGGTGTCCTTGCCTGCATCAGCAAGAGGCGTGGTAAATACAGAGTCGGTGTACTGAGCATAGAAGTAGCTGTCAAGAGTAGAGCCTGCTACAACATTTGAGCTGTCGCTCTCATATACAACATCAGTGGTGTATCGCATGCCCCAGTTTTCAAGCAGAGCATTGAGCTGAGGCATTTCAGGTGCAGAGGCGGTTGTTAGAACTATGAGAGTTCGGCCGTAACGACCGTTGTTGTAGAGCCATTCTTCTATTCTTGTTGCGAGCCAGGTGGAAATATCCTTGTGAGGTGTTTCCAGAATAAGGATCTCAGCATTCTCGGGGATATCGTCATTGGCACTCATGGAAGAAAGAACATAGCCGTTTTCATTGAGAGAGGAAAGGAAAGGCTCAGCCTCAGTTGTATCGAGATAAGCGGCAACAGGGAGAGTCTCACGTTCAATTACAACGGTGCGAATGGCAGATGTCAGCTCGGATTCTGCGTATGAGCTTGATATCTCGTAATTGTCGATAGAAACATCATAGTAATAATATGAATCCAGAGTGTACTGCAGATAAGGAAGCATGTCATAGAAGGATGTTACCTTTACACGTCCGGTGTTCTTGTTGAGAACAATTATATAATAATCAGTAAGCTGACTTGAATATTCTCTGAGAAACTCTTCGTTGAGTATCTGGGGAGTTCTTGTAAGGTCAACGTGCTCAATGCTTATATGGTCTGAATAAGCGGCATAGCGCATTATAAGCTCGTGAGCCTGAGGTATCTGGTTATAAGGATCGAAGTCACTGCTTGGCGATGTGCAGGACTCCTCCGAGGCAAGAATGATTATTGCAATATCCTCGTCAAGAGACTTGAGGATATCAATGGTTGTAGGGGACAGAGAGTATGTTGATTCCTTTGTAAGGTCAGCATTGAGAAGGGGGTATCTGTCGGTAAGTGCAACTGCAACGACATTCAGAAGAATGACCAGAATAAGAAATACGGCGGAAACCACAATGGATATTGAGCCGTGTTTTGTTTTTGAACTGCTCAGAGCTGATTTAATTTTGTCAAAGACGCGCTCGCGCTCGCCGTTTTCGTTTTTTAAGAAAGCTCTGACACGCTCTCCGAAGGGTATAGCCTCACTGCAGTCGATCAAACTGTCATCGGAATTATCTGCCGGAGAAACCGAAAGCAGGCTGTCGCGCATATCTTCCATAGCGTCTTTCTGAGGATTGGCGTTATCGTGTTTTTTTCTGCTCATTATTCTGATCTCCTAACTCCAGCGACGGCGTTCTATAACTCTGACGGTGAGGAAAATAAACACCGCACAGACAGAGAGGAAATATATAAGACTTGAAAAATCGAGGACTCCTATTGTGAAAGGGTCATACCGTTCAGCGAAGGAAACCCATGAAACAGTGGAAATAACATATTTGTTGTTTGTGAACATGGGGACGATGGCGTCAATAAGCATGAGAATGATATTGACGGTAAAGGTGAGAATTGCGGCAACGGTCTGGTTTTCTGTTGTACTGGAAATGAACAGACCAAGAGCAATGAAGGTTGCGCCGTAGAAAAGCGTGCCGACAATATTGCCGAAGATGAGAAGCCACGGAGGGGACACAAACAGAGACATGACCGCGGCGTAAACAAGGGTAAACAGTACGCAGGCGGTGTAAACAATGAATGCCGCGAAGAATTTTCCGAGAACAATGGAGGTTATGCTTACAGGAGAGGTTATAAGCACCTGATCGGTTTTATGCTTGCGTTCCTCGCTGAAAAGTCTCATGGTAAGGATAGGAATAAGAAGCAGGACGAAATATCTCATGCCTGCATAAACATCGGTGAAATAGTCCGAAACTCCGTAGGAAAGTATGCCCTGGAAGTAAATGCTTGAAAACAGCAGATATGCCGCACAGAATACATACCCCAGAGGAGAGCGAAAATAAGTGGCGAATTCCTTTTTCAATATTGCCTTCACTGATTTTCCTCCTTTACTGTAAGTGACATGAAAATATCTTCAAGACTGGGTTCCGTGCTGTGTATTTCAAGAATAATAAGACCGTTTTCGGACATCGCTTTAAAAATTTCACGGCGAACGTCATTGTCAGCATTACAGAATACTTGAAATTCTGTAATTGAAGACGATTTGCGGCTGACAGTTTCAACGCTTGAAACACTGCGGGACTTTTTGAGCAGTTCGAGAGCTTTCTTCTGATCGCCTTCAATAATGATTCTGAGTGAACTTCCTCCTGTAGATCTGCCAAGCTCAGAGGTACTGCTGTCGGCAACAACGCGGCCATGGTCGAGCATGATGATCCGGCTGCAGATTGCCTGAACCTCGCTGAGAATATGGCTTGAAAGAATAACGGTGTGCTTGATCCCAAGCTTTCTGATAAGGGATCGTATCTCAATTATCTGAGCGGGGTCGAGTCCTATTGTGGGTTCATCGAGAATAAGAACAGGAGGATTGCAAATAAGAGCCTGTGCGATACCGACTCTCTGACGGTAGCCCTTTGAGAGGTTGCCGATAAGTCTCTGACGAACCTTTGTGATGCCCGTCAGTTCGCATACTTCGCTGAGATGTTTCTCTTTGGGGAGAAGACAGCCCTTCAGTTCATAAATGAAATTGAGGTATTCATTTACGGTCATGTTGAGGTAAAGAGGAGGCTGTTCAGGCAGATAACCTATCCTTGACTTAGCCTGCGAGGGGTTGTCCAGAATATCGCAGCCGTCGATGGAAACGGAACCTGAAGATGAAGAAAGATAACCGGTGATTATGTTCATTGTAGTGGTCTTTCCTGCGCCGTTAGGACCGAGAAAGCCTACTATTTCTCCTTCTTCAACTGTAAAGCTGATATCCTTTAAAGCATGGACCTTGCCGTATTTCTTTGTCAGATGTTCAACCTTGATCATGAAATCAGTCCTTTTAGGTGTTATTCAATGCCGAGCAGCTTTTCGATGTTTCCGTGGAGTATCTTCTCCATATCTTCCTCTGAAAGCTCACAGCGGTTCAGCCATTCAAGCTCCGTTGCGGGATCCCACATGGGGAAATCAGAACCGAAAAGCATCCTGTCAGGTCCCCAAAGCTTAATCAGCTCACGCATCTTCGGGAAGTCATTGATAAAGCCGTATGTAGAAGATGTATCGACCCAGCATCGGCGTTCAAGAAGAGACTTTATGGCAGTATCAGGTTCAGACCAGCCGCCGAAATGTGCTGCAATGCAGTCAAGCTTAGGAAATGTATCAATAATATTTGCAAGTCTTTGAGGTTTAGACCAGTCGTAGCGGTAGTCACCTGTATGGAAAAGTATGGGAAGACGTCCTTCGGCTGCCTCATAAATTGGCATTGCACGCTCTTCGTCTATCAGGAACTGCTGGAAATCGGGGTGGAGTTTTATTCCTTTGAAGCCCATGGAAATGATACGGTCGATTTCACCCTGTATGTCCTCGAAATCGGGGTGCATGGCGGCAAAGGGAATAAACTCAGGGTGAGCAGCACATTCTGATGCGAGGAAATCATTAATGGAACGAACCTGATGTGCAGTTGTTGCAACTGAGTGAACAACATAGCCTGTAACCCCTGCAGCACTGCCCATTTTCAGCAGTGTTTCCGAATTGCCGAGAAAACCCATTTCTGTATCGTAAAAATGCCCGACCGAAGCGGTCGCCTTAGCCGCTATCTTTTCGGGGAAAATATGTGAATGCATATCTATGATCTTCATTTTAAAAACCCTCCGAATAAAATTCTATCACAGTCTGCTGTTTTTTGTGTGACTATTGTTTGAACACAGAAAAGTGAAAGTCCATTACTGCATATTATTCTCATTATCTGCCGTTGTCAAGAAAATGAAAGAGTAAAATTGCCATAATATTTCATGTATCTTAAGAATTTGAAAAGAGTAAAATAACAGCAGATTCAATGCGGAAGGATTAGAGTAATATGAATATAATGATCAAGAGACGAAATGCAGTAAGAACAGTAGTATTTTTGTCTGCGACTTTTGCTGTTGCAGTCATTTTTGCTGTTGTTGGCTGGAGGGGGTATATGAAGGAGAGGCAGAAAAATGAATACAGCTATCAGAGGGCTTTGCTGAGTCTTTCGGAATCGGTTGACAGTATTGACATTACCCTGACAAAGACATTGTACGCAGGATCTGCAGAGCAGTTTGCCGCTCTTGCGGCAAAGCTTTGTACAGAGGCAGCTACAGCGAAATCGGAGCTTTCACAGTTGCCTGCATCCATAGGAGAGCTTGAAAATGTGAATCGATTTATATCTCAGGTAGGTGATTATGCGGTAGCTCTGGCTAAAAAACGATATCTCGATGAGGATCTGACGGACGAAGAGCTTAAACAATTAAGAGAACTTGAAAAATTCACCGCGGAATTCCGGCTGACTCTTGATGAGCTGCTGGCACGGAGTGCGGACAGCGGCGTATGGAGAGAGTATGGCGAGGATATTATCGATAAAGATGATGACATTTCAGAAATCCCGTATTCAGGCGGTTCTGCAAGTGTAATGTCAGAAGACTTTACAGATTATCCTACGCTTATTTACGACGGACCGTTTTCCGATCATATATATGACAAGAAGCCGATGATGATTAAAGACATGGAAATGATTTCAAAGGAGAGAGCGTTTGAGACGGCATGTGAATTTTCATCAGATGACGGACTTGAGTTTGCAAGAAATGTTAACGGGAATCTTCCGCTGTATGTTTTTTCGAATGACAATATAGAGGTCGGAGTGACCGTTCAGGGCGGAAAGATCGCATATATGGTAAACAGCCGAAGAGTAGGCAATGGTATGCTTGACCAAGATGATGCGGAAAAAATTGCAGAAAGATATCTTCGTGAAAAAGGCTTCGATAATATGTCAAGCAGTTATTATGAGATATATTCCGATTGCTGTGTCATGAATTTCAATTGCGTTGAAGACGGAATAATCATGTACCCTGATATGATAAAAGTGACTGTGGCGCTTGACAACGGTGAAATAGTGGAATTGGATGCAAGAGATTATGTGATGAATCACCGTGACAGGGGAGTTCTTAAAGCTCCTAAATCGGCAAAGGAAGCGGAGAAAATCATAAGCAGGCATCTTGTAGCGGATAATATTCAGCTTTCGGTTATTCCTACAGACAGCAAAGGCGAAGCACTCTGCTGGGAGTTTATGTGTGAAACAGAAGATGATATGGATGTGCTTGTATATGTCAATGCGGAAAATCTAAGAGAAGAGAAGATACTGCTGATTCTCGAAGACGAAAACGGAAAAATGACAATATGACGAAAGCAGAAAACACATTTCCTGTTTTGAGGCAATGCGTTTTCTGCATTTTTAATGTTTTATTATAATTATATGGAAATATATAAATTAATGTGATATAATTCTTTTTCGGATATCAGAAGCGTTTGCGTCGGGAGGTGCCAAGGTCGTGAATTTTGTTTTTATATCGCCAAATTATCCGTCCGGACACTGGAAATATGTTTATTCTCTTTATAATAAGGGAGTTAATGTGCTTGGAATAGGAGATGCAGGAGCTGAAACTTTTCCTGCGGTTCTCAGAGGCAGTATGGCTGAGTACTACAGAGTCGGTGATCTGCATGATTATGAGGCTGTTTACCGTGCCTGCGCATTTTTTATTCATAAGTACGGACGCATCGATTTTATAGAATCCCTTAATCCGTACTGGCGTGATCTGGAAGCAGGGCTGAGAAGCGACTACGGCATAAATGGCATTACCGCGGACAGGCTTGATGCAGTTATCAATATTAAGAAATCTTTTATTACCGCTGAAAATGCGGGAGTACAGACGGTGCCTCATAGGGTGCTGAATTCTTCAAGAAGTGCGAAGAATTTTGCAAAGCGCACAGGTTACCCGATAAAGGCTCTGCCGATTTCGAACAAGCATCTTCAGAGAATAGAAATACACGATGAATCTGAGGCGGAAGTACTTCTTGGTGAAAAAGAGAAGAACACCTATATGCTTTGTTCAGATATGGCTGGCGAGATTATGATAAGCCTTGACGGAATTGCCGACGAGGATAATAATGCGGTTTTCTGTACTGCCTCAGAGTTTTCTTATTCGACGGTGAAAACCACATCAGGCAAAGAGCTTATGTCATTCTGTACTGTGCATAGCGACAGAAGGATCAATAAGCTGTGCAAAAATTTGCTTGGTGCCTTTAATCAGGGCAGAGGCTTTTTCCATTTTGAGTTTATAAAAACTTCAGAAGAATATTTTCTTGCAAGGGCGGAGTTCAATCCCCCTGCGGAGTATATTGCCGATGCAATGAGCTGTGCCTGCGGATGCAGTGTGTATGATATGTGGGCAGAAATGTTTACTGATGGAAAAAAGGAATTTGCAAAGCCAGAAAAATGTGTTGTTGGTACGGCTTCAAGGCGATTTGACCGTACTTATCTTCATTCCCATGAAGATATCCTCAACAGACTCGGCGCAAAGCTCTATGACCACCGTTACAATGATGACACGTTAAAAGACACTGCAGGTGAATACATATATATTTTCAGATGCGGAACAAAAGCTGAAGCCAAGCGTCACATAAGTTTTATTCAGGAACAGTAATGCATCTAAATTTCAATAGATAAGGAACAGAAAATGACAGTAATTGAAACAAAAAATCTTACGCTGACATATGGCGCAGGTACGCCCTTTGAGCGTACTGCACTGAAGAACTGCTCTATCAAGATTGAGCAGGGCGAATATGTAGCGATAATAGGACACACAGGTTCAGGCAAGTCCACACTGGTTCAGATGCTGAACGGTCTTATAAAGCCCGATTCGGGTAAGGTGCTTCTTGACGGTAAGGATATTTGGGAGAAGCCCAAGAAGATTAAAAACGTAAGATTCAAGGTCGGAATGGTGTTCCAGTTTCCTGAATATCAGCTTTTTGCAGAGACCGTCAGGGAGGATATAGCCTACGGACCTACAAATCAGGGTTATAATGACAATGAGATAAAGGCTATTGTGGAAGATACTGCAAAGCTTGTGGGAATTACTTCGCTCCTTGACAAATCTCCCTTTGATCTGTCGGGCGGAGAGAAGCGCCGTGCGGCTATTGCAGGAGTGATGGCAATGGCACCCAAGGTGCTTATTCTTGACGAGCCTACAGCAGGTCTTGATCCCAGAGGACGCGAAACGGTGCTTGATCTTGTTGATAAATACCGCAGGGAGACAGGTGCTACAATAATACTTGTTTCGCATTCAATGGAAGATGTTGCTGCAAGGGCTGAGCGGGTGATAGTTCTCCATGACGGAAAGCTTGAAATGACGGGAACTGTCAGTGAGGTTTTTTCCCGTGCAGAAGAACTTTCAGGAATGGGTCTTAAAATACCTCAGGTAACTCAGATATTTATGGAGCTTCGAAAGCTGGGTTTCTATACGGACTGCGCTGTATTCAGCGTTGAAGACGGAGTACGTGAGGCGCTGCGTCTTCTCGGGAAGGGAGGCGGCAGTGATGAATGATGTAACTCTGGGACAGTATTTCCCCGGGAAATCATTTTTCCATAAGCTGGACGCAAGGACCAAGCTTTTGTGGCTTATAATGATGATTATTCTCATCTTTGTTGCAGGCAATCTTCTTGCAGCTGCTGTCATGCTGCTTGCGACAGTGATCTCGGTTATAATAACAAGAGTTCCTGTCAGGCTCTATTTCAAGGGTATGAAAGCAATATGGATAATTCTGCTTTTTTCCGCCATTCTCAATATTTTCTATGTCAAAGGCGAGGGTGAGCCTCTTGTCTCATGGTGGAAAATAGAAATATACAAAGAGGGCATCAGCCAGTGTATACTGATTGCCATAAGGCTTGTATCGCTGATAGTATGCAGCAGTGTTCTTTCTTTCACAACCTCGCCGACAGCTCTTACGGGTGCTATAGAATGGATACTTGCCCCCCTTAAGATCTTTGGTGTAAAGGTTCATGAGCTTTCCATGATGATGACCATTGCACTGAGATTTGTTCCCACATTGCTTGAAGAGACAGAAAAAATAATGAGTGCGCAGAAAGCGCGAGGAGCAGACCTCGACAGCGGCGGACTTATAAAGAAGGTCAAGGCGCTTATCCCCATACTTATTCCTTTGATCGTCTCGTCATACCGAAGGGCATTTGACCTTGCAACAGCAATGGAGTGCAGGTGCTATACAGGAGACGGCAAAAGAACAAGGCTTAATGTACCGAGGTTCAGATTTGTTGATTTTCTGATGTTTATAGGCTGCTGCCTGCTGATTGCTGCGATAGTATTGCTGAATATAAATTATTTTAATTTGTCTTATGAAGTCTTTGGTTTAAAGGTGATTTGATGATAAAAAGCAATTTTCATACACATACTTATCGGTGTATGCATGCTGAGGGTACAGAAGAAGATTATGTTGCAGAGGCGATAAGATGTGGTCTTGTCAGTCTTGGAATATCTGATCACGGTCCGAATCCGCGAGGCAGTGACGGCAACAGAATGCTCTGGGAAGATATTGATGATTATCTTGGTACCATCAGCTCGCTCAAGGAAAAATACAAACCCCAAATCAGCATATATGCCGGATTTGAATTTGAGTATTTCCGTAAGAATCTCTCTTTTCTCAGAGAGCTGAAAGCACGTCCCGATGTTGACTATTTTGCACTGGGACCTCACGGTTTTATTGATGATAAGGGCGAACTGCATGATTCCTTCATGATTAAGGATAAGAGTGAGTTTCTGCCTTATGCAAAAGCTATGGTCGAGGCAATGGAGACGGGGCTCTATTCCTTTGTGGCACACCCTGATCTTTATGTTTACACAATGAAGGAGCACTGCAGAGAGGCTGATGAAGCTGCCGATATTATTATCGAAGCCGCTACGGGCATGGATATCCCCCTTGAGATAAACGCAAACGGAATGCGCCGTGGAGTTTTCAACTGGGACGGTGTTAAAAGATATCTCTATCCTTACTGGAGATTCTGGGACAAGGTTGCAGAGTCGAATGCAAAGGTCATAATCGGTTCCGATGCACATGAACCGGGATTTCTGTGTGATGATTTCTTCAAGGAATCTGAGAAGTTTGCACTTGAACGCGGTATAGTCCCCATTGAACTGACAGGAGAAATGCTATGAGTAGATTTGACTGTGTGATATGGGACTGGAATGGAACTCTGATCGATGATGCCCATGTCGGCTGTGAGGCTGTCAATGATATGATGGACGAGCTTGAAAGACCGCGCATTGAAATGTCTGATTACTATCACTATATGCGTGACGGAATGGGTCATTACTATGATTATCTGTTCTATCCCGATAAGGCGCCCTTTGACAAGCTGGTTGAATTGTTTTCGAAGTATTACGATATCAGAATAAAGAAAGCCTCGCTGCATAACGGAGCGGAAAAGGTGCTTTCTGAATTGAGAGATATGGGTATCGTTCAGGCGATAGTATCATCGAGCCATAAGGATAAAGTTCGCAGAGATGCTTCTGTTTTCGGAATAGAAGGATATTTTGACGAGATACTCGGTGCTGACGATCTGCTTATCGGCAGCAAGACTGAGCGTGCAAGACTGTATCTTGAGCGAAAAAATATAGATCCCAAAAGAGTGCTTGTTGTCGGTGATATGACTCATGACAGAGAAACAGCAGACGGCATCGGTGCTGAATATGTTATTATCCCCAAAGGGCATCAGTCTGCCGAAGTGCTTCTGAGCAAAGGGATAAAAATGATATCCGATATTTCGGATATCATTGAATATGTGAGATAAAGGATTCTGTTGCGGACAGTAAATATTAAATGAGAAACATTAACGAAATAATCAAATTTCTTATCAGAGCAAAAAAGGCAACATACGCAGGGAAAGGCGGAGAAAACGAGCCGTCGAGACCTTCATCTCATGACCTTGAATACAGGGAAGGCAATCTGCTTTATTATGATTCCTATCTTGGCGGTGAGAGGTTTGCCGGAGAAGAAGCACTCTGGATTGACGATAAGCCTTTCTGGAGTATGAATTATTTAGGGAGGGTCATTGGTGAAAATTTCAGCGGGGATTTTCTCAAGAACGCACTTCTTAACGTTCCGTATGAATTGCCATTTCGCGGTCCTGCTCGGTTTCAGGAAGGAAAATACACATATGAATGTGTTGTAAGCGGTGATTTTGAATGGTTTCACGGTAAAGAGACCATTATGTACGCTTCTGAAGTAATATACGAATGCATTTTCCACGGCGGAACAATAAAATAAAAAAACAGCGTCGGATTCTTCCGACGCTGTTTTTGCATATATATGATTATTTGTTGACTGCATCGAATGCCTGAGAGAGATCAGCGATGATATCATCAGCGTTTTCGATACCGACAGAGAGTCTGAGCAGATCAGGAGATACGCCGCATGCAACAAGCTCTTCATCAGTGAGCTGGCGGTGAGTTGTGGAAGCGGGGTGGAGAATGCAGGTTCTTGCATCTGCTACGTGGGTAACGATAGCACAGAGCTTGAGAGCATCCATAAATACGGTTGCAGCAGCTCTGCCGCCCTTTATGCCGAAGGTTACAACACCGCAGGTTCCGTTCGGCATGTATTTGCTTGCCAGATCATAATATTTATCACCCTCAAGTGAAGGATGAGATACCCATGCGACCATATCATGCTCCTTGAGCCATGTTGCGACTTTAAGAGCATTTTCACAGTGTCGGGGCATACGCAGATGGAGAGTCTCGGTGCCGAGATTGAGCAGGAATGCGTTCATGGGAGCCATGATAGCACCCATATCTCTCATGATGTGAGCTCTGCACTTAGCTGCAAAAGCAGCCTTGCCGAAATGCTCGGAGTAAACAAGACCGTGATAAGACTCATCAGGAATGGTGAAAGCAGGGAATTTGCCGTTTGTCCAGTCAAAGTTGCCTGAATCGACGATTACACCGCCGAGAGCAACAGCATGACCGTCAAGATATTTGGAGGTGGAGTGAACGACGATGTCTGCGCCCCATTCAATAGGTCTGCAGTTGATAGGAGTGGGGAAGGTGTTGTCAACAACAAGGGGAACATTGTGAGCGTGAGCAATGGAAGCCCATCTTTCAATATCGAGAACACAGAGAGAGGGGTTTGAAAGAGTCTCTCCCCAGACACACTTGGTGTTCTCCTTGAAGAGAGCGTTTATTTCCTCAGTGGAAGCATCGGGAGAGACGAAATCAACCTCGATGCCAAGCTCACGGAGAGTCTTGTTGAAAAGATTGAAGGTGCCGCCATAAACCTCAGAGGAAGATATGACGTGATCACCGGAATGACAGATGTTTACAAGAGTGAACATACTTGCAGACTGACCCGATGCGCAGAGTATCGCAGCCACACCGCCCTCAAGAGCAGCGATCTTCTGCTCTACGGCATCGCAGGTGGGGTTTGCAAGACGGGTGTAGAAAAAGCCGTCAGCTTCAAGATCAAAGAGAGCAGCCATATCATCAGAGCTGTCATATTTGAAAGTAGTACTCTGATAGATGGGCAGAACTCTGGGCTCGCCGTTTTTGGGCTGATAGCCTGCCTGCACGCATCTGGTTTCTATTTTATAGTTTTTCATGCTATATCCCTCCAAATGAGTTGATATTCGTTAAAAATAAATATATCACGGGGGATTCATTGAGTCAAGAAAAATATAGGGGGAAGGTAATGGAAACGGGCAGAAAAAAGGATTTTGCAAAAAATACAGCCATAATGACAACAGCATCCATGGTAATAAAGCTGATAGGGCTGTATCTGAATATTTTCCTTGCGAGGAATATTGGCGCTGAGGGAATGGGCTTATACGGACTTATAATGTCGGTATACATTCTTGCATCGGGGATATCTGTATCGGGGATGTCTGTTGCAGTGACGAGAATATCGTCTCAGGAACTGGCATCAGGCAGTGAAAGCACCTGCAGAGGTGCGTTGAGGCGGTGCGTGTTTATAAGCGCTGTGCTGTCGCTCTGCGCAGGGATAGTAATGGTGTGCCTTTCGGGGGTTATTTCAGTGCATTGGCTGAAGGATGCAAATACAGCAAACAGCCTGTGCGTTATTGCACTGGCACTTCTGCCTGTAAGTGTATCGGCTATGCTGCGAGGTTGGTATACGGCGCGCAGAAAAATTCTCATGCCTTCACTGTCTCAGCTTTTTGAACAGGCAGTCAGGCTTTTTTCCTGCGCAGCGCTTGTACCAATGCTTGCAAAGAATACGCAAAGCGGCTGTCTTGCGCTTGTGATATCGGACGTTATTGCCGAATATGCAGGCTGCGGACTTCTTTTGATTTATTATATATTTTCAGAAAAGTCAAATAGCAAGGAGCCTGAGAATATTGGCAAAAGGATAGCAGACAACGCATTGCCGATAACAGCATCACATTATCTTTCGTCGGTAATGCGAACAGCAGAGAGTTCGCTTATTCCTGTTTCTCTTGTTGCTTACGGCATGGGCAGAGGAGATGCACTGTCACAGCTTGGAATTATATATTCAATGGCAGTGCCGCTTCTGCTTTTTCCTTCGGCTGCACTTACTTCTGCAGGCTCATTGCTTATTCCGGAAACAGTCAGATATAAGGCTCTCGGTCAGACTGAGAATTTAAGATGCACAGTGGAGAAGGCGATTGGAATTACAATATACTGTGCAGTTCCTGCGAGTGCCGTTTTTCTGATGTTTGCTGAAGAATGGGGACTTATATTTTATGATGACGGAAGGCTGAAACTGATATTGACGGTGCTTTCGCCGCTGGTTCCTCTTATGTACAGCGAGATCATATGTACCTCTGTTTTAAGAGGGCTTGGGGAACAGAAAAGTATTCTGAAATATAATATGGCAGACGGAACGCTTCGCCTGCTGCTCATTGTTCTGATTGTACCGAGACTTGGCACATCGGGCGTTCTAATTGTAATAATGGTTAGTAATATACTGACTCCCATCATGTGCCTTGTAAAACTTAATAAAGTAACCGGAGCAAAGAGATATTTCTCGGCCTTATTCAAATCAGTTGTGTATGCACTGTGCGGAGCAGCGGTTGTATTTATAAGCAGAAAAGCCTTACCGGGAGTATCCGATAAGGCTGGTGCTGTAATATTCAGCGTGGCATATATTATGGTATACGGTATTCTCAGCCTCTGTTCCACACGGTGGCTAAAAGAGGCGGTTCACCGCGTCTGTTTACAAATTCCGAAAGCAGTACGGTATATTTCCTGTCGTCAAGATTTTTCAGATGCTCAAGCAGTGCGTCGCGCTCATCGTAGCCATTGAATGAACCATAGTAAATGCAAAGGCAGAGAACACCTTCGCTTTTAAGCAGCCGCAGTGCGGCATCAACGGCTTTTATACTCGTCTGAGC
>JAZSJQ010000068.1:0-5538 GCA_045534445.1 Acutalibacteraceae bacterium
CAACGGTCAGTGAACACTGACCTACGCAGGAAATATCCTGGATCGTGAGAATCTTCTTATAGGACATATTCGGTCACCTCATACATTTATTTTTTCTGAGGTGAGTATATATCTTTATTGGTAATAATAAAATACCCAAAACAGAATAATTATATATAACCAGTTATGTTCTTTTGCGCCGCTCTCTCCGCACTCGGTTTATATGCCGCTCGAAATCCCCTGAATCAAGAAGCTGTGCCAGCACATACTGCTCAAAAACGGGAACTGTGCAGGAGTAAAAGCCCAGCTTGCTTTCAAATTCCGAAAGGAGTCTTTCGGGAAGCACCATGTATCCCACTCGTACCGAGGGAGCGACGGTCTTTGAAAAGGTGTTCATATAGATTACCGAGCCCTTATCCGACAGTGAAAACACGGTATCGTCATTCTTTGTGGATACCGTCAGCTCAGATTCATAGTTATCCTCGATTATGTAGCCACTGCGGTTTTCAGCCCAACAGATATACTCATAGCGCTTTGATGCGCTTGCAGTGATTCCGCTGGGGTAACTGTTGAAGGGGGTAACATGAAGCACTGTTGCCTCTGCCCTTTCAAGCTCGGAGCTTTTTATTCCGTCATAGCCGAGCTTCAGCATCTCACAGCGCACACCGTTCGCCTCATATACCCTGCGTATCTTTTCATATGACGGGCTTTCAAGGGCAAATATCCTGTCACTGCCCAGAAGCTGTACTATGAGGCTGTAAAGATATTCCGCTCCCGAGCCGATTATTATCTGCTCAGGTCGTGCGGATATGCCGCAGCTTCGGGCAAGATATGCGCAAAGCGCCGTGCGAAGCTCAGCACAGCCGTGATTCGGGGATTTTATGAGTATGCTGTCTCCGTAATCCAGCAGAACACGGCGCATGGTCTTTGCAAGGACGGAAAAGGGGAAGTCGTTGTGAGGATGGTGTGTGTTTTTTGATTGCACTGTAACGGGCTGTGCCGATTCTGTACCTGTAAAAAAATCATCGCTTTTGTAGATAACAAAATAGCCCATCCTCTGTCTCGCCTCTACATATCCCTCGTCGCAGAGAATGGTGTAGGTGTGCTGTACGGTAATCACGCTGACCCCCGATTCCTCTGCCAGCAGTCGCTTTGAGGGCAGGCGCGTCCCAATGGGCAGTATACCGTTTACTATATCGGCTTTTAACTGCTCATACAGCTGGAGATATGCAGGTTTTTTTATGTTTTCATCTATTTTATATTTCATTTGGTAATATCACTTCTTTTCATTTTGAGTGTTTTGATATTATCAGATTGATTATAGCCTATTGGGTTTGTAATGTAAAGAAAAAAGGTCAGGACTTTCCTGACCTTTTCAGCATTCTACTTTCTCGGGGGCTTGCGCTTGTAATTTGCAAGAAGCTCGCCCAGCTTGCCGTTCTGCAGATACATCTGATCTGCGATTATCACTCTCATATCGTGGGCTCGCTCCCACATGGGCTGTGCCGTACTGCGGATATTGCTTACCGCCGTTACAAGCACAGGCTGTGCAAATCTTCCTCCGAGGCGGTGTGCCATTGTATCTATCTCATAGAGATACTCACTGCTGAGATTGTCCGCTCTTGCGCTTTTGCAGGATATAAAATAAGTGACAAGTCCGCGCACTGCCATTACATCTATTTCATTGGTGGTGGAGGAATCCCCTCTGCCGTCCCAGTCTATGACAACACTTATATCCACATCGTCAAAGAAACCGCTTTCGGACATTCTGCAGTAGGTCATAAGCTCCAGCACAGAGCCCTTGTCCCTGAGAATGGAACGCATGGTCTGGCTTTTGTATCTGAAACGCACCTTTTCGCGGCTGCTTTCATAATCGGTTATAAGTCCGTTTTCAGCAAGCCTTCTGAGCAGAGCAGGCGGACAGTAATTCTTGTCTATGGGCAGAGGAGTCCGTGTCTCTACCTGCAGATTATCGTCGGATTTCTCATCGGCAGAGTGGAAAAACTGGGTCGTCTTGTGCCATGACGAACGGTATTCAGTGAAAATATCCCACAGCGCAAAGGTGTCCCGTCTCAGCTCATCGTCAATGTCCTTTGCGGATATTCTTCCGTTTCGGACAACGCCTGCGCCTGTCATTGCGATCATATCCTCAATGGAGAACACGGGCATACGAAGCTTTTCCGCTTCGGGGAAGTCGCGCACGTCTGCAAAGCATCCCAGCTCCTCGTCAAGGCGCATTATGGGAATATCACAGCTTTCCGCAAACATTCCGCAGGCGACAAGAGCAAGGTCACCGCCTCCCGAAACGTCAATAACGCAATCCATATACTCCTCGGTTATCTCTGCCAGCGCTTCGATTATGGAGGAGCAGTCCTGCACATCGCATATCTTATATGCTATCTTTGTATTTATGCCGCGTTTTGCAAGAAATCCGCGCTGTCTGCTTCTGAGAGTTTCGTCCGAAAGCCGCTCGCCGCCAAGCATTACCACTGTCTGCGGTTCTGCGGCACAGGTGGTGATCAGATTGAATACCGATTCTTCATCATAAATCTCGATAAGCGTTTTCAAGTCCTTCACCCTTTCTTTCCGTGTGGGCACACATATATGCACCGTCCGCAAACGGCACCGCGTCCTATATGCTTATATGCCTTTTTCATATGCTCGGAGCATTTTTCCGCATCGAATACCGTACTGCGGTCAGCGCCTGTGATATAAATACCGCCCTTTATTGCCCCTGCAGGGCATGCCGCGGCACACTTTCCGCAGTTTTCGCAGCCGTTCTCAGCCGCGGGAGGATTGCTTTCAACAAGCGGCATATCTGTCAGCACCGTGGCAAGTCTGACTCGCGGACCGTGCTCACTGCTTACAAACAGCGCGCTTCTTCCTATCCAACCGAGTCCTGCCGCCACTGCGGCGGTCTTGTGCTGATATATGCCCGTATAGACATCTTCCTTGTCGTGCACGCTCTGGGATGCGGCAATGGGGAAATAGTCATAGCCTTCTCTGCGTATCAGCTCGCCGCAAAGGAGCGCACAGCGGTCAAGCAGTGCGTTCACCGCTCGGTAGTGCTGGAAATATGCATAGGTAGGCGCCTCGCTTATATCGGACAGCACCGCATCGGAAAGTCTGTACATCAGCGTTACGGCATAAGGGTACCTCTTAAGCTCATCGGGCAGGCAGGGCGGCTTTGAAAAACCCACCTCACAAAGTCCTTCCGCAAGAAGTCTTTCCCTGAGATCATCCTTGAAACTCATTCCAGCCCCTCCATTACCGCATGAGGGCAATCCCTTTTGCATACGCCTATGTATTCTTCAAGACAAAGGGAATATTTCGCCATAAATGCGGCAGTATCCTTTCCTACATAGCGCAGCTCCCACGGACGGGGCTGCAGTCCCGTAATATCGGTCTTTGTGTCCGGATAACGGAATATAAAGCCGTACTTGTACGCATTTCTTATAAGCCATTTTCCCTGTGCAAGGCTCGCGAAATTATCCTGAACTTCTCCTGCCTGAGTTGTTACATCCACCGTATATCCAAGCTGATGCTCGTCAAAACCGCCGGGGAGGATTCTCTTTCTTACCTGAGAAGCCGCATCGTCATGGCTCTGCCCCTGACTCATAAGCGCATATATCTCTTTGTTATATATATCTGTCTGTGAAGCGGCACTGCGCCAGCCATCGCAGGGAATCACGCTCATTCCTTCCGCAACCATTGCATTGTGCATTTCAATATATGACTTTGCCGCTTCTTCACGAAGGAGAATATTGTCGCCGTTGGGCGCTCCTATCAGACGCACCATGTCACTGGGGGACCAGTTTTCATCAAGGGGCGTTTCTATTACATAGGGATAGCTTTCCACACCCGTGAGTTTCTCCGCAACCACCGTCACTGCCTCCTCCTCAGAGCAGGCGGCACAGTTGTCGCAGGTTGCTATGAACAGTGTAAGTATTAGCAAAACCAGTACGCCTACGAGTATCATTCGGAAAAATACCATTCTATTCTCGTAATCGCCGACGGTTTCATTGATAAAATGCTTGTTTGCCACTCGTTTCATTCCTTTCGACTATACATTTTAATTATACACCACCCTTTATACCTTTGTCAAAGACCCTATTCCTTTAATAATACAACTAAATTTTAAAACCTGTTTTGAAAGTGCATTACAAAACCTTGAGCTGCACGGCACTAACTGAGCTGAAACGCTGTCACCGAGCTTGTTTCGGTCTGTGATTGCGACTTTTCTTCTTATTTATGATATTGTGAATTCCGATGTATCAATAAATAATTATGCGTTTAAATTTGGTAATTGTGTTCATTGATAATTCTTTGTGATTTTGTTATGATGATTGTAATATTTATATTACGGGAGGATAATTATGAGCGAATTTTTTCCTGATATTCCATATGTAAAATACGAAGGCAGGGATTCAAAGAATCCTTTTGCGTTTAAGTTCTATAACCCTGATGAGGTGATCGCAGGCAAAACAATGAAGGAGCATTGCAAGTTTGCGCTCGCATGGTGGCACGCTCTTACCGCAGGCGGCACCGATATGTTCGGCGCTGTCCCTGTTTACGACCGCAGCTTCAGCGGCACCGATCCTATGGAGATCGCAAGGAACCGCGTGTATGCAGGCTTTGAGATCATGGACAAGCTGGGGATCGAATATTTCTGCTTCCACGACCGTGATATCGCTCCCGAGGCTGAGACTCTTGCTGAGACCAACGCTCGTCTCGATGAGATAAGCGATCTCATCGCAGAGCAGATGAAGAAGCATAACAAGAAGAACCTCTGGGGTACTGCAAACTGCTTCGGTAATCCCCGTTACACCAACGGCGCAGGCACCAACCCCGATGCTGACGTTTTCGCATTCGCAGGCGCCCAGATCAAGAAGGCTATCGAGCTCACCGTCAAGCTTGGCGGTACAGGCTATGTTTTCTGGGGCGGTAGAGAAGGCTATGAGACCCTTCTCAACACCGATATGGGTCTTGAACTTGACAATATGGCTCGTCTTATGACCATGGCTCGCGACTATGCCCGTTCCATCGGCTTTGAGGGCGACTTCTATGTTGAACCCAAGCCGAAGGAGCCCACCAAGCACCAGTACGATTTCGACACTGCTACCGTTATCGGCTTTCTCAAGGCGCACAACCTCGACAAGGATTTCAAGATAAACATCGAGCAGAACCACGCTATCCTTGCAGGTCACACCTTCCAGCACGAGCTTGCAACCGCTCGCATTAACGGTATGTTCGGTTCCATCGACGCGAACCAGGGTGACAATCTCCTCGGCTGGGACACCGACCAGTTCCCCACCAACGTTTACGAGGCAACCCTCTGCATGCTTGAGGTTCTCCGCGCAGGCGGCTTCACCAACGGCGGTCTCAACTTCGACGCTAAGCTCCGCCGCGGCTCCTGCCCATTTGAGGATATCTTCCTCGGCTTCATTGCAGGTATGGATACATACGCTCTCGGTCTGCGCATAGCTGCAAAGATCATTGAGGACGGCAGGATCGACGAGTTTGTCGCAAAGCGCTATGCAAGCTGGAATGAAGGCATCG
>JAZSJQ010000058.1:0-28482 GCA_045534445.1 Acutalibacteraceae bacterium
TACGGTTGAGCTCGATGCCGGCCTTCTTGAGACCGTTCATGAAAGTAGAGTAGTTCATGCCATTCATTTTGCAGGCTGCGGAGATTCTGGTGATCCAGAGTCTTCTGAAATCTCTCTTCTTAAGACGACGGCCGATGTATGCGTACTGGCCGGACTTCATTACAGCTTCCTTAGCCATCTTGAAGTGCTTGGATTTTGCACCCCAGTAACCCTTAGCAAGCTTCAGGGTCTTATTTCTTCTCTTGCGCGTTGCAAGCGCACCTTTAACACGTGCCATTTATTGTTACCTCCAAATTACGGTTATTATTTATAAGGAATGAGTCTCTTTACCTGTGCTACGTTTGTCTTATCGGTAACAACAGTGCCTCTCAGGCTTCTCTTTCTCTTAGCAGGCTTAGCTGCGCTGTTAGCCTTATGTCTGTGGTTTGCCTGCATACGAAGAACCTTTCCGTTCTTGCTAATCTTGAAGCGCTTCTTTGCACCCGAATGGGTTTTGATTTTAGGCATTTGGGTTTTCCTCCTTGTTTATTACTTGACAGGTTTGGCAACCATTATCATCAGCATATTTCTGCCTTCAAGTGCAGCCTGCTTTTCAACGTTTGCAACCTCGCTGAGAGCTTCGGCAAAACGGCGCATGATTTCGGTACCGTGCTCGGGATGACCCATCTCACGGCCTCTGAAACGGATCGAAACCTTAAGTTTGTTTCCGCTCTTGATGAACTTCTTCGCCTGATTGACCTTAGTCTCAAAGTCGTGGGTATCGATATTAAGGGAAAGTCGAATCTCCTTTATCTCAACGACATGCTGATTCTTCTTTGCTTCCTTTTCACGCTTCTGCTGCTCAAAACGGTACTTACCGTAGTCCATGATCTTGCACACGGGCGGCTTTGCCTGCGGTGCGATTTTAACTAAGTCAAGTTCCTTTTCGATTGCAATTTCAAGCGCTGCCTCGGCACTCATTATTCCGAGCTGATCGCCCTCGGGACCGATAACACGTACTTCGCTGTCACGGATCTCCTCATTGATCTGAGCCTGCTGTTCCTTGCTGATAACCAAACACCTCCAAGTATTCGATAAAAAATAAAACGTGGACAGAATACTCCTGACCACGCGGCAATACACGATAAAAAAGAATCGTTATTGACCGTCCGTCCATCAATCAAACGGAGGTGAGGAAAGCATCCTGCTTTGTTGTCGTCAATGAGTTTAGCAGAAGATATTAATTTTGTCAATAGATATTTTTAAATTATCTCCTTATTCCCTTGAAAATGTATTATAATGTGTTATAATCATTAAACAGTCCAACAAATGGAGGAATTACCAATGGAAAACAAGAAGTTTTACATCACAACGCCGATTTATTATCCTTCGGGAAATCCGCACATCGGTCACTGCTACACTACCGTTGCCTGTGACTCGATTGCTCGATATAAGCGAATGCAGGGTTATGACGTAATGTTCCTTACCGGAACCGATGAGCACGGTCAGAAGATCCAGCAGAAGGCCGCTGAGGCAGGCAAGACTCCCCAGCAGTATGTTGACGAGATCGTTGAGATATTCAAGAACCTCTGGAAGTACATGAATATCAACTATGACCGTTATATCCGCACCACTGACGATTATCATGTTGAGTCCGTTCAGAAGATATTCAAGGCTCTTTATGACAAGGGCTATATCTACAAGAGCGCTTACGAGGGCAAGTACTGCACTCCCTGCGAGAGCTTCTGGACAGAGACTCAGCTTGTTGACGGCAAGTGCCCCGACTGCGGCAGAGATGTAATCGACGCAAAGGAAGAGGCTTATTTCTTCAGAATTTCTGACTTTGCTGACAGACTTGAGGACCTTCTCCTCAACACCGATTATCTCCGTCCCAGAACAAGAGCTACCGAGCTTGTAAACAACTTCATCCGCTGCGAGGGCGGTCTGCAGGATCTCTGCGTATCCCGTACCTCCTTTACATGGGGTGTTCCCGTAACCTTCGACGAAAAGCACGTTATCTATGTATGGATCGATGCTCTTTCAAACTATATCACCGCTCTCGGCTATGAGAACGGCAAGTACAACGATTTTGACAAGTTCTGGCCTGCTGATGTTCATATGGTAGCTAAAGATATCATGCGTTTCCACGCTATCATCTGGCCTGCTATCCTCATGGCTCTTGATCTGCCTCTGCCCAAGCACCTGGCTGTTCACGGCTGGATCACCTTCAACGGTCAGAAGATGAGCAAGTCCAAGGGCAACGTTGTCGATCCTTTTATCCTCGGTGAGCGTTACGGCGCTGATGCTATCCGCTATCATATCATGCGTGAAATGGCTCTCGGTGCAGACAGCTCCTTCTCAAACGAGGTCATGATAAACCGCATCAACTCTGATCTTGCAAACGGACTCGGAAATCTCGTTTCCCGTACTGTTGCAATGGTTGTTAAATACTTCGGCGGCAAGCTTCCCACTGACAGGGCTGCCGGCGAATTTGACGATGATTTCATTGCCGAGATGACCGCACTGCGTGCAAATGTTGATAACTTTGTTGAGGAAACTCAGCTTTCCAATGCTCTGGCTGAAATCTTCAAGCTTGTATCCCGAGCCAACAAGTACATCGACGAGACCATGCCCTGGGTTCTTGCAAAGGACGAGGCAAACAAGCCCCGACTTGCAGCTGTTCTCTACAACCTCCTTGAGGGCATCAGAATCGCTTCCTCTCTCCTCTGCCCCTTCATGCCTACAACCATGCCCGTTGTTTTTGAGCAGATAGGTGCAACCGAGAGCGATGTTTCCTACGAGAATGCCGATAAGTACGGTGTTCTTCCCCTTGATGTTGAAGTCAAGAAGGGCGATATCATCTTCATGCGAATAGATATCGATAAGGAAATCGAAGAACTCAACGCAATGATAAAGAACAACGAGCCCACCGAAGAAGAGCTCAAGGCTGCTGAGCTTGCAGGCATTGCAAAGATCGGCATTGATGATTTTGCAGCGGTTGACCTGAGAATCGCAAAAATCGAGGCCTGCGAGCCTGTAAAGAAGGCAAAGAAGCTCTTAAAGCTTACCCTCAACGACGGTACAGGTACTCCCAGAACCGTTGTCAGCGGTATTGCTCAGTGGTACAAGCCCGAAGACCTCATCGGTCATTCCGTTGTTATCGTTGCAAACCTCAAGCCTGCTAAGCTCTGCGGTGTTGAGAGCAACGGCATGATTCTCTGTGCAGATGTTGCCGAGGACGATGTAAGAGTAATTTTTGTTGACGGCATGAAGCCTGGTTCAAAGGTAAGGTAATGAATTTGAGAATTTTTGACAGTCATGCTCACTATGACAGTGAGAGATATGCCGAAGATCGAGATAGTGTTTTGTCGCAGATGCCGGAAAACGGCATCTGCGCAATTCTTAATTGCGCATCTGATGTTGAGTCGGCAAAAATGAGCATAGAGCTCTCGGAGAAATATCCATTTATTTATGCCGCTGTGGGGGTTCATCCCCATGAGGCGGAGGCTGTTTCCGAGGATTATATAAGCATCCTGCGTGAGCTTGCAAAGCACGAAAAGGTTGTCGCCATCGGCGAAATAGGACTTGATTATCACTATGATTTTTCTCCCAGAGACATACAGCGAAAGGTTCTCTGTGAGCAGATAGAGCTTGCAAAGGAATTGGACCTTCCTGTTGTGCTTCACGACAGAGAAGCTCACGGTGATATGTACGAGATACTTGAAAAGTATGCTCCCATAAAGGGTGTCATGCACTGTTTTTCAGGCAGTGTTGAGCTTATGAAGCAGTCCGTAAAACTGGGACTTTATATAGGTCTCGGCGGTGCTGTTACATTCAAAAATGCACGAGTACCATTAGAAGTTGCAGAGGCTGTGCCTCTCGACAGACTTCTCCTTGAAACCGATGCCCCTTACATGACCCCTGTCCCCTACAGAAGCAAGAGAAACGACTCAAAGTATATCGAGCTTGTAGCTGAAAAAATAGCTGAAGTTCGGGGTGTGACAGCAGAAGATATCCTTTCTGCCGCAGAAGAGAACGCCAGACGTTTGTTTGATTTATGAGAGATTTTATATCAAAAGAGCCAATAAACAAAGGTTGGTCGGGTGATAAGAAATACCGTGTTGAAGACAATGACGGCAATGTCTTTCTGCTTCGCATTTCGCCCATTGAGCGTCTTGAATACCGCAGAGCCATACACGAGCAGATGTGCAGGCTCGATGAGCTGGGGATTCCCATGTGCCGCCCCATTGAGATCGGCGTCTGCAATGAAGGCGTTTATATGCTGCAAAGCTTCATAAACGGCGGCGATGCAGAGGAAATCATTCCGACTCTTGCCACTGAAAAGCAATATGCCTTCGGCATTGAAGCAGGACGTATTCTGCAAAAAATCCACTCTGTCCCTGCTCCTGATGATACTCCGAATTGGAGCATCAGATTTGGTTCAAAAATTGACCGAAAACTAAAAGCTTACGAGGAATGTCCCCTGAAGTATGATTTCGGTCAGCTTTTCATCGACTTTATCGAGGAACACAGACATCTTATAAATGATCGACCTCAGTGCTGTCAGCACGGTGATTATCATATCGGCAACATGATGATACAAAATGACAGGCTTTATATTATCGACTTTGACCGAAACGACTACGGCGACCCGTGGGAAGAATTCAACCGCATTGTATGGTGTGCGCAGAAATCCCCAAAGTTTGCATCAGGTATGGTTGATGGATATTTTGACAGTAATGTCCCCGAGCAGTTCTGGAGACTGTTGGCTCTCTATATTTCGTCAAATACACTAAGCTCTCTCCCCTGGGCAATTCCATTCGGTGAAAACGAAATTGAAACCATGCGCAATCAGGCCGATGAAATTATCGGCTGGTACAATAATATGACAAGTATTATCCCCACTTGGTATAAGGAGGTACTTTAAGTGACAGTAAAAGAAGCTTTTGAGAAATTCAGAGAAATTGAATTTAAAATCCACGCTCTTAATCACGCCCTTGGCGTAATGTATTACGACGCCTCTACAGGCGCACCTACTGCAGGCGCCGAAAACCGAGGCAACACCATGGCTTATCTTTCAGGTCTCAGCTACGACCTGACCGCAGGTGAAGAAACCATTGCACTGGCTCGTTTTCTCTCAGAAAACTCAGGTGAGCTTTCTGACCGTGAAAAGCGTGAAGTATCCGAATTCATGAGAAATATCGACTACGTTTCAAGTATTCCCAAGGAGGAATATCAGGAATATGTCATGCTTGTCAACGAATCGGAAAACGCATGGAAAAAGGCAAAGGACGAAAACGACTACGACTCCTTCTGCCCTTATCTGCAGAAAATTTTCGATACAAACCGCCGTTTCGCTCAGTATTACAAACCCGATGAAAACCCCTACAATGTAATGCTCGACCAGTACGAGCGTGGTCTTACAACCGACACAGCCGACAGATTCTTCTCCGCCCTTCGTGAAAAGCTTGTCCCCGTAATCAAGGCAATCGGCGAAAAAGAACAGTTTGATTTCGCCTTTATGAAGGAGAAATATCCCGTTGACAAACAGAGAGAGCTTTCCGACTATCTTATGGAAGTTATGTCCATAGACCGCAGTAGATGTGCAATTGGTGAAACAGAACACCCCTTCACAACAAACTTCTGCCCTGATGATGTAAGAATCACAACCCACTATCACGACGATTTCACAAACTCCATGTACTCCGTTGTTCACGAGGGTGGTCATGCGCTTTATGAGCTTGGTGTAAGCCGTGAACTCACTGCAACAACCCTTGCCGGCGGTGTTTCCATGGGTATTCACGAGAGTCAGTCAAGACTTTTTGAAAACAACATCGGCAGAAGCGAAGCTTTCTGCAATCTTGTTTTCCCGAAGATTCAGGAATTATTCCCCGAACTGCTTAAAGGTACAACTGCTCATGATTTTTATCTTGCAGTCAACAAGAGTGAACCTTCTCTCATAAGAACGGAAGCAGACGAGCTGACTTATTCCCTTCATATCATGGTTCGTTATGAGCTTGAAAAGCAGATGATCGCAGGCGAAATTACCGCCAAGGATCTCCCCGAGGCATGGAATGCAAAATACAAGGAATATCTCGGCATCGATGTTCCCGATGATGCAAGAGGTGTTCTTCAGGACACCCACTGGGGCGGCGGTATGATCGGCTACTTCCCCTCTTACGCACTTGGCTCTGCATACAGTGCACAGATAATGGCAAAGATGGGTCATGAGCTTGATATCAATGCAGAGATCGCATCAGGCTCACTTAAAAACATCAACGCATGGCTTACCGAACACATCTATCAGTACGGCTGTATGTATGACCCTGCCGTACTTCTTGAAAACTGCGTTGGTGCGCCTTTTGACCCCAATTACTATGTTGATTATCTGACAAACAAGTACAAGGCTATTTACGGTCTTGATATCTGAAAGGAAAAATGCACTATGAGACCTGACGGAAGAAAAAACAACGAGCTTCGTCCTATTGAGATAATCCCCAATTTTACAAATACCTCAGGCGGTTCTGTGCTTATAAACTGGGGCAACACCAGGGTAATCTGTACCGCTTTGCTTGAAGCAGGCACCATGCCCTTTCTGAAGGATACAGGCAAGGGCTGGCTCACCGCAGAATACGCCATGCTCCCCTCCTCTACGGGCTCACGCAAGCGAAGAGAAACAAGCAAGCCTGACGGAAGAAGCACCGAAATAAAACGACTTATCGGCAGAAGCCTTCGCAACGCTGTTGATTTTGAGGCTCTGGGCGAAAACACTATCTGGATAGATTGCGATGTCATTCAGGCTGACGGCGGCACTCGTACAGCTTCAATCACAGGTGCTTATGTTGCTCTGAAGCTTGGAATCAAAAAGTGGCTTGAGCAGGGACTTATCGAGAAAGATCCCATTGTTCATCAGATAGCTGCTGTTTCGGTCGGTATTTCAAACAACACTCCTATTGCCGATCTTTGCTACGTCGAGGATTCTGCCGCTGAGGTCGATATGAATCTCATTATGAACGAAGCAGGCGAATTCATCGAAGTTCAGGGCACAGGCGAAGAGCGTTCCTTCACCCGTTCTGAGCTCAATGAACTCCTTGAGCTTGGCGAAAATGCCATCAGAGAGCTTATGGAAAAGCAGAATGGTGTGCTGTAATTTATGCTGTTTCTTAAAAAAGTAAACTTTGATGATGCAGAAAAAGAATATCTCTTTGTCCGTGATGTACCTTATGATGAAAACGGATTTATAAACGAATATCATGGCATTTCTCACAGTGAATTTATCGGTTCGGCACTGAAGCAGATGATTGACTCGGCTGAAGGCATTGGTCTGCCCGAAGGATATGTTCCCGAGACTTTCTATTTCCTCTGGAGTAATGATGAAATTGTCGGGTTGTTTCGATTCCGTCATTTCCTATGCGAATCACTTCGCACAGGGGCAGGTCATCTGGGATATTTCATAAAAGAGAAATATCGTGGCAAAGGGTACGGAAAGGAAGGCTTACGACAGCTTCTGCAAATCGTAAAGCCTTTTATCCCCGAAGACGAAGTTTATCTGAGAGTAAACAAGGATAACTCTGCATCATTGAAAATCATGCTTCATAACGGCGGCTATATCGAGCATGAAGATGAGCATAAATACTATGTGAGAATACCAAAACATATGATACCGCGGAGTCAGTCATGATCAGAATATTGGACAGCACAGCCGAATATTCAGGCTTTATAAACGACGTAAACAGCGACCGAGCCTTCAGCGACCCGATGCTTCAAAACGAAGAACAGATAAGACAAAACCTGCTGAATGCGCCTAACAATCCCAATAATCTTATATTGGGAGTTTTTAACGGTGAGATGATCATTGGATTGTTTGTTTTTCTGGTTCTCAAAAACGAAGCTTATGCCGAAATGCTGGTTGGACTCTCAAGGCACAAGGCGGCATACGATGAAATAATTTCGTACCTCAATGACAATTATAACGATTATAACATCGATTTCGTCTACAACCCAAACAATCACCTGCTCCACTGCGCCTTAAAGAACGCAAATGCACAGTTTGAAACAGAACAGCAGAAGATGATACTGAAAAACGAAGTTGCGTTTGAAAGCAATCATCAAATTAAACTGTACAGCGAAAAATACAGAGAACAGTACATCTCCATGCATTCGACCGAATGCTACTGGACAGCAGAAAGGGTCATAAACGCCCTCGATAGATTCAGAATCATTCTCGCAATAGAAAATGATGAAGTCGTCGGCTATATCGATATTACATACAAATATAAAGAAAACGAACCCTATGATATATTTGTAAAGGAAAGCTTCCGCAATAAGGGATATGCAAAGGCAATGCTTGCAAAAGCCATTGAACTGAATAACCCCAACGGCATGATGCTTCTCGTGGATATCGACAATACTGCTGCAATAGCCTTATATGAATCACTTGGATTTGTAAAGTCTGCAGGCGAAAACAGCATCTGTGCGCATATAAAACTGTGATACGACTAAAAAATCCCACTGAGAAAATTCTCAGTGGGATAACTTTTTATTTCTTTTTCGGGGGTTCTGCTCCCATTCGGGCTTCTGCGGCTCTTACAAGGTTGAGAAGAGACGGTGCAAACAGCGGGAACGCCTTCTGAAGGGATTCTTCAGAAAGGTTAAGCACTTCCGGATTCTCAAAGCCCTCAAGCTGATCTACGTCCTTGCCGCTTGCCAGCATTGCGATCTTGCCTTCAAGAACTTCCATTGCGGCACTTGACAGAGCCTTGCTCATTCCGTCCTGAATCTGGAAGTAGCTCTTATTGTTCTTGGGATTTGAGAAGTACATGATGCGGAACACCTTGTACACCGAGAGCATAAGATAAGCAGATATCTCACTTGTCAGTGCCTTGCACTTTGCCTGCTGAAGCATGGAAAAGAGAATGTTCAGCGAATTCGCAATTATCTTCTTGTTAAGGATAGGAACAGGCGAGCCCATATACTTCTTGTCCTCTGCTGCTTCAGGCTCGGGAATATCGTCAACAGTGAGCATTGCACCGTTTCTGTCAGTCGAGCGTCCGAGAAGGTAATCACAGGATACCCCGTAAAAATCTGCGCAGTGTACAAGGAAGTCGAGACCGCACTCTCTGATTCCTCTTTCATAATGTGAAAGCAGCGCCTGAGATATACCCAGCGCACTTGCCGCTTGTTTTTGAGTTAACTTGCGTTCTGTACGCAAAAGTGTTATAATCCTTGGGAAGCTGTCGTTCACGAGTTACATCTCCTTTTTTTGGGTGCTTTAGAATAATAGCATAAACAGAGAGTAATTTCAACAAATATTTACACCTTTAGCGAATTGAGGACAAGTTTATGAAAACATACCAAATTCACTTCATTCGTCATGGCATTATTGACGGAAATTTATACGGACAGTATATAGGTTCTACCGATGTTTCCCTTGCAGAAGTGGGTGTCGAAAGGCTCAGATATCTTGCAGAAAACTGCGAATATCCCGGTGCAGGTGCTTTTCTTACAAGTCCTATGAAAAGATGCACCGAAACTCTTTCCATTCTTTACCCCAAGGCTACTCCCGTCGTCATTGATGCCTTCCGTGAAATCTGCTTCGGTGAGTTTGAAGGAAAGACGGCAGATGAGCTTAGAAGCAATAAATGGTTTTCAGAATGGATAAACGCAGGCGGTGTTGATGCTCCTCCCGGAGGTGAGTCGGGTGCTGATTTTGCCGCTCGTGTATGTGAAGCCTTTGAAATGACCGTTGCAGGTCTTATGAAGACAGGTATTACAAGTGCCATTATAGTTGCTCACGCAGGCACTATAATGACCATTTTAAGCCGTTACGGACTTCCTCAGGCACCTATGAGTGACTGGATGATGGACGGTGGCTGCGGCTATTCCGTGCGTATCCATCCTCAGCTCTGGACAAGCGGCAGGAAGTTTGAAGTTTATGATACTCTCCCTCATGACCTTCTCCCCGACGAAGAACAGGAAAGGCTTTATGAGATAGGCAGAGAGGCTTCTTCCAAAGCAGGAGAAACTGAAGAATAAGTTTAAAAGGGATTGGCAAAAGCCAATCCCTTTTCTTTATTAACTTTGCTTAAACACAATATCGTCAATATATTTTCCTGTTTCAAGGTCATAAACATGTACAATCAACGTATCCGTTACGTTTCCCTGTCCCTGTGCCCTGCATACAGTCCATTTCCCATTATCTCCTCTTTCATATCCGCCTGTCAGACCTGAAATGCCTTCACATACTAAATCAAGTTTCTCAATATTATCCCAGTCATCGGCGGTTCCTTCAATACAAACGCTTATTCCAAGCGGCGTTTCTGTTATTGTTGCCTTCTCAATATACAAGCCGGAAATTATATTGGAATCAACAGGAAGATAGATAATCTCAGAGGTTATAGGAGCTTCCGAAACAGAAAACGGCAATTCCTTCTTTGTTTCTCTGACACCGGGAGCTGTAACATACACCGTACATATCCCCTGCTCCGAGGATATGTCTCCTTCCACATATCCTTGCACCAGCAACAGCATCTGCCCGTCTGATACACGTTCAAAATGCACCATGCCACCTCCGATATCAAATCCGCTATCCAGAAGATTTGCATTTACCTTCATAAGCTCTTTCCCCTTTGATGCGGCATATTCCCCAAGAGTCATATCGGATTCTATGTCTATAAATCCCGTAGGATCATCATATCCGCAATCGGTAGGTATTAGGAAATATTTATCAGAGCAGGTAACTTCTATAGCTACTGATATTTCATTATGATCGCAAATCGTTTCAGTGACTGTACAGCTCCATTCCTCGGTATCAGCCTTACTGTTCTGCACGACTATATACTCGTCTGCCTCTTCCGGCAAATCTCTTCCTGATTCCTCGGACAAGCTTCGTACACCCCATAAACGTGATGCACTTGCGGTAATTGCTATCGAAAGCATCAGGCAGGCCGCAATTGCAAGGACAATTACTTTTTTCATATTTTTTGTTGAATGCTTACCGTTCATTGCAAAGTTCCTTTCCGAAGATGACCGCATTCCGTTTGTGCCAACAATATTTTCTTCAATATACGCTTCATCGAGCATATCCATCACTTCGTAAAGCAGTTTTTTATTCACAGGGCGACACCTTCTTTCATAAGATATTTTTTAAGTCTGCTGCGTATACGGAAAAGGCGTACCGAAACAGCGTGAGCTGTCATATTTGACGATCGGGAAATCTGAGACACAGTAACTCCAAGCCAGTATCTTTGAACAAAAAGCCAACGGTCCTGCTTTGAAATTCTTTTAAGGAACCGATTGATTGCTTCAGCAAGCTCCTTTGCCTGATACTCCGATTCAACCTCCGCAAGATCAGGTATGCATTCAGCAAGCTCATCAAGTACGGCATCATAAAAACCATTGCGTCGGTATGCCGAATTATATGTATATCTTTTGAGCGAAATATTTCTTGCGGTTTTGCAGGCATACGCGCCTAAATACTGAGGGCATTGAGGAGGAATGCTTTTCCAAAGTTGAAAATATGTGTCATTTACGCATTCTTCAGCATCCTGTGGGTCCTTCAGGATACTGTGTGCAACCTGTCTGACAGCCGCTCCGTACTTTGCATTCAATTGGGTAATTGCCTGTTCTGAGCGCTTCCAAAACAACTCCACTATCTCACGGTCATCCAAATACGCCACCTCCTTTCCGTTACATATATAAAGTACACATTCACAGCCAAATATCTCACATGAATTAAAAAATAACAGCAACAGAATATTATTCTGCCGCTGTTATTTTCAAACATATCAATATCTGTTATCGAATACTCTGGTAGACTTCTTTTCGCTTCTGGGAAGCTCGCCGATCTCAACAGGCTTTACATCAACCATTATACCGATCTTATATTTGAATCTTTCCTGAATCTCGCTCTGGAGCATATACTTGTTAGCACCTTCGGTGTGCTCTACAAAGAGAGTACAGATGTCCTTGCCGTTTACATGGTCAAGCATGAACTGGTACTCGCTGGAAGCACCCTCGATGCCTGCAAGAAGCTCTTCGATCTGGCTGGGGAAGATATTAACACCCTTGACCTTTACCATATCGTCGGTTCTGCCGAGGATGGTGTCAATTCTCGGGTACTTGCTGCCGCAGGGGCATTCGCCGGGGATTATTCTTGTAAGGTCGTGAGTTCTGTAACGGATAAGGGGAGCGCCCTGCTTGCGAAGAGTTGTGATAACAAGCTCACCTATCTCTCCGTCAGGGAGATTTTCGCCTGTCTTGGGATCAACGATCTCGAAATAAAGGAAGTCATCCCAAACGTGCATACCGCACTCGTGCTCACAGGAGATACCGATACCGGGACCGTAAACCTCAGTAAGTCCGTAGATATCAAAAAGCTGAACGCCAAGCTCATCAGCTATTCTGCGTCTCATCTTTTCGCCCCAGCGCTCAGAGCCTATAACACCCTTCTTAAGGTGGATCTTATCCTTGATGCCTCTCTTTGCGATCTCCTCAGCAAGGAGAAGTGCATAGGAAGAAGTTGCGCAGAGAACTGTGGACTTTAAGTCCATCATCATTTTAAGCTGCTTTTCGGTGTTGCCGGGTCCCATAGGAACTGCCATTGCACCGAGCTTTTCAGCACCTGCCTGGAAACCGATACCTGCAGTCCACAGACCGTAACCGGGGGTGATATGGATTCTGTCCTCGTTTGTAATGCCTGCTGTTGCATAGCATCTTGCGAACATCTCAGCCCAGTCAGCAACGTCCTGAGCTGTGTAGGGAATTATTACGGGGATACCTGTTGTACCTGATGAAGAATGAATACGAACAATGTCCTTTTCAGGCACTGCAGCAAGTCCCAGAGGATATGCTTCACGAAGGTCTCCCTTCCATGTAAATGGAAGCTTGCGGAAATCCTCCTCAGAGTTGATGTTTACATCATAACCCTCAAGCTTCTTCTTGTAGAAGCAGTCAATGCTTGTGAGATGCTTTAACTGCTCTTTGATTATACTAAGCTGTGTATCTGTCATTTTCATATTGATAACTCCTTAAACTGCTTCTACCGCTCTGAGATTGAGCTCTATAAATCTTTCGGGAAGCATTTTCTTTATTGCGTCCTTGAATTCATCCTCGGATATTCCTATCTTGCCGCTCTTTACCGCTGCTGCAAGAAGAACTGTATTAAGAACCTTTGCACTGCCGCACTTAGCACATACAGCATCGCCGTCTATTACAAGGATATTTTTCGCTTTATTTCTGAGAAATTCAATTTCGCTGACACCGTCGTAATCCGAACCGCCAAGTGTTGCAGTTACGGGTTTTACGGCTTTTTTATTTACAATAACGGTACCGCCGTCTTTAAGATAATCAATACATCTTACGGCTTCTGCAGGCTCAAAGGCAATTATAACATCTGCGCCTTTCTTAGGTATCATCGGAGATGCTATCTTCTCCCCTGCTCTCATATGAGAAACAACACAGCCGCCTCGCTGAGCCATACCGATGGTCTCGGCTGTACGGACATTAAGTCCCTTTTCCATGAATATAAAAGCAAGAAGTCTGGAGGCAAGAACAGTTCCCTGACCGCCTACTCCGCAAAGTAAAATATCGGTCTTCATTCTTATTCTCCTTTCTCTATTGCCTTGGTGGGGCAAATCTGAGCGCAAAGGTCGCAGCCTCGGCAGAGAGAAGGCTCTATCTGCACCTTGCCGTCGCTGATTGCAATAGCAGGACAGCCAAGCTCCTTTATGCACATCTTGCAGTTTACACATTTATCTGCATCGACTGTGTAGGGTGCATTGCCCTTGCTTACTGCAATGCACGGAGCACGGAGAATAAGAGCTCTGACACCGGTTTTATCCATGGCAGTTTTTACTGCTTCAACGGTCGCTTTATGATCAAAGGGATTTACGGTTTCAATATGTTCAACACCCATTCCACGAAGCACATTTTCAATGCTTACCTTTTCTGAAATGCTTCCCATCATGGTCTTGCCTGTACCGGGGTGGGGCTGCTGACCTGTCATTGCGGTAGTTGAGTTATCAAGAACTACAAGGACAATATCAGTCTGATTATATACAGCATTTACAACACCTGTCATGCCTGAGGCAAAGAAGGTGGAATCACCTATAAAGGAGAAGTTCACTGCATCGGGTTCTATTCTGTGCAGACCCTGTGCGATGGTGACATCAGCTCCCATGCAGAGGCAGGTATCTACCATATCAAGAGGCTGTGCGTTGCCGAGGGTATAGCAGCCTATATCGCCGCTGAAAACAGCCTTTCTGCCCTTTGCGGCCTTCTTTACAGCATAGAATGATGCTCTGTGAGGACAGCCTGCACAAAGAACGGGAGGTCTTACAGGAAGTGCAGGAAGCTCAGATGCTGCTGTTGCTCCTTCGGTCAGACCAAAGCACTTATTGAGCACATTCCTTGCAGACTCCACAGAGTTTTCTCCTGCAGGCACGTTGTCGCCTGTAAGCTTGCCTCTTATCTTTACGTTGAGATTATATTTACCGCAGAGATATACAAGCTCTTTTTCAATAACGGGATCAAGTTCTTCAAAAGCAAGAACTTCGTCCACATTCTGAAGGAATTCAAGTGCCAGCTTTTCGGGGAACGGATGAGGTGTTGCAATTCTCAGCACAGAGGGTTTATCTGCAACATCTGCAAGGGCTTCTTCCATGTATGCGTATGAAATACCGCCTGTTGCAATGCCCTTCCTTGTTCCCTTTTCAAAGCTGTTGAATCTGTATTCAGAAAGAGTAGCTTTAAGCTCTTCATTGCGCTTTTCAATTTTTATATGATTAAGATATGATGTTCTGGGGAATATGACCCAGCGCATTGTATCCTTTATAAAGCCTTCAGGTGCGGGATATGCCTTGGGAGAATCCTCCACTTCGACAGACGCACAGCCGTGGCAGACTCGTGTAGTGGGTCTGAACAGTACGGGAGTACCCAGCTTTTCAGAAAGCTCAAAGGCATCCTTCATCATTTCGTAGCATTCCTCGGGAGAGGAAGGATCAAAGCAGGGAAGCTTTGAAAACTGTGCAAAATGGCGTGTATCCTGCTCGGTCTGCGATGAAATGGGACCGGGATCGTCAGCAGAAACTATAACCATACCGCCCTTTACTCCAACATATGCAAGGCTCATGAGCGGATCGGAAGCTACATTAAGTCCGACCTGCTTCATTGTCACAAGGGTGCGTGCACCTGCATATGAAGCGCCTGCAGCTACCTCAAGTGCTGCTTTTTCATTTACCGACCATTCCACATATACACTGCCGTCATTCTTTTTTGCGACAGTTTCAAGTATTTCGGTTGAAGGTGTGCCGGGATAGCCTGATACAAACTTCACCCCTGCGTGAAGTGCGCCCAGTGCAGCAGCCTCATTACCCATAAGAAATTGCTTTTGCAAGGAATATCCCCTCTTTCAGGTTTTGCTATAATTATTAATTTTACTTTATTTATTGCTATCTTTCAATAGATTTTGTCAAATTACAGTAAATTTTCATTTTCCATTATTTTATCTAAATTTGTCCGCCATGTCCGCAAATAATAAATCTGAAATCAACGCTCATCGCTGATTTTACAAATAAATACGGAGGACAAAAATATGAAAAAGATATTTTGCATTATACTTGCAATCATGCTTTTCGCTATGCTCACTGCCTGCGGTTGTTCAACCGATGCCAATGTTGAAGGCGGCACAGGCAATAATGCAGGTGACAACGGCAGAATGTACGGTGACGATATAATCGACGGAGATAACGAGAGAACCAACGACGGTTCCATGAATGGCGGTGCATCTGCTGATTTCAGCATTTCCGGCGGCACCGATAATGGCGGCAATAATGGCCGCAGCTCTTCGAACGGCAGCACAAACGGCTCCGGCAGAAATATGTCATCTTTTGAAAAAGGCGAGCTTTCACAGCTCGCCTCCCTTATAGGTGCTGACGATTTTAAGGTGATCGAAAAGCTTGGCGAGGGCAATCCAGATACGATCATAAGCGGCAATACCGCTATTGTCAGACGCAGAACATATCGATTGCCCCTTTGGGATAAAAAGGAAAATGTTATTCTCAGCTACGACAGCAAAGGTCTGGTAAATAATATCGAAATATCACCCGATTATGCCCCCGTGCTTTGGACTATGAATATATCCAAAGAGTATGGAGTTCCTGATAAAATCAGCTCAGAGGGCCTCGATTACGATTATTATGCAGTCTGGCGCAGCGATAAGAACAAAACTGAAATCATTTGCTGGAACAATAAACTTTCTGTCCAGATTTCAGAAGCATAGGCTGATTCCATAAAAACAGTCTGCACACTGAAGTGTGCAGACTGCCTTTTTATTAATCATATCAGAGAGAGCCTTTCCATTTACCCCAGGACTTGGGCATGATGGGATTCTTTGCCCAGTCTGCAGATGAGACATCAATAGTCTCATTGGGTCTTACCTTTCTTGCCACTACAACGGTTCTGTAGTCGCTATGCTCATAGGAGCAGGTAGAAAGTGTAAGAAGCTCATCATCGGTGGTAACTGCTATTGCAGAGTTTGTATCAATGACAGAATGGGCTCTTATGTCGTTGATAAATGCCTGGAAGTTAAGGGGATCTTCAAGAGCATCGCCAAGCTTCATAAAGTTGAAGGAAGGCGAACCGTTATTTTCCTTTGCATCGATCTTCATCACAGCAAATATTACCCACTGTCCCTCTTCATAGATGGTATCAAAGGAAATAACGGGATTCTGTTTGTAGAACTCGATCTTATCATACCTGATAAGGTTGTTGAACATAAGACCGCTCTTCATATGGTGACCGTAAACAACAATATTGGGCTGCTTTACACCGTATTCCAGCTTGAGTCGGTAGTCACCGAAAATAGCGCCGTTTCTGTTCTTGTTGCCCTCAAAGTCGTGCTTGAGGTAATAGTCATTATTCTTGCCGTCCTTGTCCTGAACAACAATATAGTTGATATCTGTGTTGGGGACGGTTATCCAGCCGATTGTGTCAGGATAGCTGTTAATAAGATCGGAGAATGCCAGCAAACGGTTCTTGTCGTCTCTGGGAACTTCCTCTTCCTGTACCGAAACACCTGTCCAGCGTCCGTCCTCCGTGACTTCAATAACCTCTGCCTCATACATTGAAGAAGCCTCTTCATATTTCTTGACAACGTTTCTGTCCTGAATCTCTCTGTTGAGAAGATATCCGCCCGAACCGAGGAAACCTGCAAGGGCAATAATAAACAGAATCGTTCTTATAATATCGCCTGCGCTTCTCTTGGGCTTTCCGCTTGTAACACCCAATGATGAGGATCTTTTTCTTGATGAGCCTTTATATGCGACCGCACCGGGATTTTCAAGATAAGTGTCCTTGAAGTTGTCTGCAAGAACTTCATATCCCGGCATAAGGTCAGGCAGTGTCTCGACATAGATTCTGACAAGGTTCAGTGCGTGAGAAGCCGCAACCTGACGTACATAGTCGCGATCCATACCGGGCTTCTGGATAAGCACCTTTTTGACCCATACTCTTTCCCTGTCAGCAAGAGCAATGAATACAAGTCCTACAGGACGCTGAGGTGTGCCGCCGCCGGGGCCTGCAATACCTGTTGTTGAAACAGCAAGTGAGCTACCTGCGAGACGTCTTGCGCCAACTGCCATAGCAGCTGCCGCTTCAGGCGAAACCGCACCGAACTTCTGGATAACTGCATTGGAAACACCAAGCATATCAGACTTCTTATTACTGGAATAAGTCGCGGCACCCATCTCAAAGACCTTGGACGCACCGGAAATATCGGTGATTCTCTTGGAAATAATACCTGCAGTACAGCTTTCTGCGGTAGAAAGAGTCATGCCCTTTTCCATCAGCTTCTGAACAACGACCTGCTCAAGTCCGCTGACGTTCATGCCGTATGCGTCGGAGCCGAATATCTGAAGAATATCCTTGATAAGAGGTGCTGCAAGGCTTCGCGCGGATTCTTCCGTATCTGTCTTTGAAGTAACACGGATCTGAACCTCACCGGTATTTTCAATACAGGTGATACTGGGGTTTCTGCTGTCCTTCAGGTAGCCCAGACGCTCCTCAACCTCGTGAACGGTAATACCCATTGAGAAAACGCTTATGGTCTGAGAGAAAACAGCACCGTCTGTAAGCTGCTTGAGGTACTGCATAACATAGCTCTTGACCATGGGAACAAGCTCGACCGTGGAAGAAGGCAGCATAACGATACACTGCTTGCTGCTTCGAATAGCGCAGCCCGGACACATACCGCTGTCGTTTCTGAAAACGACAGAGCCTGCAGGCATATCAGCCATTGACATTATAACGTCAGTTGCGTCAATACCGTTCTGCTGACAGTACTCGATAATACGCTTTTCGCTTTTGTCATGGCGTACCATCTGAAGGCCCAGCGCATCACAGACCGTCTGCTTCGTAATGTCCTCCGCATTAGGTCCCATTCCGCCAACCAGGAGTATGACATCGCTTCGTGTAAGGGCAACGCTGAGCAGATCGCTAAGTCTGTCAGGGTCAAAGCCTGCGGTGTTCTGGCAATAGATGTTAACGTCTATATTTGCCAGTTCTTTGACCAGAAATGTCTGATTACTGTTGATCTGATCGCCTATGAGCAGTTCTGTACCGATATTGATAAGTTCCGCATTCATTAAGCCGATCCCTCCTTTTTACTATTCGCCGATAAAAATCAATCCATGTCAGAAGTTACCCAGATGATTTTACTGTTCTTTCGGGCAACAGTCATCATTTCGTCTATGCTGAGCTTCTTTTCCGCATCAAGAACATTTTTAAGTACAGGTCTTGTTCTGGGGTGCTTGGGTGTAAATACCGTACAGCAATCCTCGTAAGGCAGAATTGAAGTTTCAAAGGTATCTATCTTTCTTGCAATTTCAATTATTTCTTCCTTGTCCATACCGATGAGAGGACGAAGTATGGGCATTCCTGCGGCATTGTCGGTGCATTCTATTGCCTTGAGAGTCTGACTTGCAACCTGTCCGACGCTTTCACCGCTTATCATAGCAGAGGCATTGTTGAATCGTGCGATCTGCTCGGTTATCTTAATCATTATTCTTCTCATAATGATGGTAAAGTACTCTTCAGGCACTCCGTCCCTTATGGCTTCCTGAACCTCCGTAAAGGGTACAACGTAAAGCTTTATAGGGCCGTGCCACATGGACACTTTTGAAAGAAGGTCTATCACCTTGCGCTCCGCACGCTCACTGGTATACGGAGGAGAAGCAAAATGAACTGCAAAAATATCAAGTCCGCGCTTTGCCATCATCCATGTTGCAACAGGGGAGTCAATACCGCCTGAGATCATTACTGCCGCTTTTCCGCCCGTTCCCACGGGAAGTCCGCCTGCGCCCCTGATTGCGTTGCCGTGAATATATGCGGCAAAATCGCGTATTTCAACCATTACAACAATGTCGGGGTTGTGAACATCGACACGAAGGTGAGGGAATTTTTCAAGAAGATAGCCGCCCGTTTCCTCACAGATCTGAGGACTCTTCATGGGGAAGCTTTTGTCGGAACGCTTAGCCTCGACCTTGAAGGTTGCCGCATCAAGAAGCTGGGGAGCAAGATACTCTTCAGCAGTTTTTAAAATAACTTCAAAGTCCTTTTCGCACATAGCCGCTCTTGAGAGTGCCGCAATACCGAAAACCTTTGCTACACGCTCCACCGCCTCATCCATGCAGTCTGCATTTTCGGGCTTTATGTGCATTGTAGACTGTGCTCTGCGTATCTCAGCACCACCCAGGGGCTTGAGCGCATTCTTTATATTTTTCATCAGAGCTTCCTCAAAGGTTCTTCTGTTGAGACCTTTAAGCGCAAGCTCGCCGTTTTTTACAAGTATTACTTCGTTCAAGAATATATCCCTTCCGATCAGTATTTCAGCTTGGAAAGACCTTCCTTCAGCGCTGAAATCAGAATATTAATGTCCTCTTCCGTATTATGCTTTGAAAAGCTTATACGAAGTGCAGTGTCAATTCTCTTGGAATTAAAGCCCATCGCCGACAGCACATGGCTGGGCTGACCCTTTGCACAGGCAGAACCGCTTGAACAGAATATTCCGCGGCTTGCAAGATAATGAAGCATTATCTCCGAACGCACCTTGTTGGTGCTGAAATTCACAATATACGGCAGCGCATTTTCCGGGCTGTTGAGAACAGCGCCATCAACCTCTGCAAGAAGAGCTGTCAGCGCTTCCTTCAACGAATTTATATATGCACTCTGTTCATTGATATCAGTCATTTCACGCACTGCCTCACCGAATGCGGCAATAAGAGGCACTGCCTGTGTACCGGGTCTGAGCTTTTTCTGCTGTTCACCGCCGAAAAGGGTCGGCAGAATCCGCGTGCCTTTTTTTATGTATAAAGCACCGACACCCTTGGGACCGTGTATCTTATGAGCGGTAACGGTCATAAGATCACAGCCGAGAGCGCTTGCCTTAACAGGCATTTTCCCAAACGCCTGAACCGCATCGCAATGAAAAAGCGCAGGTGCTTTCTTAAGCTTTATTGCTCTATGAACAGCCTGAACAGGCTGAATCGAACCTACCTCATTATTGACAAGCATCATTGAGACGAGAATTGTCTTGTCGTTTATCGCATCAAAAACCGATTCCTCAGGTACTGTGCCGCTGCTGTCAGGCTTGAGCTTTATAAGCTCAAAGCCCTGTTTTTCAAGCTGTTCACAGGCTTCAAGTACAGAATGATGCTCTATCTCCGTTGTGACTATCCTGTTGCCCATTCTGCGCCTTGCATTCACCGCTCCGAATATGGCAGTATTATTGCTTTCTGTTCCGCCTGACGTAAAAATGATCTCATCAGCAGAAACTCCGAGCTTTGAAGCTATAGCTTTTCCTGCATCAATAATATATTTCTCGGCATCCATGCCCTTTGTATGAAGAGACGAAGGATTTCCGTAGTTTTCAATCATTGCCTCCAGTGCTTTCTGAGCCGCTGCATCGGACACACGGGTCGTCGCACTGTTATCAAGATAGACCTCGCGCAAGAGCAAAGCCCTCCCCTGTTTATCATCCGATTCATTATATACCAAAAACGCATTAATTACAAGTTTTTAGGGCTACATACTGCGTCTTTGCACGCCAGACAATAATATTATCAGCTTATATTAACATTTTTTGTTTCAAAAGTAAAGTTTTCTTTCGTATTTAACACAAAAACATCTGCTATTTATTCTGCCTTACGCACTTTGCGCACCAATTCCGCTCATTCTCATAATATATAGCAAGGCGAATATTTCGCCTTGTGTATATATTATGATTGGGGCAATCATGAATGAAACGTACTTCTTTTGCAATAATCGGCGGTGACTCCCGTTTTGTCACACTGGCAAAGCTTCTTGCCTCTGACGGTCACGCAGTATTCCCCTCGGGACACGGAGAGGAATTTCCGGCTGTGGAAGGCGCCTGTTCTGCCAACGCAATAATTCTTCCTCTTCCCTGCTCGATCGATGGCATAAATATCAATGCGCCTCTGTCTGATTCTCCCATTGAATTTGACGACAGACTGATCAACGCCATAGGAAACAAACCGATCTTCGCAGGAATGTTCACAAGGCTTAACAGGGCTCAGAACGGCTCTTTCAATATTTTCGATTACGGAAAGAGAGAGGATTTTCTCCTCAGAAACGCTCAATCCACTGCGGAAGGCGCCCTTGCAATGCTTATTGAGCTTTCTCCATACTCCTTGTTTTCAATGAACGGACTTATAGCAGGCTTCGGCAGGATCGGAAATGCGCTTACAAGGATCCTTCTGTCATGCGGCTGCAGAATAACCGTTGCCGCCCGAAATCCTGCTCAGCTTGCACTTGCTCAGTGTATTGGCGCAGAATCTCTTAATATATCCGACATCTGCAAGAAGGCTTCTGAGTTTGATTTTGTTATCAATACCGTCCCTTCGCCTGTTATAGGAGCAGACTTCATAAACGCAATGAAAAATGATTCCATCATGCTTGATCTTGCTTCGGGCAGCGGCGGAATTGATTTCAAGGCGGCTTCAAACAGAGGAATAAAAGCCGTTCATGCGCTGTCTCTCCCGGGTAAATACTCTCCCTTCGGCGCTGCAGCAGACATTAAAGAAACCATATACTCAATCCTCAGGGAGGTAGAAAATCTTGAAAAACACTAAAATCGGATTTGCTTTTTGCGGCTCCTTCTGTACATTTTCAAGCGTTATTGAACAGCTTGATGCTCTTGTAAGAAACGGAGCCTCAGTAACACCCATCATGTCAAACACAGCTTACTCAACAGATACCCGTTTCGGAAAAGCTGAGGATTTCATCAGCCATATTGAAGATGTGTGCGGACAGAAGGTCATTCATACCATTGCAGGCGCCGAGCCTATAGGTCCCAAAAAGCTTCTCGATATTCTTCTAATCGCGCCCTGCACCGGTAATACCCTTACAAAGCTTGCCCTCGGAATCAGCGACACCCCCGTAACCCTTGCCGCCAAGGCGCATCTGAGAAACGGGCGCCCCATTGTTCTCGCACCTGCAACCAACGATGCGCTGGGAGCCTCGGCTAAAAACATCGGCATTCTCATGAACACGAAAAACATTTATTTTGTACCTATGAGAGAAGACGATCCCGTAGGAAAACCCAACTCACTTGTTGCGGATTTTACAAAAATCCCCGACACCATCGCTGCTGCGCTGCTCGATATTCAGCTTCAGCCTGTGTTATTCTGAGTGTTTACATTTTCCATCTTGATTTGCTGTCTGTACTGCGATAAAATCAAAGCATCAAATAACAAAGGAGTTTTCTCCAGATGGACGACAGAGCACTTACCGCAGGCATTTCCCATGACGGTCTGCGCAGCAGACGCGAAATCAAAATACTGATATGCTATATAGTCAACAGCTTCGACGAACCTCTCAGTCGTGCTGATCTTGTGAAAATCATACAGCGTGAGAATCTTGCAAATTACTTTGAGACCTGTGATGCAATCGAATCTCTCGTAAACAAGGATAATCTCAGCGAGGATGCAGAAACAGGCGCACTGACAGTAACCGAAACAGGCCGTGAGATAGCTTTATCTCTTTACAAGTCTCTCCCCTTTACAGTCCGTGAAAAGGCTCTGGCTGTGGGATTGCAGATAATTTCACGCAGACGCCATGAGCGCCAGAACTCCGTTGATCTTATCCCCAACGGAAACGGTTTTCTTGTAAAATGCTCCGTTCTCGACGGTGAAACCGTTATGATGAGCACCTCTCTCTATGTACCCAATGAGCAATATGCAAACATTGTAAAGGAAAGATTCCTTGATGACCCCGAGTCCCTTTATCGACTTGTTTTAAGACAGCTTACAGATGTTGAGCCAATTGACGGAATTGAGGAATAATTATATCTGTCGAGGCAATAATAGTATTGTTCAGGCAGATAAGCTCGATTTTATGAGCCCAAAGCGTTTGCATTGCCCGAACAGAAAAGACCGCACAGTTTTGTGCGGTCTTTTTGATTAACAGTAAGTTGAGGACTCCGTCCTCAAGCTCTCGCAAGGGGATCCTGTCTTTTTTATATTATGCTGAGCTGTTCGCCCTTTTCCTTGGCACCTGCCGCAGGCAGTGACTTTGCTCTGCATCTGTCGGGATCATCTATCATGCCGTCGGTGTATATCTGCATATCAACAAGGTGTGCATTCTTTCTCAGGGTCATTACCTGTATGCCCTGAGTGTCCTTTGTGGACTTGGCAGTAATCGCACCTGTATGCAGAAGAAGTCTGTGGGTGGTGCTGGAGGTCAGAAGAATCTGTGTATCCTCTGTAATGTATTCTGCCTTTACAAAATTGTACTTGCCGCAGTATGCGTTTATCAGTTTCTTGCGGTTGGTCTTTGTCTGATAGGCTGACATCTCAACCTTTGCAATCTTTCCGTTATCAAAGGCAAACAGCATAAAACCCTCATATTTATCTGTCACAGCCATGTATACAACCTTTTCTCCCTCTTCCATACCAAGCACTGCAGGGACATACTCACCCAGCACACTTGCCTTGGTATCGGAGAAATTAGCCGCTCTTGTCTTATAGACCTGGCATTTATTTGTAAAGAACAGCAGTTCCACATTATTTCTGCTTTCAATCTGACGGACTATAGAGTCGCCTTCCTTAAGCTTATGCTCACCACTCATCCTCAGTGACTGGGGAGTTATCTTCTTGAAATAGCCTTCCGCAGTCAGGAAGATATTTACGGGATAATCAGGAATCTCTTCAACCTCTTCGTATTCTGCAGCTGTATCTTCGCAAAGGATCATGGAGCGTCTCGGCTGACCATACTTGTCGGCAACTTCACGAAGCTCCTTGATTATAATCTTCTGCACCTTTTTGTTGGATGCAAGAGTGCTTTCAAGGTCTGCGATCTCCTCCTTGAGCTTATCAACATCTGCAATCCTCTTGAGAATATATTCCCTGTTTATATGGCGCAATTTTATCTCTGCCACATATTCAGCCTGTATCTCATCGATACCGAAGCCTATCATGAGGTTGGGAACAACCTCCGCTTCCTCTTCAGTCTCGCGGATTATCTTGATGGCTCTGTCGATATCAAGAAGGATCTTTGAAAGACCTGACAGCAGATGCAGCTTATCCTTGAGCTTGCCGAGGTTATGATATGTTCTTCTTCTCACACATTCAGTTCTGAAGGCTATCCATTCCTCAAGCAGCTCACGCACTCCGAGAACCTTCGGCGTGCCTGCAATAAGAACATTGAAATTGCAGGAGAAGCTGTCCTCAAGAGGAGTAAGCTTGAAGAGCTTAGTCATAAGCTTCTGGGGGTCTGTGTTTCTCTCCAGATCAATGGTAATACTCAATCCGTCCTTACCCTGCTCATCTCGGATATCGTTTATCTCCTTGATCTTTCCGAGCTTTACAAGCTCAATAACCTTCTCAACAATCGCTTCAATTGATGTTGTAGGCGGTATCTGGGTAATATCAATGCAGTTTGCGCTCTTGTCATAAGCATATCTCGAGCGCACTCTTACGCTGCCTCTGCCCGTATTGTATATGCCTTTAAGATCGGTCTGATTCTGAAGTATGAATCCTCCGCCGGGGAAATCAGGCGCGAGAAGCGTTGTTTCAATGTTATGCTCAGGATCGTTTATAAGGGCAATAGTTGTTTCTATTACCTCTGAAAGATTGAAAGAGCAGATATTGCTTGCCATACCGACTGCTATACCAAGATTGCTGTTGCACAGCACCGATGGGAATGTTACGGGCAGCAGAGACGGCTCTTTCATGGTGCCGTCAAAGTTATCCAGCATATCAACTGCATCGCAGTCTATGTCTTTAAAAAGTTCAGAGGATATCTTTGCAAGCTTTGCCTCGGTATAACGGGACGCTGCAGGAGAGGTATCTCTTGAGTACGCCTTGCCGAAAGAACCCTTTGATTCTATGTACGGGTGGAGAAGTGCCTCATGTGCAACGGTCATGCGAACGAGAGTATCGTATATAGCCGCATCGCCGTGAGGGTTCAGTGACATTGTAGCACCTGCTATCTTTGCACACTTCTGAATATCTCCTGTAAGAAGTCCCATCTTGTACATGGTGTAAAGAAGCTTTCTGTGAGACGGCTTGAAGCCGTCTATCTCAGGAAGCGCACGGCTCATTATTACGCTCATTGCGTATGGCATATAGTTGACTTCGATAGTATCGTCTATCTTCTGCTCAACTATTTCACCTGCGCCCTTTATATATCCTTTTGTCGCCGAAGATTTGGATTCCGGCGTATTTCTTTTTCTTGCCATCAGTTTTTTCCTTTCGGCTGTTATTGTACGTCAGCAAGGTCAATAAACTCACTGCCATGCTCGGTAATGTATTCCTTTCTGCCCGACAGATTGTCGCCCAGCAGAATGTCAAACATCTGTGCCGTTCTCTCCACATCAGAAGGCACTACCTTTATGAGTCTTCGTGTCTCAGGGTTCATGGTGGTAAGGTTCATCATGTCTGCGTTGTTCTCACCAAGTCCCTTGGAACGGTTTATCTTGTGCTTTTTCTTGCCGATCTTTTCCATTACCTCCGTTTTTTCCTGCTCTGTATACGCAAAGTAGGTCTCATCTGAAGTCGTTATCTCGTAAAGCGGAGATTCTGCTATGAATACTTTTCCTTCCTCAATAAGCTTCGGGGTAAGGCGGTAGAACATGGTCAGAATCAGAGTTCTGATCTGATAACCGTCAACATCAGCGTCGGTACAGATTATGACCTTGTTCCAGCGAAGCTGATTGATGTCAAAGGTAGCAAGATTCTTTGCGGATTTGCCCTGTACGTCAACTCCGCAGCCGAGAACTTTTATAAGGTCGGTAATTATTTCGCTCTTGAAAATTCTGGTGTAGTCTGCCTTAAGACAGTTGAGGATCTTTCCTCTGACAGGCATTATTCCCTGGAAATTAGGATCTCTTGCAACCTTACAGGAGCCTGCCGCAGAGTCACCCTCCACGATATAAAGCTCACGCTCGTTTACATCCCTGCTTCGGCAGTCAATGAATTTGGCAACTCTGGTTGTCATGTCCATGTTGCTTGTAAGGTTCTTCTTTATCTGAAGCCTCTGCTTTTCTGCGCTCTCGCGGCTCTGCTTGTTGATAAGGCACTGTGCGCATATTTTATCGGCTTCCATTGGATTTTCAAGGAACCAGACTTCAAGCTGATGCTTGAAGAATTCCGTCATTGCCTCGCGGATAAACTTGTTGTTTATCGCTTTCTTAGTCTGATTTTCATAGCTTGTCTGGTTTGAGAAGGAAGAAACAACAATTACAAGACAATCCGAAACGTCCTGATATTTGATGCTGCTCTCATTTTTATTGTATTTACCTGTCGCTTTCAAGCGATGATCGATTATTGAGGTAAACGCGCTCTGTACTGCTTTATCAGGCGCACCGCCATGCTCGAGCCAGCTTGAATTGTGGTAATATTCGGTAAGATTTACCTTGTTTGAAAACGCAACCGCGGCATTTATACGCACATTGTAATCGGGCTTGTCCTCTCTGTCACGTCCGCGGCGTTCACACTTCCACACCTGAACAGAGCTCATGCCGTTTTCGCCTACAATCTCACGGACGTGGTCTGCAATACCCTCTTTATAAAGGAATTCCTGTTTTTTTCCTTCTTTTTTGTCATCAAAAATGAAAGAAACACCTGCGTTTACGATAGCCTGACGCTTGAGAATATCTTCAAAGTATTCTGCAGGAATATCAATTTCTGTAAAGACCTCAAGATCAGGAAGCCACTTGATTTTTGTTCCGGTTCTTTTGCCCGAAAAAGGCTCCTTCTGAAGTCCGCCTATGTTTTCGCCCTTTTCGAAGTGAAGTCTGTAAACAAAACCGTCTCTTATGACCTCTGCGTCCATATATGTTGATGCATACTGAGTAGCGCAAAGTCCGAGACCGTTAAGACCGAGGGAAAACTCATAGGTCTCATTGGTGTCGTTATTGTATTTTCCGCCGCCGTACAGCTCACAGAAAGCAATTTCCCAGTTATACTTCTGTTCCCTTTCGTTATATTCGACAGGGATACCTCGTCCCATATCGGCAATTTCAATGGCACCATCCTGAAAACGGGTAACAGTAATTTTATTACCGTAGCCTTCTCTGGCTTCGTCTATCGAGTTTGAAAGAATTTCAAAAACCGCGTGCTGACAGCCCTCAATGCTGTCCGAGCCGAAAATGACCGCAGGACGCTTACGAACTCTGTCAGCGCCTTTGAGCAACGACATACTGTCATTGCTGTATTCACTTTTTGTGGTTCTTTTCTTGTTCTCCATACTTATAATTTCTTTCCTTTTCATTAAACATTACTTGATATATTTTACATAATTTGTGTCTGTATGTCAATACATATACATTATATTGTGCTGATTTACTCAATAACACACACTAAAAAAGAGACCGCACAGCGGTCGCTCACAGACGCACTTGAACAGGGATGCGATAAAATCGCTCCCTGTTCAACATTATTGCTTTAATTAAAATTAGCCCTCGAGGTCAAACTCAAGCTTCTCACCGCAGTTGGGGCACTCCATCTCGCCGGCATTGATCATATCCTCATCGAGGCAGATGGTCTCACCGCAGGTGGGGCAGGTTACTTCGTAGAAAAGCTCGTCAACATCCTTCTTTTCGGGGATATCTTCGACAGAACCGCAGCAGCAATCGCAATCGCAGTCATCGTCGCCGTAGAGATCCTTCTCAACCTCGCCGAGATCCTCGTCAACAGCATCAATCTGCTCCTGAAGCTCGGTAAAGCCGTCCTGAAGGTTAGCTACGTTGTCAACGATGTCCTCGATAAGCTCAAGAAGGTTCTTGATAACCTTGGTGTCCTTCTTGGAATCGTCAAGACCGAGACCTTCAACGAGACCCTTAACATAAGCAAGTTTTTCGATTGTATTCATGATAATGCCTCCTCAAGAAGTTTATCGTTGATTAATTATTTTGCACGACCAATATACTCGCCCACCGTCCTATCGATCTGGAACTTGTCACCCTCGTTGATGAAAAGGGGAACATAA
>JAZSJQ010000069.1:0-17336 GCA_045534445.1 Acutalibacteraceae bacterium
CGTCCTGAGCCAGGATCAAACTCTCTAAAAAATTGTATTTACACAGCTAAAGCTGTTTAAATCACTTTTCTAGAGCTTGATGCTCAAAACCGTCATTGCTGACGTAAAAGTTATTTTAAAATATTCGTGTTTCTAAAAGTACTGCAATCATTTGATTGCAAAACTCATCAGAAATTACGGGTACTTCTTACTTCGTTGTTTAATTTTCAAGGAACATTCTTGCGGCCGCTTGGGAGAAATCTGTTCTCTCGCGACAGCTTCATTACTATATCACAGGGTATTTTAAAAGTCAAGCATTATTTTTTATTTTTTTCAAAAAAATATTCTTTGGGTTGTAATTACCATATTCTCTGTTATAATAGCCTCAAGAAGTTAGTGAAATTGTCTTTCACTTACCATATACATTATATATAAAGGAAAATAACTATGCCTATTATGATTCCAAACTCTCTCCCTGCGAGAAAGATTCTTGAAAGCGAAAATGTATTTGTAATGACTGAGGAGCGCGCAGGCTGTCAGGACATACGTCCTCTGAAGATCGCTATCGTCAATCTCATGCCTACCAAAATAGAAACCGAGACTCAGCTTCTCCGTCTGCTGGGCAACTCTCCTCTCCAGATAGAGATAGAGCTTATTCAGACTGCCACCCACGCAAGCAAGAACACCTCCCAGACTCATCTTGCAACCTTCTATAAGACTCTTGACGATATAAGAGACCAGAAGTTTGACGGAATGATCATCACAGGTGCGCCTGTTGAGACACTCCAGTTTGAGGAGGTTGACTACTGGGAAGAGCTGACTCAGATCATGGACTGGGCAAGAGATAATGTTTACTCTACATTATATATATGCTGGGGTGCTCAGGCAGGTCTCTACTATCACTTCGGCATCAAGAAGCGTGCCCTTGACAAGAAGCTTTCCGGCGTATACCGTCATGACGTTCTCGAGCCCCTGCACCCTCTTATGAGAGGCTTCGATGACCGCTTCTTCTCTCCCCATTCCCGTTATACCTATGTAAGAGATACCGACATTGATGCTGTGCCTGAGCTGGTCACCCTTGCCAAGAGCAAGCGTGCAGGTGTTGCCATAGTTGCTCACAAGAACGGCAGAATGTTCTTCTGCACAGGTCATCTTGAATATGACCGCATGACCCTTGCCAATGAATACTTCCGCGATGTGAACAAGGGCATCGAGCCGCAGATTCCTTATAACTACTTCCCCGACGATGACCCCGAACAGACTCCCTTCCAGAACTGGCGCTCCTATGCCCACATGTTCTTTGCCAACTGGCTGAACTATTATGTATATCAGCAGACTCCCTATGATCTCAATGATCTTATAGGCAGAAAGGACGAGGACTGATTATCTGTTGCAGATATCTCTCCCTCCGTCACCCAAGTTCGCCTTCGGCGAATTTGCCGACAGCTCCCTCCTGAGAGGGAGCTTTTTATTTTGCTCTTGTAAATGGCATTTGTTTCTATTATAATTATCATAACCTGAAAATTGGGGTGATTTATTTTGAAAACAGACGAAAAGCGTTTGCAGGTGGGTCACATCGGCATACGAACCGTGTTTGAGATCCTGTTTACAATGTGTGCAGTGATCTTCTGCGTGGTGCTTATCATGAATTCCTTCGAGAGCGACTATATGGGTTCCTCCGACGGCAAGCTTGAAAAAACCACAGCTCAGCTTTCTGAATATCTTGCGCCTGTCATCAAATCAGAAAACTTGGCACAGGGCACCGAAGAGAGGAACAAGTTCATAGGTGAGAAGTATTCCGAAATGCTGGATTCCGCTCTGACCACCGAAGATATTCTGTACACAGGCGGAATATACACCCTCGAAAACGGTGTGCTTTACCTCAAGGCGCAGAGCTCTGCCTTTGAACCGATCGCAGACACCGAAAGACTGTCGGAGCTCGCCTCCCTTACTCTTCGCGGTGAGTCTGTTACCGAGGCAGAGGACGATGTAAGCATCACCTACAAGCCTCTTATTGACGATAAGGGCGAAAGCTACGGTCTGCTTGTCATTTCCGCAAAGCGTCAGGGCACCATGGAATACGCAGGTGTTGTCCGCAACAGGCTTTCCCTCTTTGCGGTCATTTGCTGTCTGTCGATCATAATCTATTTCTCCGTTTCGGGAGTTATCTCTTCTGTTAAAAAGCGCAGAACGGAGGTGGCAGAATGAAAAAATTCGGATGGTTCAAATGTCTTACCGTTCTTTTTATCGCTATTGCCCTTATTCTTTCGGGCTTTGTTCTCCACTCCTATGAAAACACCGCGGAAAGCGAAAAAACCGCTCAGTTCCTGCATATAGCCGTTTATGTCCTTTTAGGCATCGGCGCTGTCATGCTCATTCTCGACCTTATCATTATTCTTATAAAGGCTTCCCGTCTCAGAGTGACCGAGTTTGCTCTTCACTTCATGCGTTTTGTGGTCATTATTCTGGGCATTTCCGTAAGCGCCTTTATAATCCTTGAGCATGACTACGGTCTGCAGGACGAAAACGCTCAGAAAAACGAGCTTTCGCAGCTTACCATCGCTGCTTCCGTGGGTATCTCCGATATCATCGGTGAAGAAACAAGCTCCGATGAGCCTTATGTTGTTTCCGTAAGCGATGCGGTCATGTCGCTTATCTCCGAGGAGCAGACAGAGGACGGCCGCTCTGCCGCACTCTATCTCTATATCGACCTGTCCGATATCTATTCCCAGTCAACAGGCGATTTCGGCACTGACCTCAGCCGCGGACTTCCCGTATTCAAGTGCGGCGATCATCCCACAAACGAGGAATCCATCAACCGCGCGGTATACACCATCGACAACGAGGTCCGTCAGCTTACATATTTTGAATATGAGGACAGTGAGTATCTCATTTCCACCGTCCCTGTCTACACCACCACCGGAAAATGCGTAGGCGCCCTTGAGATAAGCGAAAACCTCAACGCAAAGTCAGCTCTTGACCTTGTTAATTTCCCCCTTATCATGACCATTGGCGGTGCTGTTATTCTTCTTATCATACTCTATTATGCCCTTTCCCATCTGCTTGAGGTCATACTCCGACCCAGAATCGGCGAGACCGAAAACGGTCTGGGCGGTAACCCTGCTTTCAGACTGGGCAACGAGACCGCCCGTTCGGTATCTCTGCTTATGAGTATGTGCTGCACCATTCCCCTTTGCCCCATTTTCTTTGATTTCTCCGAAAGCTCTGCTGCTTTCTTTACTGAAAAAGCACCCTTTATCCCCCAGATATTCCTGCCCTATATGCCTCTGCTTCTCTACATGGCAACCTGCATTATCGGCAACCGTCTGGGCGGTCTTATGAAAAACAGCCTCAATATCTATACCGTTGCACTGGGCAGTGCTCTTGCAGTGGCAGGCGCTGTGCTGATGCTCGGAAAGGCACCCGTTATCGGCGTTGCTCTCTGGGGTCTCGGCTACGGTCTTGCCGCCAGAATGGTGGATAAATATCGTGTCTATGCCCGTTACAGCAATCACAACGACGCTTCTGTCATCTATTCACCCTATCTCGGTCTTGCCGCAGGTATTCTTTTAGGCTCCTTCATGTATGTGCGCGGAGGCTCAAAGTTCCTGTTTGTCTGCTCTGCCTGCATCGTTGCCGCTGTCGCATTCCTTGTATGCATACTCTTCAAGAACACAAGCTGCGCTCACATTTCCCGTGACGGCGATGAGGATTTCCTCAACGAAGTCTATACAAGAAACGCAGGTTTTGGACGCTTCGGCATTCTTGCTGTTGTCTTTGCCGTTGTTCTTTCCTTCGGCTGGTTCGGTCTGACGGTGTATCTGTCCGCTCAGGGCGTGACCGCTACGGCTATTACCATCGGCTTTGCCTGTGTCATTCTCGGCGGCGGTGTCGTAGGCAACCTCTACCGCAAGGCTGACACTCCCATGCTCCGCGTCATGTTCGGACTTTCGGGTCTCTTCCTTGCCGCATCTCTCGTCCCCTTTGCCATTTCGCCCTCTCCCACTACCGCTGCTATTTGCTACTTCCTTCTCGTTATAGCCGAGATACTCGGTCACGGCACAATAAATGCCTATCTCACTCAGGACGACCGTTCCGCAGGCGATGACGGTGTTTACGGTACAGAGGACGACGAGAAGTTCTTTAACACCAAAGACCGCATCGGCTACTGGGGACAGGGCAATCTGCTCCTTGAGATCACAAGCCTTGCTTCTGTCGTGGGCGGCATATATCTTATGAGCCTTGACAGCATGACTCTTCCCCTGCTTATTGCGGCTGTTCTTGCGGCAATATGCGCCGTTCTCAATCTTATCCTTATAGTTACAGCAAAGCCCGAAAACTCCACCGCTCTTGTTGCAGTGGACAAACAGGAAAGCAAGTATGCGTACGAACCTGAACCCGAGGAAGATGAGCCTGCTCCTGTAGTTGCTCCTTCTCCCAAGAAGGAGAAGAAGCCCAAGGAGAAGAAGGAAAAGAAAGAGAAGAAAGAGAAGAAAGAAAAGAAAAAGAAAGAGGAGCCTGTTCCCGTTATCCTCCCCGAAAATGAAGAATCCGAACCCGAAAAAGAGCCTGAAGAAGAAAAGAAGCCTGAGCCCGAGAAGAAAGAAGATGATTACTCCATCTTCGACTTCGGCAGCATCTACACCGATGAGCCTGCCGCTGAGGAAGAAGAGGAGCCTGAGCCTATAATCTTCCCCGACGAGTCCGCTTATGATGCTCGCTCTCAGGACAATTTTGACGATACTCCCTATCCTCCGATGATGGGTGAAGATCTCAAAAATGATGATGTTATAGCTCTTTGAGTTTATTAAAGAAAACACCTCCGAATTTTCGGAGGTGTTTTGCTATCTGTTCATGGGATAGTTCTTTTTTGGGATATTTCTGTAGGGAACCACCCTATGAGGAGGAAGCGCCCGTGCCGCAGAAGTAATCTCTTCTTTCAGATATTCACAGATCCTGCTGCGCTGACTGTCCATATCCTCCGTCGGATCAAATTCAACGGGTTTTCCCAGCACCATTATTTTAAGCTCAGGTGCAAGATACATGGAAACAAAGCTCAGACATTTTTTGGTTTTCCTGTAATACATTCTTGCTATATCAACGAATTTATCCTGAAATTCATTGATAATGTTATTGCATTCCGTATTATTTTCCGGAAATATTACAACTTTTGCTCCCTCGCAAAGTCTTCTTACAGTCTCCTTGAATGTTGACACTATGCGCTGATCCTTATATACGGCTATAGTTTCCGCATTGTTGAACACGCAAACCGACAGAGGCGCAATTATGTAGGAAAGCAATCTGTAAAACCAGCGAATATATTTTGGCTTATTGCTCCAAAAGTCCTCATAGGCATAATCAGGAACCTCTTTAAGATGCATCATATGTCCGATGCACCATGTATATCTTTTACCGGGGAAATACAGCTCACAGGCTATAGGCCCGTTCATCTGGGCATGGTTGCTGACAATTATTGCCGGCTCATCAGGCAGGTTTTCAGCTCCCTCAAGCTCCATTTTCGGGTAGCATACCCGAACGCACCATTTTATAAATCTGTACAGCAGTGACGGTTTTTTCTTCATTTCAAGCACCTGCTAATATTTTTTTCGTGAAAATATATTAGCACCCGAAATGTTTTATGTCGTTATTCAGTTTTCCCGATTTTGTCCGTCAATTCATACATCTTTTGAAAAATGTCGAAAAATCAGCCTTTGGATTTAATAAAATGCCTCAGATCGGCAATGCTGTCGTATCCCGGCTCCTGATCAAAATACACTTCACCGTCAACTACAAATATCTCGGAGGCGTATCGGAAATCAGACTCGTCACATTCCACTCCGTATTCTTCGCAGAATTCATCGAAGTCATTAAATTCAAAGGGCTCTGCCATAAGATACTCAGGGGACTGTGCTATGGTGAGGCGGTTTGCGCCGCGCTCTATTTCATAAGACACTCCCACGCCGCTATCATCGATGCTTCTGCAAGCCATGGTATATCGAAGTGAAAGGTACTTGCCCGGGGCATCAGTATCAAGCTTTCCCATATATTCTAGAATGTTTTCAACGGCCTCTGCCCATTCTGCAACCTCAAGCTGTGAAGCATCTATATCTTTGAAGCAAATGGTACAGATCTCATCGTTATATTTCTCCGGAATCCACACATAATCAAGACTTTCAAACATCATGACGATGCTTTTCATTATTGAATAGCTTGTTCTGTCGTATGTACAAAGCAATATTTCTGTATTCACATTCCCGCTTCCTTTCAGTTAATTATGTTGATCCCGTCTTTGTCTGCCCTTTCAAGATCTTCAAAAAAATCCAGTCCCAGAGCGTTTCCCTCGGGGAACAGCTCTGAAAGCGGAACAAGCACAAATGCCCGTTCTCTCATTCTCGGGTGGGGGACTGTCAGCTCCTCTTCATCTGAGGTATAGCCCTCATAAAGAAGCAGGTCGATATCAAGGGTTCGCGCGGTTTTATAGCCAAGTCTCACTCTGCCCTTTGCCGCCTCTATTCCGAGGCAGGCTCCAAGCAGTGCCTTTGGGGAAAGCTCCGTTTCAAGCACTGCTGCGCAGTTGATATATTCGGGCTGAGAATCCAACACCTCTACGGGCTCGGTCTCATAAAAGGACGAAACTGCAATAAGCTTTGTTTTGCAGAGAGAATCGAGGCAGTTGAGTGCCTCTTTTAGGGTCTGCTCCCTGTTTCCCAAGTTTGCGCCCAGTGATACTACAGCCTTCATCTCTCTCGCCTCAATTCAACTGCCGCATAGGCTATTTTCTGCCTCACGGGCGCTTCGGGCTTTTTAAGCACCACCGTCACAGCCTGCACAGGAGGGAATTTCTCAAGTATCCCGTCGCAGACCTTCTGCGCCGCTCGCTCGATAAGGTCACACTTTTCGGAAAGCATAATTTCCTCAGCCGCGTCGCAGACCTCGGCATAATTGACAGTTCCCTCAAGACAGTCTGTCATGCAGGCATTCATGCAGTCAAGCTCCATCGTTATATCGAGGACAAAGGGCTGACCCTTATCCTTTTCCTCCTGAAATACACCGTGATAGGCATATATCTCAAGACCCTTTATATGAATCTTTTCCATTTTATCAACCTCTGTTTTTAAGGAACGCATCAGCCATTCTCGCCGCCTGCACCGCCGCAGGAATATTATGTGCGCGAACGATGTTTGCGCCCTTCATGCAGGCAACGGTGTGCGCCGCAACCGTTGCAGGGTCTCGCTCCTCGGGGCTTGTTACTCCCGTCTCGGTGCCCAGCACACGCTTTCTTGATGCGGCTATGAGCATGGGCGAATCCGCCATGCACAGCTTGTCAAAATCAGCGATCGCCGCTAAATTCTGCTCGTTTGATTTTCCGAAGCCGATTCCCGGGTCAAAGCACATTTTTGCAGTTTCAACACCCTCGGCTTTCAGCTCTGCCATGCGCTTTATAAAGAAATCCTTTATCTGCATGGCGGTGGAAAGCCCCTGCATGGGCTCGGTGTGATGGGTTATGACACAGCCTGCCTTTGAAAGGGCGGCTGTCTGTCTCATAAGGGGCTCGTCAAAGCCGTTTACGTCGTTTATTATGCAGGCGCCTGCCATTATAGCACGGGCGGCAACCTCGGGATAGAAGGTATCTATTGAAACAGGCTGTTTTAACTCCTTGCACAGAACACTGATAATGGGTTTGAGTCTCGACCATTCGCCCTGAGGAGTGACTCTGGTATAGCCCGGTCGGGTGCTCTGTCCGCCGATATCTATTATATCCGCGCCCTGCTCTGCCATTTCCCTTGCCCTTGCCAGAGCCTCCTCGGGAGTGAAGTAGTTTCCTCCGTCGGAAAAGGAGTCGGGGGTCACGTTAAGTATGCCCATTACGAGCACTCTGTCAACCTTTATCTGCCTGTCATGCGCTAACTGCCAGATCATCGGCGTCCCCCCATAATAAGGTCGATTGCCTCACTTCTTGTTCTTGCATCGCTTCTCATAAGTCCGCGCAGTGCGCTGGTCTGGGTCTGGCTTCCTGCGGCACGGGCTCCGCGCATGGTCATGCACAGATGCTCTGCCTCGATAATGACGGCAACTCCCAGAGGATTAAGGGACTCCATAAGGAAATCTGCAATTTCCGCAGTAAGGCGCTCCTGCACCTGAAGTCTGCGTGCAAAGCAGCTTACTATCCTTGCAAATTTGGAAAGCCCGATGATAACTCCGTCACGGGGAATATAAGCAATATGGCACTTGCCTACAAAGGGAAGCATATGATGCTCGCAGAGGGAATAAAGAGGAATATCGCGCACCACGACCATTTCCTCGTTTTCCCCTGTTTCGTGGAATATCTTGAGGTGCTTTTTCGGATCCTCATGGATGCCGCCGCATATTTCCTCGTACATTCTCGCGACTCTGTCGGGAGTCTCGATAAGTCCCTCTCTGTCGGGATCCTCGCCGATTGCGATCAGCAGCTCTCTTACTGCCGCCTGAACTCTTGCCTTATCTACCATTATAATCATTCCTTTAACTGTGCTCTCCGAAGAGCGCCTTGAGATACTTCACACCGTCCTCTGTCAGGTACAGCTTTCCGTTCTCATCCTCTCCGACTCCGCACAGATATATTCGAGTTATATCTCCGCCTTCATTATTGAGCGCAAACTCATAAAGACCTGTCTTTATCTCCTGATAAGCACCTGCGCTGACCGTTGTGGAGACTGTATTGGTGATCTTCTTGAAATAGTAATCAAGATAACTGCTGTTTTTTCTTGTTATAAGTTTGTTTGCCATGGATGCAAAACAGCGGCATATCATAAGCCTCTGTTCCTCGATGCCGCCGGGCCAATCTGTGCAGTACATGAGCCTGGCACCCTCACTGCCGTTGAACTCTCTTGTTCCTGCCGCAGTGGAAAAGTTTCGGTCACCCTTTGGTGATACATAGTTGATATCATGCTCCACCGTTACGGTAATTCCGCCCACGACCTTGATAAGCTCTCTTGCAGTTTTATAGTTTATTGTTGCTGAATATATCTCTCTTGAGCCGCTTACTTCCTTCAGAACTCTTGCGCACTCCGCAGTACCTCCCAGCGCATAGCTCTGGGAAAGCGTCATACCCTTTTCTCCTATTGCCATATCGGGAGGCAGAGACATAAAGCACACTGCGTAACCCTCACCCTCATTCCATCGGGAGGGGTCAATGCGCATGAGTATCAGATGCTCTGCCACAGAGCCCTTGTCATCGGTCATGGCTATAAGCACCGTCAGACTGTCCTTTTCGGAGTAGACATACTCGCCGCTGTCTATTTTCTGGGGCTTTTTTTCGTTCTTTTCTGCGTTGTTGCCGAGGTCTGTGAGTATCCAGAGAGCTACGACAAAAAACACCAGTACCGAAATTATCGCGCCTGCAATTATCAGCACCGTCTTCATCTTCTGCCGCTTTGCCACCTCAGGTATCACGGCGCGTCCTCTGTGAACCTTTACGGGCTCCATGTCCAGATTTACCGGATTATATTTTCTGCGAGCCTTCATTTTTCTCCTTTTTTCGCATATGCTGACCGCAAAAACACCCGAAGCATTTATTTACTTCGGGTGTTTCCTACGCTTACCTGTAAATTCTTCAATTAGTAATCAATAACTCAATCATCGATGATCTCGACTGTAGGCTCCGGTCCGTTGCTGACCTTTACATTGATAAAGGAGTTTACACTTACCTTGTCGCCTACATCGACACTTACAAGATCGATTATCTCGCCGAATGCATATTCGTCGCTGTATTCCATTTCCTGGCTTCCCAGTCTCAGCCCTGCCTTATCAAGCTTCTCTGTTGCCTCGGCAATGGTACAGCCCTTGATATTGGGAACCTTTACCGTATTTGCGCCTGCGCTGAGAACGACCTGTATGACCGTTCCGTGAGGTGCCTCGGTATTGGGATCGGGGCTCTGTCTTATTATTACGCCTTCCTTGTACTCGCTGCTTGCCTCGCCCTCAGCAAGTGCATATATCTCGAAGTTATAGTAATCGCCTCTGTTGTCCTTTACATCGTCCCACTTCTTGCCTACAAGGTCGGGCACTGTATCCATGGGAGTCTGATCGGTCTCCGAAGGTGCTGCATAGTACTCCTCAGGGGGATTTACATATGCATTGTTGTTCCTCTTGAGATAGGGAGAGAATATGGAGAGGATCACTATTGCTATTATGCCGAGAACAACTATGGAAATTACAAGGGAAAGCAGAAGATATTGCCACTGCTTGAGATTCGCGAATGCGGAAAGCTTTGTGGAAAGCTGAGATTTAAGAGCATTGAAGCTGCCGTAGGAGGCACCGCTTCTCTCAGGCTGTACGGGAGGTCTTGCGGCACTTCTCTGCACGCCGTTTCCGTATGCACCTGATGCCCTTGGAGCGCTCTGCTGAGGAGGTCTATGTGCAGGACGCACTGCCTGCGCGGCACCTGCCGCCGCTGCCGCGGTACGCGCCCCGCCCACTACCGCACTGCCTGACTTGAGGCTGAGCTGTGAGCGCAGTTCTTCCATTGTCTGAATTCTGTTTTCGGGCATTACCTGCAGACCTGCCGCAAGAGACGCGAAAACATGGGAGGGTATCTCATCCGCAAGGTCGGCAGGCATATTGAGTCTGGGCTCATATGCTCTTGTGACCGCCTCGGGAGGGCGCTTGCCCGTCAGAGTATAGAAAAGCAATGCGCACATTGCATATACATCGGTAGCCTTGCCGCGCTTGCCCTGGGTGGAATACTGCTCGATGGCGCTGTAGCCGTCAAACAGCTCGCATTTCAGAGCGGTATCGGACATTCTGGAATCAGGGATCGCAAAAGCAGTTACATGAAGCTTCTTGTCCCTGCTGAAATAAACGGTCTCCGGGCTGATCCCGAAATGAACAAGACCCACTGCATGAGCAGAATTCATCGCACCGATAAGGGGCAGGAACAGAGGACGGGCTTCATCCCATGTAAGGCGCTGTGCCTTCTTGACGATATCGCCGAGAGGTCTTCCGTCGGGCTTTTCGTACACCGCATAGGCGGTGTTATTGCACTCGAAAATAGCTCTTACGGGAGTGAATATATCGATATCGGAAAGGCGTGTCACAGCCTTTGCCACATCAAGAAAATCCTGCTTGTAATCGTCATAGGTCAGCTCACAGCCCTCATTGACCGTTACCTCGTCACTTGAGACGGTTCTGCTGCACAGAGTCTGGGGCAGATACTCGCGGATAACTACCCTCTCGTTTTTCTTTGCGTCATAGCCGAGATAGGTCACGCCTTCGCCTGTGACCTTTTCATGCCTGCCTACAACATAGCGCTCGGCAATTACCGTACCCGGCGCAAGATAAGGCGCGACTCTGGGAGTTCCGTCCACATAGCCGCATCTCTGGCACTGAACTGCCCTTCCTTTTTTCGCAAAACAATTTATACATAAATCGTTGACTTCCATCATTTGTATGACCCTTCCTTTCGTTGAGAAAAACCGCTCGCTGAGCCGTTTTTCGGTATGTAAACGGTCATTTGCTGTATGATATAAAATGCCGTGCCATCGAGCAGGCTTCTCCTGTACGATGGGTATCATGTTTTATTTTATCATAATAATTTGACGTATACAAGTCTTTTCGGTAATATGACAGCCTTGTTATATCTCTGATGCCTTAATAAGCAAAGCCTCTGCCGAATAAGCGACAGAGGCTTTTATCATATGACTTATTTGTTGGGGTTTGGGTTTCCGCAGAAGGTGCAGAATGCAAGCTCCGACTTCTGTGTGGTACTGCAGACGGGGCAGGTGTAGGTTGCGCTGATGGGGGCAGGTGATGCCGCAGGAGCCGGCGCAGGTGCAGGAGCAGGAGCCGGTGCGGGAGCGGGAGCAGGAGCCGGTGCGCTGTACATAGGCTGACGCATGGGCGCCGCGCTCACCTGAGGATATGCACTTCTCTGCATTGCAGGTGCTGCCATTACAGGCACAGCAGTCTTTGCTCCAAATACAGCATCGGGATTTACAATGCTGAAAGCACCGAAAGCAATCATCAGCACCATAAGAAGCTGAAGCTTTGCGGTAACAGCTATATTGGCAGGCAGAGACATTGCGTCCTCTCCCAGTGTCAGAGTTGCCGACAGCAGTATGGACATGAGTGCGCCGACAGTACCGCCGATCACCTGGAAGATGCCTGATGCCTTATTCTTCTTTGCAGCCGCAAGGATAAGAGCAAGCAGACCGCAGACAAGAAGTACGGCAGAAATAATGATCGGAAGATATGTTACGGCATTGGCAGCACTCTCGGAATAGCCGATATTTTCCTGAAGTCTTCTAACCGCCTTGTCCATATCCGTTCCAAGACACATAAAAAGGTACTCGGGTATACTGAATACACGGCCTCCGTTTGCAAACTGCTCCGAAATATACGGATACAGGCACAAAAGTCCCACCTCAATAAATGCCACAAATAAAGCGATCGACATATTATCGCCTCCAATATTAATAGTATCATATATTTTACACTTTATGGCAGCCAATGTCAATAGTGCCTTCACTGCAAAGCGTATCATTAACATATAATTAAGGAAACCTGCATTTGTTGACAAAAGCGGTTCCCGGGGGTAATATATGTTCAATCACCTAAAAGGGGGAAATATTTTGAAAGCAACAGTACTCGGAACCGGAAGCTGGGGTTCCGCTCTCGCTCAGGTTCTTGCAGATAACGGTCACGACGTAGTCATGTACGGCGTTGACAATGATGAGATATCCGAGATCAATCTCCGCCACACCAACAGCAGATATTTTCACGGCGTAAAGCTCAATCCGACCCTTACCGCAACTGCTGACCCTGCCGCAGCTATGGAAGGCACCGAGATGATACTCATAACTGTCCCCACAAAATTCGTCTCCGATGCTCTCTATACCATAAAACCCTTTGTAAAGGCGGGTACTCTGGTCGTAAACGCCAGCAAGGGCTTTGATATCAATACCGACAAGCGTATGACCGAGACCGTCAAGGCTGTCCTCGGTGACTGCGGCATAAAGCCCGTTGTTTCCGTAATAGGTCCCAGCCACGCGGAAGAGGTTATTCTCAGAAGGGTTACCTGCATCTGCTCTGTTTCCACCGACCTTGAAACCGCAAAGCTCGCTCAGCAGATATTCTCAAACCACTATCTGCGTCTGTATGTCAACACCGATGAGATCGGTGCAGAGTATGCCGTTGCAATAAAGAACGTCATCGCTCTTGCATCCGGTATGCTTTCGGGTCTCGGCTACGGAGACAACAGCCGTGCGGCTCTCGTTACAAGAGGTCTTACCGAAATGATCCGCTATTGCACCGCAAAGGGCGGTAAATTCGAGACCTGCTGCGGTCTTGCAGGCATAGGCGATCTTATGGTCACCTGCTTCTCTCCTCATTCCAGAAACTATCAGGCAGGTTATATCATCGGTCAGGACGACAGCGCAATGGGCTTCCTCCGCGACAACAAGAAAACCGTGGAAGGCGTATACAGCTGCAAGGTTATCTGCGAGGACGCAAAGGCAAACTACAGCTTTGACCTTCCCATTATCACCGGCATTTACGAAATACTCTTTGACGGCAGACATCCTTCCGATGTTCTCAACGAGCTTATGGACAGACCCCTCACCGAGGAATGATCCCTTCGTGTACAGGAGGCTATAAATGAACAGAATATCAAACTCTCCTAAATCAGGCAGCCGTATTGCCGTAAAGGTATTTCTTTCTCTCTTTGCCGTTATCCTTGCCGCTCTCAACGCAGGCGTTTCCTACTATTACAGCAAGCTTGACCTTATTACATATACCTCTGCAGATTCCTTTGAGGTCTCCGAAACTCTTGCCGAGGATATCATTGCGGAAGAACAGAAGCAGGTCAGCGCCAGCGACGCCGAGGTGCTTACCGAGGTGGAGGCTGTTCAGTCTGTTGAGACCTATGTTAAGGACGACCATATAGTAAACATACTTCTTATAGGCACCGACACAAAGGGCTGGAAAAAATCCCGAAGCGACTGTATGATTATCTGCTCTGTCAACAAGCAGACCCATGAGGTGCGCCTTGTTTCCTTCATGCGTGACCTGTATGTCAAGATACCCGATTACCAGGGCAGAAAATTCCCCGATCAGAAGATGACTCACGCCTTTGCTTACGGCGGCGCTCAGCTTCTCATCGACACCGTTGAGGCAAACTTCGGTATTGAAATAGATAATTACGTCCGTGTCAATTTCACCGTCATGCCAAAGCTTGTCAGCACTCTCGGAGGCTTCGGCATAAACCTTTCGGCTTCCGAGGCAAAATTCATGAATGCATGGTCCTCCACAGGCGGCTACAAGCCCGTTCTCAAGGAGGGCTATAACTGGATAAACGGCAACATGGCGCTTATTTACGCCCGATGCCGTGACGACAGCGACTACAACCGCACAAAGCGCCAGCAGAAGGTTCTGATGAAGTGCGCCGAGCGTCTCAAGGAAGCAACTCCCTCTCGCTTCAACAAATTCGTCAACGCATTCTGCTCAAGCGTCCAGACCGATATGACTCAGGACGAGATAACCGCCTTTGCCCTTGATGCCCCGGGCTATCTCTCAAAGCTTGATTCCCTGCAGATGATAACCATTCCCCTCAAGGGAACCTTTGACTCAAGAGGCAAGATAATCAACGGCTCATATGTCCTCCTCGATGACAGAGACGAAAATGTCAAGGCTATCCACAGTTTCCTCTATGAAGGCGCTGTATTTGACGATGAATCAACCTTTACGGGCGGAGCGTTCCATGTAAAGAGAACCACCAAAGGTTCAACCTCCGCAACTGCCGTATCACCGTCGGACACTGTGACCACTCTGCCTCCCTCCACGGAAAGCACCTCCGCTCAGACCACGGCCTCAGCCACCGCTTCAACAGTATCATCAACCTCTGATACTGTATCCACTGAGAGTACTGTGTCCACTGAGTCAACGGAGACGTCGGAAACTACCACAACCACCACTACTACAACTACGACCACAACCACCGCCGCAGTGCAGACCGACGGATCCGATGCAGGATAGCACTTGCTTTTGCACTTTAAAGCTTTTATTTGTTAAACTAACCTAAATACACATTAATATTTCTTTTTAGATTTGGCGATTTTTTCACTTTACAATCACGGTGCAAAAGTGCTATTCTAAAACCAACGAAACAGAAAGGATCGTATCGCTATGGCTAACGCAATGCGTACAGCTGAATATGGCTTTTACTTTAGCTTTACCTATTTTTACGGTAAGGCTTCTTCGGGTTTGGCTTAAAGCGATCATACGATTCCAGAGAGAATGCATGATTACCTGCAGCCGACCCGGCTGCAGGTTTTATTTTTGGGAGGCATAAATTATGATAGTCATTCTGAAGAAAAATCCCGATCAGACTCAGCTTGAGAGTCTTGTGACATGGCTTGAGGAGAAGGGCATAACCGTTCACCCCAGTGTGGGTCATTCTCAGATGGTCTTAGGTCTTGTAGGCGACACCGCAAGGCTCGATCAGGACCTTATCTGCGCCCTTGATATCGTAGAAGATGTCAAGCGTGTTCAGGAGCCCTACAAGAGTGCAAACAGAAAATTTCACCCCGAAGATACGATAATAAAGGTTCGTGATGCCCAGATAGGCGGCGGAACTCTCACCTATATGGCAGGTCCCTGCTCCGTTGAGAGCGAGGATCAGATAGTTGCGGTCGCAAAGGCTGTAAAGGCAAGCGGTGCAACGGTGCTTCGCGGCGGTGCCTTCAAGCCCCGTACCTCTCCCTATGCCTTCCAGGGCATGGGCGCAGACGGAATTGAGCTTTTAAAGCTTGCAAGGGAAGAAACAGGTCTGCCTATCGTTACCGAAATCATGGACGCAGAGCAGCTTCCTCTTTTCAAGGACGTTGATATCATTCAGGTAGGCGCTCGAAATATGCAGAACTTCAATATGCTGAAGGTTCTCGGCAGACAGGATAAGCCTATTCTCTTAAAGCGCGGTCTTTCCGCTACCTACGAGGAGTGGCTCATGAGCGCAGAGTACATCATGGCAGGGGGCAACGAGCAGGTCATCATGTGCGAACGCGGCATCAGAACCTATGAGACCTACACAAGAAACACCCTTGATATCGGTGCTGTTCCCGTTCTCAAGAAGCTGACCCATCTGCCCGTTGTCGTTGACCCCAGCCACGCAACGGGAAAGAGCTTCCTTATCCCCTCTCTGGCTACCGCTTCGGTTGCCGCAGGCGCTGACGGACTTCTCATAGAGGTTCACAACGACCCTGCCCACGCACTCTGCGACGGTCCTCAGTCCCTGACTCCCGAGGCTTTTGATTCTCTTGCAAAAACCTGTTCAGCCATTCACGGCTTCATGCATCAGCAGTAAAAAGGAGTGTTTCCGATGAAAATCGCTATAGTTGGTTTAGGACTCATCGGCGGTTCCATGGCAAAATCCATAAAATCACGTACCTCCCATGAGGTATACGGCATCGACCTTGATACGGAAACCATGATGTTTGCCCGTTTATGCGGTGCAATAGACGGCACTCTTGACGGAAACACCGTAAAAGAATGTGATATCATCATGCTTGCCGTCCGTCCCGGTGCGGCTGTAAGTTGGGTAAAGTCCAATGCGGACAATATTTCGGACAGGGCAATACTGGTTGACCTTTGCGGTGTAAAGCGCGTTGTGTGCGAGGAAATTGCTCCCATAGCTCACGAAAAGGGCTTTTCATTCGTAGGCGGTCACCCTATGGCAGGCAAGGAGCGCGGCGGCTTTGTAAATTCCACCGATTCTCTCTTTGAGGGAGCTTCCATGATACTGACCCCCGATGAAAACAACGACCCCAAAACCCTCGAAAAACTCAAGCATTTCTTTACTGATGCAGGCTTCGGTACTGTCACTTTTTCAACTCCCGATGAGCATGACAAGATAATCGCCTACACCTCTCAGCTTGCACACATCGCCTCCAGCGCATATATAAAGTCCCCCGAGGCACAGCGCAGACGCGGCTTTTCCGCAGGCAGCTTCCGTGATATGACCAGAGTGGCAAGGCTTGACGAGGATATGTGGACAGAGCTTTTTATGGATAACCGTGATTATCTTATTGAGGAGCTTGAGATCCTTATTGAGAATCTCAACGATTATCTGAAGGCTCTGAAAGAAAACGACCCTGAAAACCTCCGCGCCCTGCTTCACGACGGCTGTGAGAAAAAAGCCTCCGCAGGCGGAAATTAAATTATACATTTATTTGTAGGGGCGGATAATATGTATGGTGTAGTAACATAGTTTACACATCACGCAAAGACATGGTTTACAGTTTTTGATATACTCAAGTCATACCAGAAAGAAAGGAAAAGATTGGTATGGCGTGGGAAGAAAGGACTGTAGAGAAAATGCGAGAAGA
>JAZSJQ010000017.1:0-30495 GCA_045534445.1 Acutalibacteraceae bacterium
CTCAATGCCGACAACGGAACCTATGATTCCTGGTACTGGGCACATCCGCCTATGTATATGCCTCAGAACTGCAACCTTGAGGACGTTGCACACATAAAGAAGTTCGTTGATATCCCCGTTGTCTGTGCAGGACGCATGGAGCCCGATGTGGGCGCTCAGGCTATCGCCGAGGGCAGAATAGACGCAATGGGTGTTGCCCGTCAGTTCCTTGCCGATGAAGAGTGGATCACAAAGCTCATCGAGGACAGACTCGAGGATATCCCCCCCTGCATCTGCTGTCACAATGCCTGCTTCAATATGGCTCACTACAAGGGTGTTGCAAACGCACAGTCCATTTATGATGCAAGCCACATTGCACGCTGTGCTCTCGACCCGAGAGTCATGCAGTCGGATAAGTACTATATCGAAAAGGCAAAGAAACAGAAGAAGGTCGCAGTTATCGGCGGCGGTATCGGCGGCATGGAGGCAGCTATCGTCTGCGCAAAGCGCGGTCATAAGGTAAGCCTTTACGAAAAGACCGATAAATTAGGCGGTGTATTCATTGCCGCAGCAGCTCCCTCCTTCAAGGAAAAGGACAAGGCACTTATCGCATGGTACAACCGTGAGGTACAGAGATACGGCATCGATATTCACATGAATACCGAAGTTAAAAAGATAAAGGACCTTGATGCTGACGAAGTCATCATCGCAACAGGCGCTGTTCCCAATAAGATTCCCGTAAAGGGCGCAGACAAGGCAGTGGAAGCTATTGATTACCTCCTCGGAAACAAGGAAGTCGGCGATAATGTTGTTATCGTCGGCGGCGGATTGACAGGCTGTGAGATAGCATACGACCTGTACCTGCAGGGCAAGAAGCCCACTATTATCGAAATGAAGAACGACCTTATCGTTTCTGATAAGATCTGCCTTGCAAACACCTCCTTCCTCCGTGATTTCTTTGCAGCCAACAAGGTACCCGTATATCTTGAAACAGGCATTGCTGAAATCAAGGACGGCGCTGTCACTGCAAAGGGCAAGGACGGCAAGCTTATCGAGATACCTGCCGACAGCGTAATTCTCTCTGTCGGTTATAAGCCCGCCCCCCTTGCAAAGAAGAGCGGCAAGGTTCACGTTATCGGCGATGCTTCTGCTGTCGGCAGTCTGAGAACTGTTATCTGGCAGGCATGGGACGAGGCAATGAAGATCTAAAAGGAGGAAAAAACAAATGATACTTACTCCCGAACAACAGCAGATACTTGACGGTGCGAAGGGCGAAACCTTAGCCAAGGTCATGAAAACACTTGTTATGTACGGCGATGCTTTCGAAGCAGAAAAGCTGGTGCCCATAACATCAGAATATAACCATCTTGTAACATCCTTCGGTCTTAAGGTCATGTCCCCTGTCTATGACCTTATGCAGCAGCTCCTCGATGCAGGGGTAACATCGGAGCAGAAGTTCTCTGTTGACCCCAGACCTCTTGACAAGAATGTCCCTGCAAGCTTCCTTCAGAACTTTGTTTTCAAGAACTTCATGTACAAGAAGCAGGACTTCTACGAAGGTCAGCTTAATAAGCTGGGTCTCATGGATAAGAATGCCTTTACCTGCGCCTGCTATATGGACGAGGTAGGCAACAAGCCGAAAAAGGGCGATGTACTCAGCTGGGCAGAGTCTTCTGCTGTTGTATATGCAAACTCCGTTCTCGGCGCACGCTGCAACCGTAACTCAGGTATTATCGATATCATGGGTTCAATAGTTGGCTACGTTCCTTATTTCGGACTTCTGACCGACGAGGGCAGAAAAGCTACATGGGTAGTAAAGATCGAGACCACAAAGAAGCCCGAGGCTCAGCTTTTAGGCTCTGCAATCGGCATGAAGGTAATGGAGGACGTTCCCTTTGTGGTTGGTCTTGACAAGTGGATAGGCACTGAGCTTAATGACGAAGCCTGCACTTATCTCAAGGACTTCGGCGCAGCCACCGCATCAAACGGTGCTGTCGGTCTCTATCACATTGAAAATCTCACTCCCGAGGCAAAAGAGCAGGGTCGTGACCTTATTGTCGAGGGTGCAAAGGAATACATAATTGACGATGCCGAGCTTGAGAGAGTCAAGAATGAGTACCCCGTAATCTGGAAGAATCCCGATGCAAAGCCCAAGCTTTGCTTTATGGGTTGTCCTCATATGTCCCTCCAGCAGCTCAAGGACTGGACAGACAAGGTAGAGGCAGGTCTGAAGGCATCGAAGAAAAAGAAGGTCGTTATTCCCACTGTCTTTACTGCCGCTCCCGGAGTGCTTGAGGAGTTCAACAAGACCGAGTACGCAGAGAGACTCAAGAAGACAGGTGTTATCACCTCTTATATATGTCCTCTCATGTACATGAACAACCCCCTGTGCAAGACTATGCCTGTTATCACATCGTCAAACAAGCTTCGCACCTACACCTCGGCACGTTATTACACCGACGATGAGATCCTTGCAGCAATAACAAAGGGAGGTAAATAAGATGAGAGAATTTAAGGGAAGAGTTGTCACTCCCGGAACAGTTACCGCAGAGGCTGTAGTTACAAAGCAGGGCTTCAACACCCTCGCTTCCCTCCAGATGGCACTGCAGTTCGGCGACAAGCAGGCAAAGTGCGGCGATCAGAATAATCCCGACATCAACGGTCTGCCCCTTGCAGGCAAGGCACTGTGCCTGCCTCAGACCATAGGCTCGACTACAGGCGGACTTGTTCTCTACTGCGCAAACGCAATGCACCGCCAGCCTGCATGCATGCTTTTTGCAAACCACATCGACTCCCTTGCAGCAGCAGGAGCAGTCCTTGCCGATGTATGGGTTGATGACGTTACAATGCCTGTTATCGACTGTCTGGGTGATGAGTTCCTCGAATATGTTAAGACAGGAATGAAGATCACCGTAAAAGACGGCGGCATAGTAGAAGTTGAATAAAGCTTTATCGGGCAGTCAGAAGACTGCCCGATATTTTTATAATTATTTCAATTCTGACATAGTTATATAATCTCTGTCACTTTTCTTGAATTTCTCACATAATTTTCATATAATATTTCCGATATTGACTTTGGAGGTATTGGAAATGGAACTCTGGACATATCAGCACGCCATCACGATTCTCCCTGCACTGGCTGTAATGCTCATAGCCGCCGCGGTATTGAGGCTTACGATCGGCAAAAAGCCATTAAAAGTCAGAATGATACCCTTTCAGATATTTGCCTGCATTGCGTTTGCCCTTGAAGCAGGCAAGCAGATACTGTCATTCGCCCGTGGCTATGACCTCTATCATATCCCCCTTCATTTCTGCTCGCTGTTTATATTCATGCTCCCCATTATGGCATTCTATAACGGAAAGCACAAGCAAGTCGTCACAGCCATTACATCAACTCTGAGCGCATCAATGGTTCTGCTTCTTCTCATTTATCCGAATCTTATATACAGCCCCGGAAACATCGAAAACTTCTTTGTCAATTTCTTCGATTTCCACACTGTAGCATTCCACAACATTGTTATGTTTGAATTTATCCTTATTGTGTTCCTTGATCTGCACACTCCCGACAATACAGCACGGGATATAAAATCCAACCTTATTTTTATCCTCTGCTACTGTGCTGTCTCCGCACCAATGGCTCAGATACTCAAGACAAACTTCAATAATTTCTACAGCTGCAACGTACCTGTTCTCGAATCTCTCAGAACTTCTTTGCAGGAGCCGCTCGGATATGGGCTCACTCAGCTTCTGTACGTTCTCATTGTTGTAGTGGTTGACCTTATCTTTGTAACGCTTTCCTACGGTGTGTACCGCCTGTTCAATATTATTTTGGGCTCTGCTAAGAAAAAAACAGCCGAATAAATTATCAAGCCCCTCCGCAAAATGGAGGGGCTTGATCTTTATTATCCGCTGATTTTTCTGAATATTTCCTTTGTTTTTGATGTGTCGCAGACACCGTCCCAGTACCACTCGATCTCCTCATAGCTGCCGCTGAGCGGTATGGTTATAAGCTCCTCGCAGTCCTCGTCATCAAGGTCTGCCTCCTCTATATCAACCTCTCTGAGAATTTCGACCTCGATTCTTCGCTCATTGTAATCGCATTTAAATGAGGATATAACATCACTGTTTGTTTTGTCGATCAGCTCTGTATTTCCGCCCTCGAGCTTCACATTTCTGAGCACCATAAGGCAGTTTTTATAAAGCTTTTCTTCATTTCCGCACTCGCAGGCGGTATCAAGGGCAATGCAGATATTATCCCCCGTCCGCACCATATTGGTTATCCTTGCGGCATATGGTCTGAGAATTATATCCTTATCCGTGTACATATAGTCCTCAGGTTCTACGCTGTTCTTTCGTCCGTATCTGCCGTCAATAAAGTTTGTAAGCTTCGCTGCAGACAGTGAATTAAGATATGACAGCAGCTTCTTTCCGTTTTTCTCATTTATATCAAACTGAGAAAAGGGCACAAGCATCATCTCTGTAAAATAACTGTTGTAGTTATAATTATACTTTTCGCTGAGGAAAGCATTTGACACCTTGTATGCCTTTATGCTCTTTCCGAGTATTCCCTCACGCTTTAAAAGACTGCAAATGAAGTTTTCCTCGTCCCGATCTTCGGCTCTGTACATATGAACAATGTCACCGTAAAGGGAATCGATAAGCTGCGAGTCCTCTCCTGAGGCTATATTGAAGTATTTTTTGCCGTTTTTCACTACATAGAAGCATTTTTCAAACACATCATTCTTAATCGCCAGCATGAACATGGATATACCGCCTGTCATGATAATGGCACCTGCGGTATATAAATCCAAAAGATACACAAGCACCACAGGCCATATGGGAAGCATGAGTATTATGATTATCCAGTATACCGAGCAGAACTTTGTCTTGTTCATATAACCAAGGCAAAGCTCTTTTATATGGTCTGATTTTTTGTATATTTCTTTATTTCTGCGCAGTTTTGATATTATCCATGCTAAGGTGGCAATTAACATTATCGCAGCGCCTATAACAGTCATAAGACCTGACAGCGGCATTCGTATACTGTTTTCAATACCGTCCGCTACTGACAGAATTAATCCGACGCCTGTTATTTCAGCTCCCAGAAAATTTGAAAATGCTACTTTGTGCTTTTTTATTACGCTCATTCTGTTCACCTGTCCTGCTTTGCAAAATAGTTTTCCATGGCATATTCAAACTTCTTATCGAATTTCTCTATTGCTTCTTTGCTTATCTTTTTAAAGGGCATCAGCATATCAAAGGCGTGAAATCCTTTCGGATACACATCCGCCGATGCTTCAATCCCTGCTTTTCTCAGGTTTTCAACATATGCAAGGGTCTCGCAGTAAAATGCATCGGTATCACCCACAAAAGTGTATGCAGGGGGAAGCCCCGAATAATCGGTGCATCGTGCAGGCACTGCGGTCATTGGCACGTCCTTCTGCCACAGATCGCCCAGATACTGCTTCCATGCCTTGTGGTTCTTCTTTGTATTCCATGTAATTCCGTGATTGTCCTTTGAGGATTCCGTGTCGCGGTCGTCAAGCATTGGGTATATGGGCATCTGATAAGCTATATTCACTTCCTTTTTGTCTCTTGCGTACATACACAAAGCCGCTGTAAGACCGCCTCCTGCACTTTCTCCGCCTACCATTAGCTGATTTTCATTTATGCCCAGTTCCTCCGCGTGCTCTTTGAGATACATAAGGGCATCATAACAGTCTTCAAGCGCCGCAGGATACGGAGCCTTTCCCGAAAGTGTGTATTCAGGTGCAACAACTACCGCGCTGTACTTTTTAACAAGATTCAGTGCACGGGACATATAGATCATGCCGGCCGTACCCACTGCATATCCCCCGCCGTGTATCCAGAGTATGCCCGGGGTCTTTTCTTTTTCTTTTGCATTCTTTATGGGGCGAAGGATTATAATTTTCATTTTCCCTCTGAGCGTTTCTATATTTCTCTTTTCAGATCTGTAATATCTCATTTAATTTTCCCCTCCGAAAGCCATTTTCTTAGGCTTTCAATTATCTCCTCGGCATCTTTCCGTCCTGCCTCATATGTCATCTGCACCTTTTCGGGGTCTCCGCCCGTTCTGCCTGCGCTGAGAGGTGCCTTGGGTCTTATAACAAATGCCGCGCCCTCTTTTTCCTTCTTCGCGATATAATCAAGAGTGTTGTTGTAATCAATGTGTCTGCGAAGGAATTTCGCAACAAAATGCGGATATTTTCTGTACTTGATTTTGAAAAGCGTATTCAGCTTTGACTTTGTTTTTCTGTAACTTCCGTCCCGCGTCAGTATCAGCACATTTCGGCTGTATCCCATCTTCTCTGACGCTTCTACGGGAATGCTGTCGGCACAGCCGCCGTCAAGGTATTTTCTGCCGTCTATCTCCACTATGCGCGATACAAAGGGCATGGACGCAGAGGCTCTGATATAGTCTATCTGACCTTTCATATCGGTTATGCGAACATACTCCGCTTCACCTTTTTCAAGGTCGGTGCAAACGGCGTAAAATTCTGTTTTGTTTTTCAGGAAGGTCTCATGGTCATAGATATCAAGCTTATCGGGAAGCTCGTGATAGCAGAAATCAACACCCACCAGATCGCCTGTTTTCATAAGACTTTTTACGCTCATGAACCGAGGGTCTGTGCAATACTTTTTATAGTACCTGATGCTTCTGCCCTTCTGTCCCGACAGATATGAACAGCCGTGAATAGCGCCTGCGGATACACCGATCACGGCATCAAATTCAATGCCGTGCTCCATGAATACGTCCAGCACTCCTGCCGTATATATCCCGCGCACTCCGCCGCCTTCAAGCACAAGCCCGATCCTTTCGCCCTCTGACATTGCTATCACTCCGATTTTTCGTTTATGTATATTATACTTTCAGAATTTTCTTTGTTCAATAGTTATTGTGTGATAAAAATCAGTAAGCCCTCTCTCCAAGATAAGAGAAAGGGCTTTTATGCTATTTATCCTTCTCAAGGCTCTGAATGTATTTATGCATAGCCTCTGCGACCTTTTTGCTGTGGTTTACAGCCTCAACAACATTGCGCGCACCGTTGACAACATCGCCTGATGCGAAAATGCCGGGGCGGCTGGTCTGTCCGTTTTCATCGGCAACAAGCAGACCTCGATGATTTGTGTCAAGCCCTGTGGTTGTCGTAACAATGGTATTCTGCGGTCCCTGACTTATGGAAATAATTACACTGTCGGCAGAGTAATGTCTTTCACTGCCTTCAACCTCTGTAATACTGCCGTCCTCAGCCTTGATGACATCACGGAATATTACACCGTCGTCCACTATCTCAACAGGCTTTTTGAGATATTCAAACTTTACACCCTCAAGCTGCGCATACCTGAATTCGTGGTTGGAGGCTGAAACTCTGTCATTTACCTCAAAGCAGGTTATATCCTGTACGCCTTTTCTCAGTGCGGTTCTTGCAACGTCCATGGCGGCATTTCCTGCACCTATCACTATTACCCTTTCTCCAAGCTTATAGCTGTCGGGATTATTAAGGTAATTTATCGCAAAGTGAACATGACCGAAGGTCTCTCCCTTTATGTGCAGGGCGTTTGGCTTCCATATGCCTGTGCCTATGAATATCGCCTTGTAGCCGTCCCTGAAAAGGTCATCAATGCCTATGGCAGTTCCGATTCGGGTATTTGGTCTTATCTTTATGCCCTTTAATTCAAGATGGCGGTACTGGATATCGTCAAGCACGGATTTCGGAAGTCTGAATTCGGGAATGCCGTATCTCAGTATTCCTCCGATTTTGTCGTTGCTTTCAAATATTGTGACCTGATAGCCGTAGCGTGCCATGAGTATTGCAATTGTCAGACCCGCAGGTCCGGAGCCTACGATGGCAACTTTTATGCCGTTTGAAGGGTGAGGTCCGTTTACCATCTTGGGAGCATATGCATTGGACACATAGCTTTCAATGGTCGAAAAATGCACGGGCGCGCCCTTCTTTCCAAGCACGCAGTGTCCCTCGCACTGATTTTCGTGATTGCATATAAGCGCACATACAGTTGTAAGAGGATTATTTTCAAAAAGAAGCCAGCCTGCTTCATTAAGCTTATTTTCCTTGAGAAGCTGAATCACCTGCGGTATAGGCGTGTTTATGGGACAGCCCTTCTGACATTGTGGGTTCTTGCAGTTCAAGCAGCGATTCGCTTCGTCCATTACATGAAGTGCCATATTATGCCTCCCGAAATGAATTCTTTACTGCAATTTTATCACAGCGTTCCCGATTCATTCAATGCACAATTCGGCTTCACATATTGCTCTGAACATACTATTTTATAAAAATACACCCTATATGAATAATCATATAGGGTGTATTGTCAGTTATTCAAAAATGTCGATGCTGTCGAGGTATTCCTCGGGCAGATGAGATACGCCAACAGTTGACTTGAGCATTGGTGCATGATACTGAAGCATATATGTTCTCAAACCAAGCTTGCGGCGAAGGGGTCCTGAAGTTGCTGTAACGGACTGGATAGCATCCTTTCGGATAATATTTCTGTGGTATCCAAGTCCGCCGTTTTCGATGGAATAAGCTGTTTCTCCGATTCCGATGGCAGAATGCTTATAGTTTAGAATAACGCTTATGACTCTCAGAACTGTCAGCACGGCAATTACGATGGAAGCAAGCACGAGATCCTTGAAGATAAAGCTGCAACCGACAAGAACTGCCGCACAGAAGATCGCCCAGTATACAAGAGGCATTACTATGATCATAACTGCACTCTTGCCTTTTGCGGGCTTTCTGTCAAGCTCTACATTGTATTCGGGAAGAAGCTTATTTAGAAGCTCAGGAAGCTTATCAAGCTTGATTATGGGGAAAAGCAGAGCGGTTTCGTTCTGCTCGTTGCCGTAGCCTACTGAAACGACCTCAACACTTGCGCGACCGAGAAGCTGCTGCATAAGATTCTGATTGACTATGCAGGCGTGAATATTCTCAACGGGCAGTGTATAGCTCTTGAGAGATATGAGTCCGTAGCGGATAACAATATTGTCGCCCTCTCTGGCGGCTCTGAAGCCGTAGAAGCGGATAGCCGCATAAACAATCGAGAAAAGACCGCTTATGATACTGGTCACAACAAGCAGGCAGAAGAGGATAATCATGATGATCAGCAGTGATTTACCCTCTACAAAGCCCTTCGCACCGTCAAACAGCTCCATTGCAACATCTGCGACCCAGTCGTATGCTCTGGGGTCAAGCTCTCCCACAAAGGATACGCCCATTATGATGAGAAGAAGCACCTTGAAGATACTTGAATCGGTAAGACCGTAAAGGAAGAAATCTCCGAAGGACGCCTTTGCACTCCATGCAGGCTCATTGTTTTCGGCAAGCATGGTCTCCCCTTCCGCACGAAGCTCCTTGTTGTCAGCACTGTTGCGGTCAAGGATAAGCTTGCGTATCATTTCACAGTCGGCAACAGTGAACACAAGCTCCATTTCTGATTTGTCATCAGAGTTTTCGGACATCGCGCCTGTGTCTATCTTCATTCTTGCAGTGCCGAATATCTGCTCAAGTATGTTTCTTCTAAGGTCAATGGTATTAATTTTGTTGAAGGGTATTGCTCTCTTCTTTTTTGCGATAACACCATGCTCATAATAGAGGGTATCTTCACTTGTATATATCCATGTGCTTCTCCATCTTATAAGGAATATCAGCAGAAAGAACACTGACAGACCGGCAAATACGGCAAATGCCCACTCCATGCCAAGCAAAGCCTCTTCTCCTGTTTCAGCATCAGGAGAAAAGAAAGGAACCATACAGAATATTATAGCAAGAATAATTTTTCCGTAGTTATTGAATATGGTGGTTATATGAGGATGTCGGCGCTCAAGCATCAGCCTTCACCTCCGCTGCCTCTTTTGCACGGATCTTTTTTGTGACCTGCTGCTCAAGAAGTGAACAGATCTCCTCTGCTGTCTTTGCAGACAGATTCTCGATCTTATGCATACCGCCTGCTGTGAATATCTTAACGGTGGAAAGACCGAGCATTCTCTGGATAGCTCCGCAGGCAGACTCAACGTGCTGTATCCTTGCAACGGGGAGAACGGTATACTTGCGCCAGATTATGCCCTTTTTGATCTCTATGCGGTCATCGGAAATGCTGTATGCCCACTGCACATACTCGATCTGGGGATAGATTATTGCAAAAAGCAGAAGAGGTACTGCCACGGCAGCAGTGATCCATACACTCTGCATATACTCGCTTTCATTCTCTGCCGCCGAAAACAAGCCGAGCGCAACGCCGCCTGCCACGACCAGCATGAAAACAAGACGTGTGATAGTCCATGCAATTTTCGCTTTTTTGTCTACTCTCTTATACTCTTTCATTTCAAAAGCCTCCTTTTATTCGCACTTTCCAAATGCGTAATTTTATTATAATAATATTCCATATTATTTCAAGCCCTCAGATGTTAATTTTTTCACAGTTTTATCACACAATTCAGATATTCTATGTACAAACGCTTTCAGTGGATGTATTATATTAAAGGTGATATATATGATTATTGACAGAGATTTTTTTAAGCGTGACCGTCTGACTGTTGCCCCTGAGCTTGTGGGAAAGCTTCTTGTATGCAGAACCGAAAAGGGTGTTATAAAACAAAGGATTACCGAGACCGAGGCTTACGGTACTGAAACAGACACCGCCTGCCATGCTCACAAAGGCAAAACTCCGCGCAATGAAGTTCTTTTTATGGAGGGCGGTCTTGTATATGTATATCTGTGCTATGGAGTCCACTGGCTTCTGAATGTCATTACAGGTAATGCAGGTTCTCCTCAGGGTGTGCTTATCCGCGCCTGCGAGGGTGCGGAAGGTCCCGGCAGACTTACCAAAGCCGCAGGCATAAACGGTTCTTTCAACAGGCTGTACTACTGCGAGGAAAGCGGTATATGGTTTGAGGACGACGGCTTTGAATGTGAAATCGGCACCGACAAAAGAGTCGGCATTGGCTATGCTTCTCAGGAAGATCAGGACAGGCAGTGGAGATTTGTTATGAAAAAAAGCTGAAGCACAATGCTTCAGCTTTTTATTACTGTCCCTGTTCGTCGAGAGTAAGGTAATAGTCAGGAAGAAATTCTTTGATGAATATTTCCACTTCTTCCATATTCATTGCCTTAATTGAGTCAAGAGTGGTTTTTTCCGCTACACGGAATTCGCTGTTTCCCGCTGTCCTCTCCTCTATACACTTTATCAGCGCACTGAGTTTGTCCGACGCCTTGACTATACGGTTTTCCTCCTCGGTTCCTCTTTCATAAAGAAGTGGTTCGTATATACCGCGCAGGTCTTCGGGAAGCTTTTTTGTCAATGCCTCTGATGCCATAAGCTCCACCTGCTTATAAGCCTGTCTCATTTCATCGCTGTGGTATTTAACGGGAGTGGGCATATCGCCCGTGATTATCTCCCCTGCGTCATGATAAAGCGCAAGAAGCACCACTTTGCCCGTATCAATATTTCCGCCGAGACGATTGTTCCTTATCTCGCACAGCAGATGTGCTATCATAGTTGTCTCAAGAGTGTGCTCACTGAGGCTCTCCTGCCGTGTGTTTCTCATCAGTGCCCAGCGTGAGATATATTTCATTCTGGACATCATCGCCATAAAGCTGCTGCTCATCGTGTCATTTCTCCCATTCGTTTAATATAATAATTATACCATGACTCTCCTCAAAGTAAAGCACATCTTATTGACAATATATGAATGTGCAACTAAACTATACATGAACTGCTTAATAATGCAGTTTTCGGAGGTATGAATATGAAGGATCACGCACTTATTCTTGCAGGCGGCGGCGCAAAAGGAGCTTATCAGATAGGTGTCTGGAAAGCTCTGCGTGAGCTCGGCGCAGATAAGCTCATAGGCGGTGTTTCGGGCACGTCTGTAGGCGCACTCAACGGCGCGCTTTTTGTTACGGGCGAATACAGAAAAGCGGTGCGCATCTGGTCGGATATCCGCCATGATGATATACTTACTCCCTCTCAGGTAAAGCAGGATATTGACAAAAGCGAAGCTTTTCTGTCTCTTTTCAAAAAAGATGCCTTTTCGTGGGTAAGATCAGGTGTATTTTCCCGTAAAGGTCTCTCCTCCATTATTCGTGATAATCTTAATTTCAGGGCAATAAGAAAATCGCCTCTGCCCTTTTATGTTACACTTTTCAATAAAAAAACCTTTTCTGCTGAGTATTTCAGCATATCATCAGATGCTTCCGATGAATATATTGAAAAGCTTTTGCTTGCATCATCTGCCATCCCTTTTATCTTCCCCTCCGAAGAGATAGACGGGAACAGCTATTATGACGGCGGTGTCGTGGATAACTGTCCCATCAAGCCTCTTTATAAGGACGGGTTCAGAAAATTCATAGTTGTGTGGCTTTCCCACGATGTTTCCGTCGGAAGACTTGAACACTCGCTGAAATTTCCCGATGCTGAGATATTAGATATCATTCCCTCTGAGGATCAGGGGAATTTTCTGACAGGCACTCTTGATTTTTCCCGTTCAGGCATCGCAGGACGGATCGACCTCGGATATAAAGATGCTGTCCGTGTTCTGTGTGACCACTTTGCTGACAGCGACTTATCTGCCGCGTCACCCGAAAAGCTTGATGAAATGCGAAAGCTATCCGCCAAGCGCAGCATAAAGGAAATCGCAAAATCAAAAACATAAGCATATACAAACAAGGCACCTTCTTTCTGAAAGTGCCTTGTCTTTCGATATACCGGAAAAACATTTTGTGTTTATCAGGAGTTTCACCTCGTAAGACGCAATACTGTTTTCGATGATGAATCTAATCACTGAATTTTATGACTGATAACAGACACGCCTGCATATCTGCATTAACTGACAGGAGATGATTTTTTATGAAGCGCAAGGTCTCTGATGTTGTAAAGATACTCCCGAATGTTTATCATATATACGAAGTCGGCAACGTGTACTGCACACTTGTTGTCGGACAGAGCAGTGCTCTGCTCATAGATACCGGATTCGGTGTAGTTGATATTCCCGAATACATTACCTCTGTCACTGAACTTCCTTATGAGGTCATCAATACACATGGTCATATCGATCACATAACAGGCAACAACGCTTTTCCTTATGTTTATATTTCTTCCAAGGATCTGAAAATTGTCAGGGATATCTACGCCCATGACCCGTGGGAAAATATCGCCAATTCGCTTTATCACACAAACGGTCTCAATGAAGATGAAAAGCTCTCCGTTCTCAATGCCGGCAACGGTACCGAATACAGAATCGCCGAGCCCGGTCATGTTTTTGACCTCGGCGGAGCACATCTGGAAGTTGTGTCTTTGCCGGGACACACGCCCGGATCTGTCGGACTTCTTTATCACGAAGAGCGTCTGCTTATTACAGGCGATGCCATAAACAGTGATCTCTGGCTGTTTTTGCCCGGTGCATCCACGTTTGCGCAGTACCGTAAAATGCTTGAACGCACAATGACGCTTCCTTTTGATCAGATTCTTTCTTCTCACAGCAAATTTCTGCTTCCAAAGGATTTTCTGAATATCGTCATACGCAACATAGATACCATGAAACATGATCAAAGAACCAGAAGCTTCAATTCAGGACGCACCGTCTTCTTTACGGAATATACCGACGGAGATATGTTTTCCAGAATAACTTATTCGGAAGATCAGCTCAAATGAGAATGATATATAACTGAGCTCATCGGTAAAATGGATATTCTGCTCTGACGCAAGTCAAAAAGCAGGCGGTATTACCGCCTGCTTTAATTATTTCCGGACGGTTGGGGTGAAACCCACCAAGGGACAATGTCCTTTGGAATCCGTTTATTTTCCGAACTTTGACATATTTTCGTCGTTCTTCGCTTTTTTCTGCTGGTTCTGCCAGATGTTCATAATAAGACTGTGAGGCAGAAGCTTTACAAGACGCACCTGTGTGCGGACGGGGAATCCGTGGACAGAGTAATCTTTTTTGCGCTTGTAGAGGTCGCGAAGGGCGGTTTTTACTACGTCCTTTGCCTCGTATATCTTATTAAAGTAATTTACATCGTTATTGTTGGTCACTGCGGAATGGTCAAAAAACTCTGTTCTGACCCACGCAGGGTTCACCGCCATCATGCGGATACCGCGAGGCTTGAGTTCGCGGTTCATTGCGCGTGAGTAGCTGAGCACAAATGCCTTTGTTGCACCGTAAACAGTGATATAAGGCACGGGCTGGAAGGCAGAAAGGCTGTCAAGCTGAATTACTTTAGACCCCTTCTTCATGTACGGCAGAGTAAGCTCGGTCATAACAACCAGTGCAGTACAGTTAAGATTGATCATATTGATGTTGTCTTCAAGGGGAATGTTCTCGTACCTGCCGAATTTTCCGAAGCCTGCACAGTTTACAAGCAGCTCCACCTCGGGCTTATTCTCTTCAAGAAGTGCCTTGTATTCGTCAAAGCTTTTGGAATCCAGCAGATCGAGAGATATTGCGCGAAGATTGCACTTTACCTTATCACGAAGCTCTTCAAGCTTATCTGCTCTGCGCGCGATCACCCACACCTCATCAACGCTTATGTATTTTTCAAACTGAAGCACAAACTCCTTGCCCATGCCTGAGCTTGCACCTGTAATTACAGCTATCTTCATTTTTGTGACCTCTCTTTAATCATTTTTAATCATTATACATATTTTACTTCTCGTTCGCAATAGCAACTTGTTTCTCTCGCAATTTAGACAAACAAATGTGAAATAATATGTCATTACCCACTATTGTCATGCAGGAACTGCAATGTTAAAATAGTAAAAAGCATTTAAGGAGTGGCTGAAAATGTACTATCTTGGAATTGATATCGGCGGCACAAATCTTTCGGTCGGCGTGGTTGATGAAAACTATAATGTCATCGGGCGAGGCTCAAGACGTTCCCATGTTCCCCGTCCCATTGAGGAATTCTGCGATGATATTGCTGCTGCGGCTCTTGATGCCATTGCCGATGCAGGTCTTACGATTTCCGATTTTGAGAACTGCGGTATCGGCTGTCCCGGTGTTATCAATTCAAAAACAGGCATAGTCGAATATTCAAATAATCTCCATTATTCTAATATCCCCCTTGCCGAAATGATATCTCAAAGGCTTTCGGGACTAAAAACCTACATAGATAACGATGCTAACGCTGCCGCGCTGGGAGAGGTTCTGGCAGGTGCCGCAAAGGGTGCGGGGAGCGCTCTTGTAATCACCATCGGCACAGGTATCGGCGGCGGCATCATTGTTGACAACAAGATCTACTCAGGCTGCAACGGTGTTGCAGGTGAGATAGGTCACACACTCCTTGTTAAAAACGGAAATCTCTGTACCTGCGGCAGGCACGGCTGTTTTGAGACCTATGCTTCCGCCATTGCCTTAAAAAGGCAGACCGCACAGGCAATGCGCGATAACCCCGATTCTCTTATGTGGACTCTGGTTGATGCTCCCGAAAAGGTCAGCGGACGCACTCCTTTTGAAGCCATGCGCATGGGCGACAAGGCTGCCGCCTATGTTGTTGAACAGTACATAGATTATCTCGCAGACGGAATCACTGATATAATAAATGTTCTTCAGCCTGAGGTCGTATGCCTCGGCGGCGGAATAAGCAAGGAGGGAGACAACCTCCTGAAGCCTCTTGATAAGCTTATTGCCGAGCGCCGCTTCTGTCGGGGAAATGTCCCTCAGCCGCGTCTTGTATGTGCCAAGCTTGCGAATGATGCAGGCATTATCGGTGCCGCACTGCTTCCGAAAGCTGCCAATCAGTAGATATTATTTTAATGACCGCAAAGCATTTTGCTTTGCGGTCATTTTATTTTTTTATCATACTTCCCTATCAGACTTTTCGCCCACTGCATTTCCTCCTCCGTGGGTGTCGGGGTATCGTACAGTTCATATCCTATTCCCCTTTCTCGCCATTTGTATTCACCCATCTTATGAAAGGGCAATAGATCAATCTGCTCGATGCAGGAATAACAAGACAGCATTCTTCCAAGATCTGAAAGCTGTTTTTCATTTAAAGTATAATCCTTTAAAAGAACATGACGAATCCATACTTTTTTGCCGTTTTTCTCGCACCAGTCAAGAAGTGCAATACTGTTTTCATTGTCCATACCCGTCAGCTTTCTGCACATTTCGGGGTCCGAGGATTTTATATCAAGCAATATAAGGTCTGCTTTTCTGATGGCGTTTACGCATTTGGGAAGCGGAATTGAGCCTGATGTGTCTATCGCAGTGTCAAGCCTTTCCGCTTTACACCTTTCAAGCAGCTCTTCGCAGAAATCAGCCTGCAAAAGCGGCTCTCCTCCCGACAAAGTCACCCCTTTGATGAAGCTTTTAAAGGAAATTATCCGCTGGGCACACTTCTCCGCTGTCACCACACTGCCGAATTTTGTATCCCACGAATCCACATTGTGACAGTATTTGCACCGAAGCGGACAGCCCTGCAGAAACACCACATATCTCACTCCGGGACCGTCAAGGGTACTGAAGCTTTCCTCAGAGTGTATTCTTCCCGACACCGACATCAGAAGCGTGAATGGAAGGTGCGGTTTATTACGTCCATCTGCTGTTCCCTTGTCAGGCGGATAAAATTAACCGCATAGCCCGACACACGAATTGTAAGCTGAGGATAATTTTCCGGGTGTTCCATTGCATCCTCCAGAATTTCCTTTTTTATTACATTTACGTTGATGTGGTGTCCCTTTTCCTTGAAATAACCGTCAAGAAGTGTTCGAAGGTTATCTTTTCTGCTTTCTTCGTCCTTACCGAGAGCCTGCGGTATTATCGAAAAAGTATAGCTTATACCGTCCTCTGCATAGTCGTAGGGAAGCTGTGCCACACTCATCATCGATGCTACACTGCCGAGTCTGTCCCTGCCGTGCATGGGATTTGCGCCCGGTGCAAAAGGCTCGCCTTTTTTTCTGCCATCGGGAGTCGCGCCTGTCTTTTTTCCGTACACTACATTTGATGTTATGGTAAGCACCGACAGCGTCGGCTCAGCATCACGGTAGGTCTTTCTCCGCTTTATATGGTGCATGAATCGCCGTACCAGTGCATTTGCTATGCTGTCTGCCCTCTCATCGTTATTTCCGAAGGTCGGCGGCTCACCTTCGATCATAAACTCTGTGCAAAGTCCGCTCTCGTTTCTCTTCGGATATACTTTTGCATATTTTATCGCCGCAAGGGAATCTGCCGTTACGGACAGACCTGCTATTCCGCAGGCAAAGGTACGCACGACCTCATTGTCGTGCAATGCCATCTGCAGACTTTCGTAGCAGTATTTGTCATGCATATAGTGTACGCAGTTAAGCGCCCCGACATAGACCCTTGCAAGCCATGCACACACCTTGTCAAAGTTGTTTGCAACCTCCTCGAAGCACAGCACATCGCCTCCGCAGGGTGTAAGACCTTCTATGACCGTATCTCCCGTTATCTCGTCCCTGCCGCCGTTAATCGCATAAAGCAAAGCCTTTGCAAGATTTGCTCTTGCGCCGAAAAACTGCATCTGCTTTCCCACTCTCATTGCGGAAACACAGCAGGCAATTGCATAGTCATCTCCGAATTTCTTGCGCATGAGAATATCCGATTCATACTGGATCGAGGAGGTCTCGATGCTCACGCGGCAGCAGTAACGTTTGAAGTTCTCAGGCAGTGCAGTATCCCACAGTACAGTCATATTTGGTTCAGGCGCCGGGCCGAGATTTTTAAGGGTATGCAGAAAACGGTAGCTCATTTTTGTCACCATATGCCGCCCGTCACAGCACATTCCCCCTATCGCCTCCGTCACCCATGTGGGATCGCCCGAAAACAGTTCATCATAATCGGGTGTACGAAGAAAGCGAACCATGCGAAGCTTCATTACAAAATGGTCGCAAAGCTCCTGGATCTGCGATTCGGTCATTGTTCCGTTTTTCAGGTCGCGTTCTGCGTAGATATCAAGAAAGGTCGATACTCTGCCGAGGCTCATCGCCGCTCCGTTCTGCTGTTTTATCGCCGCAAGATATGCAAAATAAAGCCACTGAAAGGCTTCCTTTGTATTCTCCGCAGGACGTTTTATATCATAACCGTAGCCCTCTGCCATAACTGTCAGCTTGCAGAGAGCTTTTATCTGCTCGCTTATTTCCTCCCTGTGCCTTATCTGCTTTTCATCAAGTGGCTCAGCGGCATTTCTCAGCTCCTGCTTCTTTTCTTCGATAAGGGCTGTAACTCCATAAAGCGGCACTCGTCTGTAATCGCCTATTATTCTTCCTCTTCCGTAGGAATCGGGAAGTCCTGTTATAATGCCCGAATGACGTGCCTTGCGTATCTCATCTGTATACACATCAAAAACTCCGTCATTGTGAGTCTTTCTGTAGCTGAAAATATCCCCCAGCCGTTCGGGAAACTCCTCGTTATATGCTTCCAGACTCTTCTTCACCATTCTTATTCCCCCGAAGGGAATTACCGCTCGGCGCAGAGGTGCATCGGTCTGAAGTCCGACTATCTGCTCGTCTTCCTTATCAATATAGCCTTCTTTATATGCATCGATATCGGAAATGGTCTCATTGTCAATACTGAGCACACCGCCCTTTTCCCGCTCCTCTCTCATCAGCGCGCTGACCTTATCCCACAGTCGCCGTGTCCGCTCGGTTGCAGGTTCAAGAAAGCTTTCGTCTCCGTCATAGGGAGTGTAATTCTTAACGATATATTCTCTTACATCAATTTTGAGCATAATAATATCCTCCGAAGCAATACTTTAAATGCAGTATGCCTCGGAGGATAATTTTTATCCGTCTTTTCGCGCGATCCTGAGTTTTATGCGCACATCGCCGCCAATAAATTGATAGCGCTTGTAATTTCCGTAGATACGGGACGTGATACGCTCGGTATAACGCTTTTCAAGATCCTCAAACTGGAGATTTGTGCTTATTATGGTAGGTCTGCCCGCACAGAGCCTCGTATCGATAAGATCGTGTATGGCAGCAACCGTGAATGCTGTGGAAAATTCAACGCCAAGATCATCAAGTATCAGAAGGTCGCAGGATTTGCACAACTCAAGAGTATTGTCATTGACAACCGCCCTGCCGAAATGCTCCGCTTCTATTTTGGTCATAAAGCTCTGAACACTGCCGTACACCACGCCATAGCCCTTGTCTATTGCCGCCTTTGCTATTGCCAGAGACAGATGAGTTTTTCCAAGTCCTACACCGCCCTGAAAAAGCAGGTTGTCCGATTTAAGAGAAAAATTATCCGCATAATCAAGACATCTGCGGTATATTCCTGCCATGAGCTTTCGGGGAGATATGCCGTTTGCACCAACCTCTTCGGGGTAGTGCTTTATATCAAAGGTATCGAAGGAGCAGAGAGCCAGAGGGGTTACGCTGTTAAGCTTTTCGTATCTTATCTTCTTTATAAGCTCAAGCAGGCAACCGCAGGGCTTACCGTCAATGGAGCCTGTATCCGAGCAATCTCTGCATTCATAATCGGGCTCAAGGGTCTCAATGCCGTTTTCTCTCAGCAGCTCCTGCATTCTGTTCTGATGGTTAAGATTGTTTTCTGCCAGTCGGCTCATTGCAGTTTCAATATCCACGCCTTCTGAAAGAAAGCTCTTCGCTATCATAATGGAGGTTTTTGAAATTGCCTTTTCATGGTCAGCATACTCCGGAACCAGCTTTACAAATGCATCTCGCTTTTCCTTTGCCTGCTCCAAAGCCTTCCGGCGGCGATCTTTGATTATGCTCAATGCCTCATTGTAGGAGGGTGCATCAATATTCATTCTGCTTCATTCCCTTTCATTCACCGTCGGTAATATCGTCAAGCATCTCGTCCCATAGCAGCTTTTCTATCTCATCCTTATCATAGGTCGGTTCAAATCTGCCCGAGGAGCCTTTCTTCTGCTTCTTAGGCTTTTCCTTTTCGTCAAACTCTCTGACCTTATCCATGGTGAATACACCGTTCTGCTGCCAATTGCCGAGAATTCCGCTCATATATGCAAGGCTCAGCTTGCCCTTTGAATCTATGCATCGCTCGTAGGCTTCGTTTATAAGCGCCGAGGGCATTCCCCATTCATTTATCCAGAGATTGCTGAATTCCTCTTCTTTTGCTGTGGGCTTTGCACGATTGATCTCAAGAATACTTGAAACCTTTCTCCAAGCACTGCGCGCTCTGCTTTTTCTTCTGATCTTCTCTTCAGCTTTTTCAATCGTATCTATTCCCTCTTCTATCCACCCGTGACCTGTTGTCTCTATATACGAAGTGGACATACTTCCGCTTACCTTGCAGTAATGCAGAAGCATGGGCACCAGCTCAGGCTCAAGACCGTACCAGTGGGTAAGGGTCACATACATCGATACTTCTCTGTGAGTAAGCTGTTTGGCAAGCACTGCTTCCACTGCAAGAAGCATTTCCGCGACAGACTCGTCCTTTGCCATTATGTCCGCGCACTCGTCAAAATTATAGCTTATTCGCTCCTTTTTCTGCTTCTTTGCAGGAGCTTCCGTTTTTTCTGCGGTTTTTTCCTCAGCCTCGGTTTTTGTTTCTTCAGGTCTTTCGGTCTCTGCACAGGTCAGAGTATCTCCCTTGCGCGCAAGTACTCCGCAGGTTATCCAGTAGCCCAGTGCATCTGCGGTATCTTCCCTGGAAAGAGAAAGCTTATTTGAAAGCTCCTCTTCACCTATCTCAGTCCCTGAATTGCGAAGTATATACAGAAGCACCTTCAGCGATGCCGCACCTGCAAGCTTTATATGCTCATCAACAACAGCTGACGGAACGGCAAACACCGAATTCCAGCAGCCTAAATTTACGCAATATTTCACGGCATTTCACCCTTTCCTGTCAAAATCACGGCTGTTTTATGATTATAACACACCACCATGCTTGCAAACAATATTTTTTTATTTTTATGTAGAAAAAAATACTTACATAAGTTATACTAAAAAAGCCAACCTTTTGCGATTTTGAAGGGTTAATAATACTGAGGGGGTTCACAGTGTGGAATCTCGCGAATTTGATATACTGATAAAAAGCGTGGCAAAAGGCGACTCCGACAGTCTTGAGAAGCTTTACAATGCCTGCGCCAAGGGCATCTATGCTCTTGCATATTCAATTGTAAAAAGCCATGCCATGGCTGAGGATATCATGCAGGACACTTTTGTTCGTGTCTGGAGCTCCGCTTCGACATTTACCTCAACGGGCAACGGCAGGGCATGGATCTATCGGATTGCACGCAATCTTTCCCTCAATGCCGTTACAAGAAGAAAAACCGACAGCCTCGACTCCATTGCCGAGCAGACGGGCAATCAGATCGCATCGGATGTGTCCACCGAAGACACTGCCGTCACAGGGCATTCCATTGACCATGCGCTGAGCCTGCTGAGTGACAATGAGCGTGAGGTCATTACTCTTCATTCAATGAGCGGACTTACTCTCAATGAAATAGCAGAACTTCTGGGAATACCTCTGGGCACCGTCAAGTGGCGGCACGCTCAGGCTCTCAAGAAACTGCGAAATATGCTCTCCGATATTATTTAGAAAGGAAGGTGCAGAATATGAACGAAAAAGATATTTATGAGCTTATCGATAATTCATTTGACGATAAGATAAAGCTTGATTTTGATGATGTCAAAAAGCGTATTGCCGCGCTCCCTCAAAGCAATGTAACACCTATTGCCTCTGCCGCGCCTTCCGTCAGCAAAGGAAAAAAGAACTTCTATAAGGCAATCGCGGCTGCGGCTGCCTGCCTTGTGTGCGTTATCGCTCTTTCCTCGGTATTCTCTCAGCCCAAGTCGGATTCTGCTTCCATGAAATCCGAATCATATTTCAATGCCGCTGAAGAACCTGCCTTATATGACAGTGCGATCTGCTATTCTGCCGAAGCTGATCTTAAGGAAGCTGCCAACGAGTCGTTCCCATCTGACGATTGTGAGGTATTGACCGCTGACGAATTCATGACTTTCGGCACTGTTTTGAGTCCCTCTGACTGCGTTTCCGAAACAGATATTTCAGCATCTGATGTCAATTAATCAAAAAACACTCTGGCTATAACAGTTCAGAGTGTTTTGTTTTTTGCGCATTATTTCGCAGGTTGTTGCATTTTGTTGCGCAAAGATGTATAATATAATATGAAAAAGAATATCACCGCGCAAAGGAGGTTCCATATATGAACAACAAGGTAACAATAGCAGATATCGCCAAGATCCTCGGAATATCCAAAGCCACTGTTTCACGCGCAATATCAGGAAAAGGGCGTGTAAGCGAAACTACACGCAACGAAGTCATGCGCGTTATTGAAGAAAAGAATTATAAACCGGCTTCTGCGCTGAAAGACTCTGCCGATAAGAAAAACGGTACTATCGGCGCTGTTATGCCTGCTGATTTCGCAAATACCAGCTCAACATTCTTTCTCGAATGTCTGTTTTCCATATTCAGCACAGCCAACAATGCATCTTATGATGTTATCATTACCAGTAATTCTTACGGTGATATTGATTCTGTTGAAAGACTTGTAAAAAGCGGCAAGATTGACGGCCTCATCTTCCTTCGCCCGTCAATCCTCGACAATTATGAAAAGCTGCTGAATGAATACAATATGCCCTTTGTTATGATCGGCGCTCCCCCCAGACCCGATATCCACAATGTCGATAATGACAACATTGCCGCAAGCCGTGAGCTTACGGAGCATCTTCTTGATATGGGCTGCAAGCGCATAGCATTCCTCGGTCCTGATATTAATTCCATCGCCTTCAACCACCGTATGAAGGGCTATGTCGAGGCTTACCGTCAGCACGGCACTGAAGTCGATCCTTCGCTGATACATATGAATCTGAAAAATGAGCAGCTTGTCATAAATGCTCTGTTCAAGCTGATGAACACAAATCCTCCCGACGCAATTATCACCGCCGATGACACTCTTTGTTACTGGACGCTTATGAATCTGGATGTTCTGAACCTCGCAATTCCGAGTGATGTAAAAATAGCCAGCTTCAATGACAGTTCGGTTCTCTCCACTCATCAGCCTGCCATTACTGCCGTCAACGTTAATCCCCGCAGCCTCGGTGACAATGCCTGCCGTGTACTGCTGAGACTTATCGAAAAATCCGATGCTCCCCTTCACAGCCTTGTTCCTTACGAAATAATTCTTCGTCGTTCAACTCTGTAAGGTATATTGCATATCTTTTTGCGGGAAAATATCTTCGGAGGTGTATGGCTATGACAGCAAACAGTTTTGAAGATCTTCCCGTTGGTTTCGGAATGGCATTGTCGCGAAATATTTATGCCATGGAATACTTCGCCGCTCTGCCGAAAAACAAACAGAAAAGCATTATTGAGCAGGCAAGATATGTTTCATCCAATGCTGAAATGCATAACTTTGTAAACAGCCTCATCCCGCACTGAGACCTTTTTCTCTGACACCCCGCTGCAATGCGGGGTGTTTTCACATTCGTGCAGTTTCAAAAGATTTTGTGAAACCTCTTGTTTTGGAAAAATTTTCGTGCTATGATTATCCAAAGCATAACTGCTTTAATCAAAAAGGAGGAGTCAAAATGGAAAAGAGTATTGAAAACATTGAAGCAATCGCAGAAGAAACAGTATCTGAAGCAACAGCAAATGAACCCGAAATCATTGAAGCTGCAGCAGAAGTTGCCGAAGAGGCTGTCGAGGTTCCTGCTGAAGAGACCACTGCGGAAGTCACTGCGGAAGTCACTGCGGAAGCCGCTGAGGAAGCCGCTGAGGAAGCCGCTGAGGAAACTACCGAGGAAGTCGCTGAGGAAGCCGTTGAGGAACAGAAATCCAAGCCCAAAAAGAAAGCCAAGGGCTGGCTCATTGCGATCATCATCATTGCTTCCCTGCTTGTTCTTCTGACAGGAGGCGTATTCGGTCTTTATCACATTGCGTCAGCCAAACTTGACGCAGGTGATTACAGCACCGCAAGAGGCATTTCTTCAAAGCTCGGCTTTATCTCTCCCTTTAAAGAACTCAGCCTCGAATGCGACTATAATGAAGCTGAGGAGTTTTTCAATAACGGATATTACATAGAGGCTTACGAGCTTTATACTTCTCTGGGTGATTATTCCGATTCTGAGGAGAGAGCTCAGAAATGTATCGTAAGCTACGGCGAGGCGCTTCTTATTGACGGCGAATTTGACGATGCAATAAAGCAGTTTGAATCTCTCGATGATAAGTCTGCCGCTGAGGCCTATATTCTCGGTGCAAAATACTTCAAGGCATACAATATGTACGAAAACGGAAAGTACGAGGAAGCAAGAGAGCTTTTCCTTGAGCTTGAGGACTACAATGACAGCGAACTGCTTGCTGCTGAATGTGAACTTGAGATTGCTCTTTTGATGTACGAGGATGGCAAGTACGCTGAGGCATCCGAGCTTTTCTACAAGTACTACGGCAAAAATATGCTTGCTGAGGCATATTTTGCACTCTGTTATTTCCATTACACCACCGAAGGCAGTGTATCAGCAAGCTACGATGTCACTCAGGGACTTAAGCTCCTTCTTGAGCCCTATACCGATGAATTCCCCGAGACCGCCGAGGCTCTCAAAGCACCCTTCTTCTTCACCCTTAAATTCTATGGAAATAAATGGCAGTGCGGAGACGCTGTAATTGATGCAACAGATTCCAAAAAGGAATTTGTATATTCAAACCTTCCCTGGGGTGAAGCTGCTGAAGAGATCAATTATTTCACCGCCCAGAAGGGTATGTATTTCCAGTCAGGCATGGATCTCTGGTTCGTAGTGTACGATTTCTCCCCTGACAATGACGAAATGTATGTCATGGGCTGTGACAGCGAAATGTACACCTTCACAAAGGTCGTCGATGCAGAATAACCGGTTTTGATTTTGCTTTCCAAAACATCAGCACAGCCGCAGCATATGATTGCTGCGGCTGTGTTTTCTTTTATTCAAATATCCCCTGCATTTTCTTGAGCTGTGCCTCGGTGTAATATACCGCAGGAGTCGTATTTTCTTTGCCCGGTGTGGGCTTTGAAAAATATGCGCAGGTATCACTTTCGCTTGTATATATACATCCGTAGGATGAATTGTCAGGTATAAATGCAAGTTCTGTTTCTGTGCAGAGCCTGTCCTGCGGCGAATATATCATTATATTCGTGTCGTCTCCGCCAAGTCGGAAGTTTGTATGTATATAACCTGCGGCATCGATTTTATCCTTACCTGAGCAGAATATCAGCAGATATCCTCCTGCTTCCATCTCTGTGCCCTCAGGAAACTCCCATTTATCAATATTCAAAGGGTTATCTGTCATTTTGTATCCGCCAAGATCTATTTTCTCATCGGATATATTGTACAGCTCTACCCAATCGTTATAATCGCCCTCGCAATCGTAAATTATGGATCTGTTATCCGTCATATACTCATTGATCCTGACATCAATAATTTCATATTCCAGTGTCTCGATATCTTCAGCGCCTGCGCCCGAGTTTTCTGCGCCCGGGGTCGGTGAGGACATCCACGAAAGCCTATTATCAAGTATGCCGTAGGATACGTTGCTTCTGCTTTCGGGAACGGTGAACACGCTGATCATATTCCCCATGGCGTCCGACAGATATATTGTCTCTCCGAGAGATGAAAGAGCGAAACTTGTGTGGATATATCCGTTCTCATCAATACCCGACAGCCTCGACATATAAATAAGCTTATATTCTCCCGGCTCAATGACAAGCTCCTCTATAAGATACTTATCAAGCTTGTTTTCATTGTCGCTGAGATAACAGCCGGACAGATCAACCGATTCAGCGCCCGAATTATAAAGCTCTATCCAGTCATAATACTTTCCGTTGGCGGCAGGGAGAAAAAGTGTATTATCTGTCATTACCTCGTTTATCCTTATTTCTGTATCCCATTCAGCTTTTACATCTGCCTCAACGCTTTCTTCATCCGCACTGCCTGTCGGCCCCTTTGTACAGGTCACAACAAACAACACTATCAGCACCGCAAAAAGGATCACTGCACCTATTATATATTTTGTTTCTATTTTCTTGCCCTGAGATTTCATCTCTTCAATACTAATTCTGTTCATCCTCAGCTTCTCCTTTTCTGCCGATGAGCTTCAAGACTTAAGTTTCAGCCGTTTTCACAAAACATATTTTTTCGATGATACCACAACAACCTGCAAAAAACAAGACGCGGTCGAAAAACCGCGTCTTTGATTATTTTATTCCTCAATTTTTCCGCCGTTTGCTTCGATGAGTCCGTTGATATACGCACTGCCCAAAGCACGGTCGAAAAGTCCGTAGCCCGGTTTGCCTGTTTCGCCCCAGATCATTCTGCCGTGGTCAGGTCTGAAATAACCTTCAAATCCATTATCCACAAGAGCCTTGATTATCGCATTCATATCAAGACTGCCCTTACCTGTAAGATGTCCCGATTCCTCAAAGCTGGTATCCTCAAGAATCAATACATTTCTCAGATGCATGAAGCCTATACGGTTCATCTTCGCGTATTTCGCAGTAAGCGCCGGAATGTCATTCTTGGGTGAACAGCCGAGAGAGCCTGTGCAGAGACAGAGCGAATTTGCCGGGCTGTCATAAAGCTTCAAGAATCTGTCGAGGTTTTCCTCACAGGTTATGATTCTGGGAAGCCCGAAAATGGGATAAGGAGGATCATCGGGATGGATCGCCATTACAATGCCGCATTCCTCTGCAACGGGAATCACCTTTTCAAGGAAATACTGCAGGTTATTCCAAAGCCCTTCCTCCCCTATCTCGCCGTAGGCATTGATAAGTTCGCGTACCTCGTCCTGAGTATAGCTGGAATTCCAGCCCGGAAGATGAATGTCGTCCTTGAGAGGATCAAGACCCTTCATATCCTCCCAATACATTACAAGGCTTGTGGAGCCATCTTCCCCGACTTTGTCAAGCTGGGTTCTTGTCCAGTCAAAAACAGGCATGAAGTTATAGGTAACGCACTTTATGCCGTACTTTGCACATCTTCTCATGTTCTCGCAGAAAACCTCGATATGCTTGTCTCTGTTTTCGGTGCCGAGCTTGATATCCTCAGTTACGGGAATAGATTCAACGACATCGAAAACAAGACCGTTCTCGCGACAGCGGTCCGCAACATATTTTATGCTTTCTTCAGGCCATATCTCACCGGGCTTAACATCGTAAACTGCGCTGACGATGGAACGCATACCGGGAATCTGTCTGATATATTCAAGGGTCACGGGATCACTGTCACCATACCAGCGAAATGAGCTTTTCATAGTTTTTACTCCTTTATCAAACTCTTTTAACACAGAGTTTCTCTATTATTTTTATTATACTATTTTCTGCCGCAAAGTGCAAGTCAAAGCCTAATACATCATAAATTATTCTTCATCATACAAATACAGAAATTCCGTCGGCACATACTCTGCCTGCCACACTCCGTTTTCCGAGCGGTAAAGCTTATGACCTGCCTCGATATAATCCTTTGCCCGCACTGCCAGTACAATCGGTTCCCCATGTCTTTTCCCAACCGTGACCGCTGTATCATAGTCAGAGGAAATGTGAACATACTGTCTGCTCATAGGTTTAAGTCCTTCTTTTAGGATACCCGGCAGAAAACGCTTTGCGGTTCCGTGATACAGCAGTTCGGGCGGCTCAGGCTGCTGCATTTCGATTTTGACTCCCGGAATTGAATGCCCCTGATTCGCCCGTATTTTATCCCCCTGTTCATTATATGAATATCGGTTCTTATTATCTGTTTTCACGATTTCATCAAGCACCTGACGATTCATTCCCGAAAACCGTTCTCCCAGCACTTCAATTATAATATCCGCAGATGCCCACCCTCCATCAAGCTCAATATAGAGCGGCTCTTTGCAATGGCGCAGCAGATACGACAGCTTTATACTTATTTTAGTGATGTTCACAATATCACACCTCTCTTCAAAGTATCATGTACTTTTATATTATATCATAATTGCATTATCATTACAATTATCGATCATATCTTCGCCATCACTTATAAATCACGCAAAAAATTATTAATATCGAATTTTTTAGTTGTAAAACCGTTATGAAAGTGTTAATATTAATTAAATATTAAGCAAACACGGAGTTGATCTGATGAGTGCAACAATAAAAGATGTAGCAAAACTTGCGGGTACATCTACCGCAACAGTATCAAGAGTTATTAATGAATCATCCAATGTTTCCGAAAAAATCAAAAAGAGAGTACGCGCCGCAATTGACACCCTCGGTTATTCTCCTAACCCTGCCGGACGCATACTGAAAAACGGAGTGAATAAATCTATAATGGTTATCCTTCCGTACAAGCTTTCTTCGTTTTACGGAAGACTGGTTGACGCAATGACCCAGGAGGCAATCGCAAACGATTACACCCTCCTTATCAGCGCCTGCAACGACGACAGGGATTATGAGCATACTGTGGTTCGCAGACTTCTGAAGGATATGGTCAAAGGCTTCATTTTTCTCGGCACCTTCTTTGACAGCCATGAGCTTGATGACATAAACCGTCAGATCCCGTCGGTCATCTGCTGTGAGCCTGTGGATAAATCCGAGCTGCTCACCATAACCTGCGATTACCGTCAGGGCGCAAGAATGGCAGTTGAAAAAATGATCGAGAACGGTCATAAGAGTATAGGCTATATCTCAATGAGACACCGTCCGGCTTCTTCGCGGCTGAAGCAGGCAGAGTTCCGCAGTACCCTTGCAGAACACGGTCTAACCTGTTCTGATGAGTATTTCTTCTACGGCTCTCACACCGCTCAGACCGGTTTTTCTGCCATGAGATTCTTTAATTGTCTTGATGAGCCTCCCACAGCGATTTTTGCCGAGACCGACACTCTTGCCATGGGTGCGCTGAATTATGCTTACAGTGCGGGAATGGACATAGGAAATGAGATAGTTATATCCGGCTTTGATGATCTCAATATCTGTGAGCTCGGTATAAAAAAGCTTACCTCCGTACATCAGCCCCTCGATGAGATCGGGCGCACCGCCGTACGTTCCCTTATAGATATAATCGAAAACAAAAAGGAAAACAGCGGCACTGTCTGTCTGCCTGTTTCCCTGACTCTGAGGGATACGCTGAAATAAGATACGACACTGCGATAATTTTATAACATTCGCATTATCACCATTTTCTGTAATAGGATTATTAAAAGCCCCACTTTTGTCTGTCTGACAAAAGTGGGGCTTTTGCGAAAGAGTAACCAAACGGAGCAGAAATGAGGTAAAAGCAAGCAAAAGTAGTGTGATTATCCGTTGTTTGTAAGTTGCTTTTTGCACCAAGCAAATAACGTTTCGGACATTTTGCTAAAATCAACTTTACCACCGTTTTTAAGATATACAAAAGTATCTGCGATCACCTTGTCGTTTGATGATACCAAAAGTTGCAGCTCTTTTTGTTGTTTGATGTAGTTTCCGGTTTGTTTGAATACAATCGCCTGTATAACAAAAGAAGCGGATTTATACAATCCACGCAAAATTACTTCGCTTTTTTCATGGAGCATATTGTGCACACAGCCGTGATATATGTTGCACACACCAATTTTAATTGCTCGGTTAACAGCGCCTCTATCAACCAATGATAATACTTCATCAAGGCTGCCTTTGATTGGCATAGTGTCATAACAAAATTGAAACAGATCAGAGGGTTCCCAATTCAAAAGCTCGTTTTTGCCTGAGAGAAAACCGCAAACCAATTCTCTGTGAGTGAGTGTATCCAACATTGCATTGTATGTTTCGATGTCCGTAGCAGACAATTCATCCAGAATTACAACAACATCAATATCGCTTGTTTCTGTCGCTTCCCCTCGGCCGTAGCTGCCTTGCAAACCAACAAACCAAACGCGATCAACAAAGACTTCACGCAGCTTGCCTTGAAAGGAATTTAGCCAATTTGTTATATCTATCACTTGCTGTTCTCCTTTGCAGTGTTGATGGAAGCAATCAATATACGACGGATTGTACCGCATTGATTATATAGGTCAACTGCCGTTTCTCTATTCAGAATATCGGATTTCACAAACAACTCCAACCAATATTCCGTTTCATAGCATTCCTTTAATGCAATCTGCAGCTTTGCAATAAAATCAGGCTTACCGTGAGCATAATTTGCTTCGTGAATGTTGGCACCAATGGAAGTTGCGGAACGCTCTAACTGATTCACAAGGGAATAATGTCCTTTGATCGTTTCGCAGAGTTTAATGATTTTCACCGCAAAATCAGTTGAAAGTACCCGAAGTTTTGATTCAGCCATGTTAACACCGCCTTTCTTGCTTAAATAATATCATAATCGTTAGAAAAGTTAAAGTGAAATATCCTTCGGATGTGAAATAATGACCTGCGGTCATTGTGAAATATTCGGCATTCCACCGAATGTGAAATGAAATAAATCCACCCACGCCCGCAGGTATTTCACATTGCGAAGCAATATTTCACGCACGAAGTGCATTTCACAAATCCCGTTAGGGATTTATTCTACACAAAATGACTCAACCTTGACGTAGACAAATGTGGGTTATTTTCTGGTGCCGGTGGTGGGACT
>JAZSJQ010000098.1:0-46122 GCA_045534445.1 Acutalibacteraceae bacterium
CGAAGATTCTGCCGAGCAGGGTGTGATGCGTGACCTGCAAAGCCTGCGTTTTCGGGACAAAGCTGGCATTTGGGATATGCGACCGACTTCTGCGTTTTTGCGGCTGCTATGTCACGCGGATCCTTTTCGGGCTTTGAGCAGTTGATGGTTATATCAAGAGTGCCGTATTCGCTTTCATACAGCCACTTAAGGTCGCGCTCGATTCTGCCTGCACGCACATAATTGAGCTTTTTGCTTATGTCAAAATACCAGTCGGTTGCCGACTCAGGCGAGTCTGCATATCTGCGTCTGAACTCTGCGACGATCTCTCTGGGCATAGGAGTTAACTCGCCCATCAGCTTTGTATCAAACAGGTCACGAGAGTTTGCAGTATCGGCAATTATGCCGTTTTCGCAGGCATATTCTATAAGAGGCAGCAGAATCTCATCAATGCTCTTTTCGGAGCAGTCTGCAGTAGTTTCTTCCCAATCGGAAAGCCCCAGCGCTTCCATAAGGCGATTTCGCACAACATAGATGTCATCTGCTGTGATGAGCTCGTTTTTGAGCGCATAGTCAATGAGTGTCTGTACTGCGGAGTAAATCATGCTGCCACTCTCCTTTATCAGTCATTATAGCCGTTGGGGTGATTTTTGTGCCAGTTCCATGAACTGGCGATTATTTCCTCGAGGCTGTCGTGCTCAGGCTTCCAGCCGAGTACGCTCTTTGCCTTTTCGCTTGATGCGACGAGCATTGCAGGGTCGCCTGCACGTCTGGGCACTTCGACTTCGGGAATGGGGTGGCCCGTCACCTTTCTTGCGGTGTCAATGACCTCACGCACCGAATAGCCGATGCCGTTGCCGAGGTTGAAGATGTCGCTCTCTCCGCCGTTTTCAAGATACTTAACGGCGAGAATATGAGCCTGAGCAAGGTCGGTGACATGAATATAGTCACGAATGCAGGTGCCGTCAGGGGTGTTATAATCGTTTCCGAATATGGAGATGGATTCTCGCTTGCCGTTGGGAACCTGGAGAATAAGCGGGATAAGATGACTTTCGGGATTGTGAGCCTCGCCTATGGCTCCGCTCTCGTCAGCACCGCAGGCGTTAAAATAACGCAGGGAAACATATCTCAGACCGTGAGCCTTTGCCGTCCAGCTGAACATCTTTTCCATAGCCAGTTTGGTTTCGCCGTAGGGGTTGGTCGGGCAGGTGCGGTCGCTCTCAAGAATGGGAATGTTCTCCGGCTCTCCGTAGGTTGCTGCGGTAGAGGAGAATACTATCTTATCGATGCCGTTGTTGACCATGGCATCAAGCAAAACCTTGGTGCCGTAAAGGTTATTGTCGTAGTATTTCAGAGGATTTGTGACGCTTTCGCCAACCAGAGAATAGGCGGCAAAATGAATTACAGCGTCAATTTTCTCGGTTTTGAAAAGATTATCGAGGAAATCAAAATCACGCAGATCACCCTCATAGAATCGTGCCTTTTCGGGAACAGCCTTGCGGTAGCCTGTTACAAGATTATCGGCAATGACAACATCATGACCTGCCCTGACAAGCTCAAGAGCAGTATGGGAACCGATATAGCCTGCGCCGCCTAAAACAAGAATACTCATATTACTCGCACTCCTTTGTTATTTCAATTCCGCCAAAGGGTCTTATACGCATCTTCATGCAGGATTTCTCTCCGAAAATTCTGTCCATTTCCCTGATGTATTCATCTGCAAGATCAAGCGGTACGAATGCCTGAATCGTTCCTGCAAAACCTCCGCCGTGTACTCGCACAGCACCTCTGCCGTTCAGAATTCGTTTGCTTGCCATAATAGCAAGCGGAATCTCCTGATTGGTGGGCTTGGAAACAGAATAGAGATTCTGCAGGAGATTTGCGGAAGAGTCACCCGATTCTCTGACAAGTTCGAGGAATCGGTTAAAATCACCGTTCATAAGTGCCGCGGCTTCGTCCTGCGCACGTTTGTTTTCACTGAAAAAGTGCGCAGCTCTCAGAACCGCACGATCCGAACAGGCAAGGCGAATTTCGGGAAGACGCTCATAGAATGCCTGCTCGTCCACGGGACGCAGATAGCTTTCACCGAACTGAGCGGCAACAGCCTCCATCTCCGAACGCACAAAGGTGTAGTCATCGGTCAGGTCGGCGTGACTTCCCTTTGTGTCGGTGATGCACGTACAGTAGCCCTGAGCTTCAAAGTCGCATTTAAAGCTGTTTATCACAGGCTTTTCGGTATCGGCAAAATCAATTGCCACAAGACCGCCTACCGAACTTACCATCTGATCCATAAGGCCGCTGTTCTTGCCGAAATATACATTTTCGGCATACTGACCGATTTTTGCGATTTCCACAGCGCCCGCCTTACCGCCGTTATAGTGCTCGTCGATTATCGTGCCGATGAGTGTTTCGAATGCCGCGGAGGAAGAAATGCCGCTGCCGCTCAGAACATCGGAGGTGGTATAGAGATCAAATCCGCCAATTGCCGCGCCCATATCGATGAATTTTGCGGCGATACCTCTGACTATATCCGAGGAATCCTTTTTGCCGTCTCTCACTTCAAGATCGGAGAGCCTGACCTCAAACGCATCATAGCCTTTGGATTTGACACGGATAACGCCTTCGGAATTGAACGCGGCAATGCCGATAACGTCAAGATTTACGGCAGCCGCAAGTACACAACCGTGCTGGTGATCGGTGTGGTTTCCTCCGATCTCCGTTCTGCCGGGGGCAGAGAATATGCTTATTTCCGTTCTTCCGGGGAAGATACGGGAAAAGTCTTTTACAGCTTCAATATATCGCTCCTTCTGATAGAGGAGAGCCTTGTCGTCAGAGCCGTAAAGCAGACTGAATACAGGCATAAAGCTGTTGTTTTCGAGTTTATTAAGCAGTGTGTTTATTTCCATTGCTTCTCCTTTCGCCGATACAGAGGTTTGTTTCAAAGCTGAGAGTCGGGCTTGAAATCCAACCGAAGCTAATATGTTGTCTTCGCCTGCTTTTTATTGGGGGATATCATCAATAAGACGAAGATGAAGAGAGCGGAATGAAAACAGCGCCTTCATTGTCAGAACATGATTCTACAAACGAAGGCGCTGTTTTGGTTTATGATTTTTCCCAGCCGGCATACAGCGTCATATCTGCTTCTACACGGTCATTTTCCATGTCCCATATGTCATAGCAGGCATAGTCGGTGTACCAGCCGGTAAATACATAGCCTTCTCTTGTGGGAGGCTCGGGTTCATCCAGAAGCTGTCCGTACATCTGATTCTGTGCGGGCACATCTGTGCCGCCCTTGGAATCAAATGAAATGGTGAAGCCCGGATTTCTCAGATCGATTGCCATAACAATGATTATTACGGCAATGCAGACTATTATGATTATATCGAGAGCCTTTACGGGAATCTTCACATACTTGTAAAGTCCGCGAAACTCTCTGGTTTTAGGTTCTTCGGCTTTCGCCTCAGTGCCTTGCTCGCTTATTTCCTCAGAAGGAGTGTCGGCACTTTCAGGTATGCCGTTTTCCTCATCGTATTTTTTGTTTTCTTCGGGAAAATTACTCATTATTTCTTCACCAGATACTTGCGCATATCAAGTGCGCATGCGCAGAGGATGATAGCACCCTTGATGATGTAAAGGCTGGAAGAGTCAACACCGAGCATAGTAAGTGCAACGAAGATTATACGGAGAACGAAAACGCCCATGATAATTCCGCTTATCTTACCGGTACCGCCGACGAAGGATACGCCGCCGATAACGCATGCTGCGATAGCGTCGCACTCTGCGTTAAGACCTGTACCTGCTGCAACGGAGCCGCTGCGAGCACCTTCGATGAAGCCTGTGTAGCCGTACATTGCACCTGCGAGGGTGTGTACGAGAACGGTGGTAAGGAATACGTTAACGCCGGAAACCTTTGCGGCATCTGCGTTGGAACCTACTGCAAACATATTCTTGCCGAAGGTGGTCTTGTTCCAGATAAACCACATAAGAGCGGTAAGAAGGATTGCGTAGAGAACATACCAAGGAACAGCAATACCGCCGAGGCGGAACATCTCGCCTGTTACGAACTTCTTGTACTTGTCATCAAGACCGGAGATGGGCTGGCTGTTGTTGCCGTTGAGGGAGAAGAACCACAGAATGATACCGTAGGTGATCAGCTGGGTTGAAAGGGTAACGATAAAGGGATGCAGGTTGAACTTTGCAACGAAGAAGCCGTTGACAACACCGATGAGTGCGCCGACTGCGACAACAGCAAGAAGTGCAACAAGTATCCACCAGATGTTTACCTTGGGGAGGCTGTCGAACATCTTGTTAACAAAGCCGCTCTTCTGGAGCATAACGCCTGCGATAGCAGCGGTCAGACCCTGTATACGGCCTGCAGAAAGGTCAGTACCGGTCAGAACGATACAGCCTGCGATACCCAGTGCCATGGGGATATATGCCGCAACCTGAGTGATAAGGTTGGCGATTGAACCGAGGGAGAGGAAGTTGGGTTTTACGATTGCGGTATAAATGATGAATATTGCCATGAGAATGTAGAGCGCATTATTGAGTATACCGTCTGCCCAATAGCGTTTCTTATCTTTTGCGTCCATCTGCTTGTAATCAGCAGCGGTCTGTTTGATTCTCTGTATGGGATTGACCATTTGTAATCTGCCTCCTTATACGTACTTTGCAGCCAGGGTCATTATCTCTTCCTGAGTGGTGTTCTGTGCATCCACTTCGCCTGCAACGCGGCCGCCGGACATTACGACTATTCTGTCGCATACGCCAAGCAGTTCGGGCATTTCGGAAGATACCATCAGAACGGTCTTGCCCTTGTTTGCAAGATCCTGGATAAGCTGATAGATCTCATACTTTGCACCGACGTCGATGCCTCGTGTAGGCTCGTCCAGGAGAAGAACCTCAGGATCTGTCAGCAGCCAGCGTCCGATGATGACCTTCTGCTGGTTACCGCCCGAGAGACTGCGTATCTTTGTATCCTGTGACGGGGTTTTTGTGCGTAAAATATCTATGTAGCGCTGAGTGTCCTCGCGCTGAGATTTCTCGCTGAGATACAGACCGTGTTTCAGATGGCGCTTAAGGCTTGAGATAACGGTATTCTCCTTTATGCTCAGAACACCGAATATACCTGTGGCTCGGCGCTCTTCCGTAAGCAGTGCAAAGCCGTTTTTGATGGACTCCTGCGCACTGCGGTTAAGACAGGGCTTTCCGTCGAGAGAAATCTTTCCGCTCTTTCTTGTTCTGATACCGAAAATACTCTCAAGCGTTTCTGTTCTGCCCGAGCTGTCAAGTCCTGCAAGGCCGACTATCTCACCGCGTCTTGCCTCAAAGGAAACATCCTTGAGCTGGTTGTATGTTCCCGATATACCCTCGACCTTGAGATAAACATCACCGGGTACGTTGGTCTTTGGCGGGAACTGATTTGTAAGCTCACGACCGACCATCAGCCTGATGATATCCTTCATCTCCAGCTTTTCAGAGGGCTCTGTTGCGACCCACTGACCGTCTCTCATGACGGTTATGTAGTCCGCTATTCTCTTTATCTCCGCCATCTTGTGGGAGATGTAGATTATTCCGACACCCTTGTCGCGAAGCATGTTGATAATATCAAAGAGATGCTCAACTTCCTCTTCTGTCAGCGAGGATGTGGGTTCGTCAAATACTATGACCTTTGAATTGTAGGAAACTGCCTTTGCTATCTCAACCATCTGGCGCTGAGATACAGGCATGGTACTCATGATGCGCTTGGGATCGACGTTTATCTTCAGTTCCTCGAAGACCTTCATCGTTTCATTGTACATCTTTTTCTCATCAACGGCTATGCCGCCGATCTTGGGGTAACGTCCGAGCCAGATATTATCCATAACACTGCGCTTGAGTGCCTGATTGAGTTCCTGATGCACCATTGCAACTCCGTTGTCAAGTGCTTCGCGGCTGCTCTTGAAGTTTACTTCCTTGCCGTTAAGGAAAATCTGACCATCATCTTTATTGTAAATGCCGAACAGACATTTCATGAGCGTGGATTTGCCCGCACCGTTTTCACCCATAAGTGCGTGAACGGTGCCAGCCTTTACTTCCAGCGATACATTATCCAGAGCCTTTACGCCCGGAAATGTCTTTGTAATGCCTACCATTTTGAGAAGAACATTTTGTTCCATCCGGCGACCCTCCCTTACTGCGTTATTATTGAGTTCAGATGGAGCCATGAAAATGTGTTTTTACTGAAAAGGCAGCTGCCGCCGTGGCGACAGCTGCCGGAAATCCGAAATCAGTTTACCTGAATTTTAAGCTGCTTCAGCGATTAGTCACCGGTGTAAGGAGCGTAAGCAACGAACAGCTTAGCGTTGGAATCAGCTGCGAGGGTGAATCTTGCATCGGAGGTAAGGTCCTTGAGAGCCTCAACAGGAGTCTTGCCGCCTGCAACAGACTCGATGGTCTGTGCAACTGCAGCTGCCATACCGTCTGCGTCCTGCTTAACTGTACCTGCCATAGCACCGTCAGCGATGAGAGCCTTAGCATTATCAGTAGCGTCTACGCCGAATACGGGAACGGTGTGCTTGCCTTCGGTGTTGTAGCCCTTCTCCTGGAGAGAAGCGATAACGCCTTCAGCCATACCGTCGTTGTTGCAGATAGCTAGCTCTATCAGGTTGCCGTTAGCCTCGTTGAAGGAAACGAAGTTGGTGTCCATGTATTCCTTAGCTGCTGCTGCGGACCATGCGCCGCCGAGGTCAACCTGATAGCAGTCAGGATTGGAAGCGTCGAAGTACTTGATAGCGGGCTTGCCTGCTGCGGTAAGAACAGCATTGGCATCCTCAACACCGTACTGGGTACGATAGATAGCCTCAACGTTAGCCTCGTCGCCCTTCATCAGTGCGTAGGAGATAACGCCGTCGCCGTTGAGGTCAACTGCATCGTAGTTAGCTACGAGGTAATCGCCGATCATCTTGCCCTGCATGTGGCCTGCTTCGGGAGCATCGGTACCGATGAAGCAAGTTGTTGAATACTTGCTGAGAACGGTAACGTCAGCGCCATCGGTGCCGATTGCACGGTTGAAGAAGATAACGGGAACATCACCAGCTGCTGCGAGAATCTCTTCTGCAGCGTCGGTGGAACCGGAAGTTACGAGGTTAACTACGAGGAGCTTGGAGCCGCCTGCGATAGCGGTCTTGACCTGGTCAAGCTGCTTAGCCTGATCGTTTGCTGCGTACTGGTTGTCATAGGAAATGCCTCTCTTGTCGAGCTCAGCATTCAGAGCTGAACGTACGGAGCTGAGATAAACGTCACTCTCATCGTACCAGAAGATAGAGACCTTGGTTCCTTCATCTTTGCCGCAAGCAGCGAAGATGGTTACCAGCATAAGAACTGAGAGAAGAAGAGCAATAAATTTTTTCACTTTTTTTCCTCCTTTAGTGTGAAAGCTGTCCGCTTTCTTTTGTCATGTTTACTTTAACACTAATGCACAAAAAAGTAAAGAGGTGAAATTATTTTTGTATAAAATAACAAACACCGTTGTTTTCGGTAGTGCAATGTTCATAATCATGCGCTGAACTGGCGTGTTTTTTATAATAAATGCACAATTGACGAAATGGATGCCCGAATAACAGCGCCACAGGCTGCAATCAAGAAAAACAAATAAGAGATTGCGCTGCATAGCAACTTAATTCACAAAAATCGAACAACTATTTATTGATATAAATACACCTTGCTTGTGAAATTGCACGATTTATTATATACTACTATGTAATAATCTCATATGAGAGGGCTTAACGAAAAGCGAAGATATATTACTGCATTGACTTTACTGCACTTAAACCAATTTTACAGGATGGAAGAATCATACAGCAGGATAAAAGAAATCGGAGAAAAAGCGATTCGATAATATTTATTCTATGGGCACTCCGAATGCAATCCTTTCACTGTTCGGGATTGTGTTTTGAGTATGTACTCAGAAGGAGTGTCGGAACAATTTATCAGATTACTTAAAATTAATTTTATTTTACCTGTAAGTTTTTCCTCCGATTGTCGTCTTATGGGGTGAAAGGATCCTTAAACTGCCTGAAAGGAGGCTCACAATGGACGATTCCAAGATCATAGAACTCTACCTGAGCAAAGATTCCGAAGCAATCTCCGCGTCCATGGATAAATACGGTTCATACTGCTTTGCTGTCGCAAACGGTATACTGGATGACGCAGAGGATTCCGAGGAGTGCGTAAACGATACATGGCTGAGAGCATGGAACGCTATACCGCCCACCATACCGACCGTACTTAAAGTGTTTTTTGCAAAGATAACCCGTCATCTGTCCTTTGACAGATACAAGGCGAGACGGTCACTCAAGCGCGGTGGGGGAAATACCATGCTTGTGCTTGAAGAGCTGGCTGAATGCATTGCGGACGAATCGGATGTGGAGGGTCAGGTAAACGTAAAAGAGCTTGGTGAGGTTATCAATCAGTTTACGGCGTCCCTGCCCGAGAGAGATCGGAATCTGTTTGTCAGAAGATATTTCTTTTCAGAGCCGATCAAAGTGATCGCAAAACGTTACGATATAAGCGAAAACCTTGTAAACGTGACGCTCAGCCGAGTGCGCAATCGTTTGCGAAGCCACCTTTCAAAGGAGGGTTATTTCCATGAATAGAAACGATTTGTATAGTGCCATGGAATGTATTGACGACAAAATCATAGAGAACAGTGAGGTCAGAAAGACAATGAAATACCAGAGGAAATTTACAAAAAGAACTCTTATGCTTGTGGCGGTGCTGTGCCTGCTTACAGCATTTGCAACCGCAGCATTTGCAACAAATTTATTCGGTTTAAGAGATACTCTTGTTGGGAGCAATGATCCCGAAATCAAAAGTACGATGAGTCTTTCCGGATTTACCGGCAGTAATGAATACAAGGCAGCAGCCGAGTGGAAGGCATTCACGGAAAGCTACGACCCTGACGGCTCAATACTTGAGGGATTGGGCAACGGAGAAATTCCTGTTGAGCAGAAGTACGAACAGTGCGGAGCATACACACAGGAGATGGCTGACAAGATCGATGAGATCACCGCAAAATACGGATTATCGCTTCACAGCGGCTTTAAAGAAATGTCTTTCGAAGACGGGAATACGGTTATAGGAGATTTTGTTATCACCGACTACGACCATGAAGAGTTTTCCGATGATGCATACAGCAGCATACTGAGCGGATATATGTACGATGACGGTACTTTCAGATATGACGGCATATTTAATGCAACAGCCGGTCGTCTGTCAGTGGATTATCAGTTCAGCCGTTCTGTAAAAGGCGTGTTCGATCCTGTTTTCCTCAACATCGGAGATATTGAAGACTATCAGGAGCAGATGATCGTGACCGATTCAGGGGTTGAGCTCACGGCAGCCATATCGGAATATAAATCGGTGATTATTGCAGAATTTGATTCGTGCTTTGTCACCATCAACGTCATGGGCGGCACTGATATCGGAATAACATTTGACGATCTTAAGGATCTTGCAAACACCTTCGATTTTTCTGTGCTCCAAAACGTAAAGGTCAAGCCTGTACAGGATAACAAGGAGAACGTGGACGCCGAGATAGAATTTGAAAAGAGTTATATTGAGGTCAGCCGTGAAGGCGTTGTGGAAAAGATTCCCGTGGAGACCCTCCGTGTCGTTAACTTCGATACCACCATCGCCACAGCTCCCGAATACTTCTCCTACAGCGTCTTCGAGAACATTGACACCTTCACCTACGACGCATGGGAGGATGGCACGAGTGTATATTATGACATATATGCCGACAATACCCACACTCCCGAACAGCTTGCCGACCTCCTTCAGCGGGACTACACAGACAGCTACAAGAGCGTTATGACCGAGAACACCCGTGTGGGCAGCTACGACGCTGTCGCCGTATATTGTGACGGAAACAACATCGCACCCGACTACAATACCCACTACTTCATTATCCCCACCAATTCCGGATGCATAGTCATCGAGGCTCATTTCACCAATGAGATGTACGAAGGACTTTATCAGATCATGCTTGCACTTTTCAATACCATAAAAATAGGCTGAAAATGAATGGCTTAGCTTAAATGCAATAACCCACCTCGGATTTCTCCGAGGTGGGTTTGCTTTTGCGGTTATACCGACGGCGAGAAAATGACAGAGTTTACACAAGCTGCAGTAAGAAAGATCAGATGCTTTATTATAGCCTCCTCATTGCAAAAAAGAGAATATCTGTGGTATACTGAATAAAATAAACGCACAACAGGGAGGACAAATAATGAAACGCCGATTGCTTCTCATTTTTACAGCCATTGCGGTTATTGCAGCTCTCTGCCTTGGGGCAGGGTGCGCAAAGGGCGGCGATACTGCCGTTGATACTGACGGCGTTATAGAAGCACCTTGCTTCAGCCACGAAACAGGCGCCTATGAAAAGGAATTTACGCTGACGGTCAGTGCCGACAGCGGCACAACGGTGCGCTATACCCTTGACGGAAGCATCCCGACTGCGGATTCACCCGTGTTCCCCGAGGAAGGAATGGTTATCGCCAATCGTTCGAAGGAGCCGAATGTCCTTGCGGCGGTGGAAACAAATAAAATATCTCTTGAAACCGACCATACTCCTCCCACGGTCAAAAAGGGAACGGTTATCCGTGCGGCGGCATTTTCAGAGAACGGCGAAATGAGTGAGGTCACAACGGAGACCTACCTCGTGGGTCTTGACTATAAGAATATAAAGATAGTCTCCCTTGTCCTTGACAGTGACAGCCTTTTTGATTACGAAACAGGCATATACGTTATGGGCAAGTTCTACGACGAATGGATGGCATCCGACCCCGATGCAAAGAACAAAGGCTCATGGGAAATCAAGGGCAACTTTTCTCAGAAAGGTCGTGAATGGGAGCGTGAGGTGCTGTTCCAGCTTATAGAGAATGACGGTTCTTTCGGTATCGAGCAGAACATGGGCATTCGCATCATGGGCACAGCCACACGCACCTATTACCAGAAGAGCCTACGTCTCTATGCCCGTGAGGAATACGGAGCCAAGCGCCTTGAGTACCCTCTGATTACGAACCTTATGAACGATAGCGGTGAGCAGCCTCTTGAGGAGTTCAAGACCTTCATTCTGCGCAACGGAGGCAACGACAACTACTTCACCCTCCTGCGCGATCCCTATGTTCAGGTGCTTGTGTCTGACCGCAGTTTTGCAACACAGGGCTCCGAGCCGTGCATTGTTTTCATCAACGGTGAATACTGGGGAATTTACCGTATTACCGAGGATTATTCCGAGCATTACATCGAGAATAACTACGGCATCGATGACAAGAATGCCGTAATAGTCAAGAATGTAGTAGGCAGTGAAGCGGAGGTAGACGAGGGCGAGCCTGAGGATATCGAGCTTTACAAGGAGCTGGAGGGCAGTATCTACTGGCGCGACTTCACTCAGACCGAGCATTACAACTGGCTCTGCGCCAATGCTGATATTGATAACATCATTGACTATATGGCGGTTCTTCTCTACATCGACAATGGCGACGGCGCTTTTGCAGGCAATAACTGGCGTGTCTGGCGGGCAAGAGAGACCGATTCCGCAAACGAGTATGCCGACGGCAGATGGCGTTTCATGCTGTATGACAATGATTTCGGTCTTGCTTTCCGTCCCAACGAGGGCGGTGCTTTGAAAAACACGCTGGAGCATGTTCAGAATACCGACTGGGGCTGGGGATTGCTGTTCAATAAGTTGATGGAGAACGGGGAATTCAGAGCGCAGTTTATCAATACCTTCATGGATCTTCGCAACACCTGCTTCAATCCCGAAGACGCACTTGAAATCCTTGATGAAATGAAGAGCGCCTTCGCTCCTTATATGCCCGAGCAGTACAGCCGCAACGGTCCTGCGTGGGTCGCACAGATGAGCGACAAGGATAAGGAATGGCATTTTAATAATGAAATTAATAATATCCGTAATTTTATCAGCGGACGCTACGACTATTCTGTTGCCATGATAAAGGACGGCTACGGACTGAGTGAAGCAAAGGTGATTCGCCTTAATGCTGACAGACCCGAAGGCGGAACTGTCAGAGTAAACACCGTTACCCCCGAACTTGACGGCACATGGGAAGGAAAATATTTCCCCGATTTTGACATAACCCTTACCGCAGAGCCTGCAGAGGGCTATGTTTTCACAGGCTGGAGCGGCGATATCAGCGGTCAGCAGGCGGAAATAACCCTCAGCCTTACAGAGGACATGGAAATAACGGCAAATTTTGAAAAGAAATAAGAAGTAAAAGCACAGAAAAAACTCCCCTCGGTGTAAACTGAGGGGAGTTTTAAGCATAAATATTACAATTAGTTTTTAATAGGATCAGAGCAATCTTGCGGCGGAATTCAGCAGGTCTGCAATATAATTCCAAAGCTTCTCGCCGTAACCCGAAGCATAGGCAACGACACCGATAAGAACAAGAGCAACAAACAATATGATAAGCCATAAGGGGAAGGATTTCTTCTTTTTGGGAGAGTCGGTCTCTTCTTTGGCTTCTGTTTCGGCTTCTGCCTTTGCCTCAACCTCTGCTTCGGCATCTTCGCTCTTAATCTCAGTGTCTGTTACAGGCTCAGAAACCGCGTCCTCACAGACTTCTTCCTCTGTGTCATCATCCTCTTCGTCTTCGCAGGCAGGGTCAGGGTCATCGTCATCGCAGTCTTCATCATCGCTGCATTTTTCAGTATCCGTGGAAGCTTCCTTGCCGTAGGTGCCTGCAAGAATAGCATAAACATCTTCAACGGAAAGGGCATTGATTGCCTCGTCGTCACTGGACTGGCCGATGGAATCAAGATATGCACGGATATCATCGTTTATGGAGTATGCAACACCTGACTTCATCTTCGAGCCTCTGCCGTCAGAATACTTCTTTTCCACAGGGTCATAGGTGTAGCTCTCCTGCTGCGCATAGCCTTCTCTTTCGAGATAATCACTGCAGCTCTCGGAAGAGAGACCCGTGAACTCCTCAATAATCTCGTCGTATTCCTCCTCGGTCAGAGGACATTCCGCATCAAGCATTTCGACAAACTCATCAAAGTCGGTCTCCTCAAAAAATTCGCCTACGCCGTCATAGTCGCCGATGGCATCGATGAGGAAATCCTCATACATTTCCTCATCGAATTCTTCGCTGTCAAGCTTGAAAAGCTCGATGAATTTATCATAAGGCAGGATCGACTCAAAATAATCACGCTCACCATCAGCACGGCAGTCATCTGACAGATAGTAGGTGGAAACCTTCAGTAAACCGTCTGCAAGAGCTGCATTGAGCGACTGGTCTGCATAGCCTGCAAATCCGCTTACAGATGCGGTGAAAGAGGCATTGGGAGCGGCTTCTGCCATTTCGCGGAAGATATCGACCTCGTCAAGCTCGCCGTATCTGCCGTAAGGCCCCATTGTACTTACGACGACGGTATCACCGCTGCTGCAGGCAGAAAGGATCTCTTCCTTATCGGAGGTGATCGTGTGAAATTCTCTGTCACCTGTTTTCACATGGCAGGAAGAAAAATAAACACCGTTCTTGCCTTCGCAGTATTCAAACATGATATTGAGAATAGAAGTTATTTCTTCGGGAGTTCCGTTAATTTTCAGATTGAATTCAAGATCAGCAGTAGCCATAATATCAAACCTTTCTCAGTATTTAAGTGATTATACATCTTCGTTTTCGGAAACACAATACAGAAGCGATATATTTTGGATCAAGTCAAGAAAATCGTTGGCAGTTATTGAAATATGGCTATACAAAAAAGGTCGGATATATTATAATAAAATATTATTGCGTAAGAATTCTGTGGGTGGAATGACGGTTCCCGAAAATGTGTCTGCGGAGGTAAGAGAATGAAGATCAGTTATTTTCCCGGGTGTACCCTTAAAAACAAGGCGAAAAATCTGGATATATACGCCTGCAGGTCTGCCGAAGCACTGGGGGTCACTCTGGAAGAAATTGAAAACTGGCAGTGCTGCGGCGGTGTATTTACCACCGCAAAAAATGAGGTAGCAACAAAGCTTTCCTCTGTCCGTGCATTGAAGTACGCAGGGGAGAGGAATCAGCCCCTTGTAACGGTATGCTCAGCCTGCCATAATGTCATAAAGCAGACAAATCATGCAGTCAGAACTGATGAAGAATTTCGAACAAAGGTAAACAGATACATGGGAGAGGACGGCTCATATTCAGGTGGGACCGATGTTTACCATTACCTTGAAATGCTCCGTGATATCGTCGGCTTTGACAAGCTTCGAGAAAAGGTCGTAAATCCTCTCAAGGGCAAAAAGATAGCCGCATATTATGGCTGTCTGCTTCTGCGTCCGAATAAAGTAATGGGAATGGACGACCCCGAAAACCCCTTGATAATGGAGGATTTTATTCGTGCCATAGGTGCAGACGCCGTTATTTATGCAATGCGAAACGAGTGCTGCGGCGGATATATTTCCGTTGAGAGCCCCGAAAGCGCAGAGCGAAACAGCAATGCCATAATCGAAAATGCAAAAGCCGCAGGGGCAGAAATGATAATTACCGCCTGTCCGCTTTGCAAATATAATCTTGTAAGAAACGGTGCGGATATCCCCGTTGTTTATTTCACAGAGCTTTTAGCCGAAGCTCTTGGAGTAAAGGAGGATACAGATGAATAAGAAGCATCTCAGGGAAGAAATAATCCGCATGAGCGGAGTTGACCCCTCTAAATGTATGAGGTGCGGTAAGTGTACAGCATCCTGTCCGGCATATGACGAGATGGAGTACCACCCTCATCAGTTTGTAAGCATGGTGGAAAGCGGTGAGATAGAGCCGCTTCTTAATTCCGAATCCCTTTATAAATGCCTTTCCTGCTTTGCCTGTATCGACAGATGCCCTCGTGGTGTTGAGCCTGCAAAGCTTGTTGAGGCAGTGCGTCTGACCGCAGTGAGACAGCAGGGTGCAAACCGAATGACACCCGACAATGTTTTTGACGTGCTTGATGAGGACACACCCCAGCAGCTTCTTGTCAGCGCATTCAGAAAATACACAAAGTAAGGAGGAAAAGACAGATGCAAAGAGTCGGCGTTTTTGTATGCTGGTGCGGCAGTAATATTGCAGGTACGGTTGATGTGCAGACGGTGTCCGAAGCACTGAAGAACGAACCGGGCGTGGTCTTTTCCGCCAATTATCAGTATATGTGCTCTCAGGCAGGTCAGGACATGATAAAGAAGGCTGTGAAAGAGCACAGCCTTACGGGTATAGTTGTCTGCTCCTGTTCTCCCAGAATGCACGAGGCAACCTTCCGCAAGACAGCCGCAGCCGCAGGACTTAATCCCTACATGGTGGAGATTGCCAATATCCGTGAGCAGTGCTCATGGGTGCATAAGGATATGCTTACAGGCACAGAGAAGGCTGTAATTCTCGGCAAGGCTGCCATCGCAAAGGTCAATCTGAATACTCCTCTTATTCCGGGGGAAACACCTGTCACAAAGCGGGCGTTGGTTATCGGCGGCGGTATAGCAGGTATACAGACCGCGCTTGACATTGCCGAGGCAGGCTTTCCTGTTGATATAGTCGAAAAGAAGCCCACTATCGGCGGCAAGATGGCTCAGCTTGATAAAACATTCCCCACACTCGACTGCGCTGCCTGTATTCTTACCCCGAAAATGGTTGACGTTGCTCAGAATGAGAATATCCGCATCTTCTCCTACAGTGAGGTGGTTGAGGTGAGCGGATTCGTTGGCAACTTTGATGTAAAGATCAAGAAGAATGCCCGATATGTAAAAGAGGACATCTGCACAGGCTGCGGTGCCTGCACAGAAAAGTGTCCCATGAAGAAGGTTCCAAACGAATTCAACCTCGGTATGGATAACCGCAGTGCTGTATACATTCCCTTTGCGCAGGCTGTCCCGAAGGTTGCGACCATCGACCCCAACGCCTGCAATATGCTTAAAAACGGCAAGTGCGGTCTCTGCGCAAAAGTATGTACTGCAGGTGCCATCGACTACACGCAGAAAGACGAATACATCGACGAAAAGTACGGCGCAATCGTTGTTGCAACAGGCTTTGAGCCCATCAGCATGGACAAGTTCGATGAGTATGCATACAGCCAATCAAAGGACGTTATAACCTCTCTCGAGTTTGAGAGACTTACCAACGCCGCAGGCCCTTCTGCGGGTAAGCTTGTCCGTCCTTCCGACGGAAAGCATCCCCACACCATCGTGTTTGTCCAGTGTGTTGGCTCAAGATGCGAAGCCTGTGCCGAAAAGGGCAAGGAGTATTGTTCCAAAATATGCTGTATGTACACAGCAAAGCACGCAATGCTTACCCGTGACAAGTACCCCGACACAGAGGTTTATGTGTTCTGCATAGATGTAAGAACTCCCGGCAAGAACTTTGACGAATTCTACCGCCGTGCGGTTGAAGAATACGGTGTAAAGTATATAAAGGGCATGGTGGGCAAGGTGTCTCCCGAGGGCGATAAGCTGAAGGTTCAGGCTTCTGACCTTATCGCAGGAAAGCAGCTTCATATTGATGCTGACCTTGTTGTTCTTGCCGCGGCTATCGAACCCGATAAGTCTGCGCGTCCTCTTGCAACAATGCTTACCGCAAGCATGGATACAAACGACTTCTTTACCGAAGCACACCCCAAGCTTCGTCCTGTTGAAAGCCCCACCGCGGGAGTATTCCTTTCGGGAGCCTGTCAGGGACCCAAGGATATCCCCGAAACTGTTTCTCAGGCGGGTGCGGCGGCTTCAAAGGTAATAGGTCTGCTTTGTAAGGACAAGCTTACAGGCAACCCCTGCGTTGCCAATGCCGACGAGCTTATGTGCAGCGGCTGTTCCTCCTGCGCGAATGTCTGCCCCTACGGTGCAATTACATATGAAGAAAAGGAATTCCGTATGCCCGACAGAACGATCAAAAAGAGAAGAGTTGCCGCTGTCAATCCTGCGGTATGTCAGGGCTGCGGTGCATGTACCGTTGCCTGTCCCTCGGGCGCAATGGATCTCAAGGGCTTTGCAAACTTACAGATCATGGCGGAGGTTGACGCAATATGCAAATGAATGAATATAAACCTCTGATAGTTGCATTCTGCTGTAACTGGTGTTCTTACGCAGGTGCTGACCTTGCAGGTAACAACCGGCTTTCCTATCCTGCCGATGTAAAGATAATCAGAGTACCCTGTTCCTGCCGTGTCAACCCCATGTTTATACTCCGTGCATTCCAGCGCGGTGCGGACGGTGTTATAATCTGCGGCTGTCACCCGGGCGACTGCCATTATACATCGGGAAATTATTACACCCGACGCCGCATGGCTGCTCTTTTCTCCATGCTCGACTACCTCGGTATCGAAAAGGAGCGTACGCGAGTTGAATGGGTTTCTGCGGCAGAGGGTGCAAAATTTGCCTCTGTCATGAACGATTTTGTATCCACCGTGGCATCCCTCGGAGAAAACAAGAGATTGGAGGATCTGAGATGCAGAAAATAACCCGTGATGAGCTTTTCGCGAAAGCTTACGCACTGCTTTCCGACGGCACCGTCAGCAGTGTGCTGGGCTGGAAAAAGGGCGAATTTGATTACGATATCACTCCTGCTGTCTTCACTTCCCGGGAGGAACTTTCCGAAGGATTTGTTTTTAATGACTTCTGCGGAGCAAACTTCTCAAAATATCTTGTTTCAAAAACTCAGAAAAACGAAGGGAAGATCCTTGTTTTCCTGAAGCCCTGCGATACATACAGCTTCAATCAGCTTTTGACCGAGCATCGTTTCGACAGAGAAAAGGTCTATGCCGTGGGCATTCCCTGCGAAGGCATGGCTGATATAAACAAGGTAAAAGCAATAACAGGCGAAGGAATCGCTTCGATTGATACAGAAGGCGAAAAGACGGCAGTTACGACCCTTTATGCCGATGACCCCATACTCATTGACCCCAAAAGCGTGCTTGCCGAAAGATGTATAAACTGCAAGAGCAAAAAGCACGCAGCCTTTGACGAGCTTCTTGGTGATGAGGGAGAAGTTATTGAATCCCATCGCTTTGACGAAGTATCAAAGCTTGAAGCCATGACACCCGATGAGCGCTTTGCCTTCTGGCAGAACGAGCTTTCAAGGTGCATTCGCTGTAACGCCTGCCGTGATGCCTGTCCTGCCTGCACCTGTGAAAAGTGCGTTTTTGATAACCCGAATTCAGGTGTTGAGAATAAATCACCTGCTAACAGCTTCGAAGAAAAGCTGTTCCATATAATCAGAGCATACCATGTGGCAGGCCGCTGTACCGACTGCGGCGAATGCTCAAGAGTATGCCCTCAGAATATCCCTCTCCACCTTCTTAACCGCAAATTCATAAAGGATATAAACGAGTTCTACGGTGAGTATCAGGCAGGTGCCGAAGTCGGTCAGCGAGCGCCGCTGGTTGACTACACCGCTGAAGACTTGGAGCCGAGCGAGGTTTTTGACAGGAGGGACGGCAATGCGTAAATGCTCTCTTGATAACATTCAGCTTGTCTTTGCCGAAATAGCAGAAAATGCCGCGCTGTATCTTCCCTCAGACGATAAGGACGGCAGTGCTGTTTACAAAAAGTGGGAAGAGGGGACAGTGTGGAGCGAAAAGCTCAATACAGCAAGAAGCCCCAAGGACTTTTTCTTCCCCCAGACCGAAAACCTTATGGAATTCAAGGTTTCGGGAAAGAATATCGAGATAATCGACACCCGAAGCGAAAAAGAAGACTTCGTGATTTTCGGAGTCAGAGCCTGCGATGTAAAGAGCTTTGATATTCTTGACAGAGTATTCCTCTCGGAGCCTGCTGACAGCTATTATGCCGCTCGCAGAGCGCACGGAATAATTATTTCCGTTGCCTGCACAAAGCCTTCCGAAACCTGCTTTTGTAAAACCTTCGGGATTGACCCTTCTGAGCCAGCAGGGGATATTTCTGCATGGAAAACCGAAACCGAGCTTTATTTAAGGAGCAATACCGAAAAGGGCGAACAGCTTATGGCAAAGCTCACTGACCTTACCGAAGAGTGCGATGAAATCGCAGTTGATGCTCAGAAAGAGAAAATCAACGGCATAATGGATAAGCTTCCGATTAAAGATATTAAAACCGATGCTTTCGGGGTCGGTAAGACAAAGGAGCTGTTCGATTCTCCTCAGTGGGACAGGCTTTCCGAGGCATGTCTCGGCTGCGGCACCTGCACCTTTGTCTGTCCCACCTGTCAGTGCTATGACATAAAGGATTTCAACACAGGTTCAGGCGTTGTACGCTTCAGATGCTGGGATTCCTGTATGTATTCGGAGTTTACAAAAATGGCACACGGCAACAATCGACTTACCGGGAAAGAACGCTTCCGTCAGAGATTTATGCACAAGCTTGTATATTATCCCGAAAACAACGACGGACTGTTCGGCTGTGTGGGCTGCGGAAGATGCCTCTCCAAGTGCCCGATTTCAATGAATATAGTAAAGGTAATGAAAACGATCGGAGGGGAGAAGAGTGAATAGTATGAATGAGACCCTTATCCCGAAAATCGGCGTCATTACCGATGTTCGTATCGACACACCCGATATAAAGACCTTCCGCGTTGTAACTCCCGACGGCAAAAAGGCATTTGACCACAAGCCCGGTCAGTGTGCAATGCTTTCCGTTCCCGGTGTGGGCGAAGCGATGTTCTCCATAACATCTTCTCCCACAAATGAGGAATATATGGAATTTTCCATTAAGAAGTGCGGCTGTGTCACCGATTGGCTCCATCAGGCAGAGGTCGGTCAGCAGATAACCATAAGAGGACCTTACGGAAAGCCTTTCCCCGTTGACGATGTTTTTGTTTGTCACGACCTTCTCTTTATCGCAGGCGGTGTAGGTCTTGCACCTCTCCGCTCGGTTATAAACTACTGCCGTCATTACCGTGACCGCTACGGGAAGATAGACATAGTCTACGGCTCGCGAAGTAAGGACGACCTGCTCGATTACAACGAAATAATCGAAGAGTGGGCACAGGACGAAAATGTAAATGTGCATCTGACAATTGATAATCCTCAGGAGGGCTGGGACGGTCATGTGGGCTTTGTTCCGAATTTCGTGAAGGAGCTGGGCTTTGATACAGATAAGATCGCCGTCCTCTGCGGACCTCCTATCATGATAAAGTTTACCCTTGACGGACTCTGCGGCATGGGCTTTGACAAAAGTAACATCTACACCACACTTGAGCTTCGCATGAAATGCGGTGTGGGCAAGTGCGGCAGATGCAATGTCGGTGCAAAGTACGTCTGCAAGGACGGTCCTGTTTTCCGCTGTGATGAGCTGGACGAGCTTCCCGATGAGTATTAAAGGAGAAAAGATATGGAAAAGAAGGTTAATATTTTTCTCTTCGGCAAAAGATATGAGGTTCCCGATAATCTTACGATCATGACCGCCATGGAGTATGCAGGATATCAGCTTGTCCGCGGCTGCGGCTGCAGAAACGGCTTCTGCGGTGCCTGTGCAACCATCTACCGCATAAAGGGCGACCGTGAGCTGAAGGCTTGTCTTGCCTGCCAGACAAAGGTTGAGGACAATATGTATATTGCCACTCTGCCTTTCTTCCCTCTTGTAAAGCAGATCTATGATATAAACAAGATTCCCGTAAACGAATCCGTAATGATGCAGCTTTACCCCGAAATTTATGCCTGCATCGGCTGCAATGCCTGCACAAAGAGCTGCACACAGGAGCTGAATGTCATGCAGTATATCGCATACGCACAGCGAGGCGATTTTGAAAAGTGCGCAGAGGAATCCTTTGACTGCGTGATGTGCGGAGTATGCTCGTCAAGATGCCCTGCAGGTATTTCTCATCCTCAGGTCGCAATGCTTGCCCGAAGAATAAACGGCAAATATCTTGCACCCGGATGCGGTCATCTTGAGGACAGGGTTAAAGAGATAAAGAACGGTGACTTCAACGAGCTTATCGAAGCTCTTATGCAGAAGCCAATTGAAGAATTAAAAGAGCTTTACAACACAAGAGAGATCGAAAAGTAAGGAGGGAAGGCAGTATGTATTCGGAAAGATTTCAGAAATCTCTTGCTGCCGTTGAAGCCGCAAGAGAAAAAAACACAGTATTTGAGCCTGAACGCATGACTGCAGAGCAGAAGGTGCAGCTGCTCAGTGCTTTCCATCCCGACTACAGACAGGATCAGTTTGAGGTTCTGAAAATAGGGCCCAACAAGGGCGATAAAGTCCCCTGTGAGCTGGCAGGGATCCTCCAGGCTCACAGCCGCATAACCTCCGACAGTGTAGATCTTGAGAATCCCGATTATGAAACCGATGTTCTTATAATCGGCGGCGGCGGAGCAGGTGCTTCCGCGGCAATCGAGGCAAACGCGGCAGGCGCCGACGTTATGATAGTCACAAAGCTTCGCATAGGCGATGCCAACACCATGATGGCAGAGGGAGGCATTCAGGCGGCAGATAAGCCCAACGATTCGCCTGCCATACACTTTATCGATGCCTTCGGCGGCGGACATTTTGCCGCAAAGCGCGAGCTGCTTTCAAAGCTTGTCTGCGACGCACCTGAGGCGATACAGTGGCTCAGCGAGCTTGGAGTTGAATTTGACAAGGAAGCCGACGGAACCATGGTAACGACACATGGCGGCGGTACTTCACGCAAGCGTATGCACGCAGCAAAGGACTATTCGGGCGCTGAAATAATGAGGACACTTCGCGATGAAGTGTTCAACCGCAATATTCCCGTAATTGACTTTACCTCTGCAATCGAGCTTATACTCGATGAAGAGGGCAGAGCCGCAGGCGCTGTTCTTATGAATATGGAGACAAAGGAGCTTCTGGTTGCCAAGGCAAAGACTGTTATCATTGCGACAGGCGGTGCAGGTCGCATGCATTATCAGGGTTTTCCGACTTCAAACCACTACGGAGCTACCGCTGACGGACTTGTCCTCGGCTACAGAGCAGGGGCAAAGCTTCTTTATGCCGAGACACTTCAGTACCACCCCACAGGCGTTGCATATCCCGAGCAGATATTCGGCGCTCTTGTTACCGAAAAGGTGCGTTCTCTTGGCGCAAAGCTTGTAAATGCAAAGGGTGAGGTCTTCATGCACCCCCTTGAAACGAGAGACGTAGCAGCGGCTTCCATTATCCGTGAGTGCAGTGAAAGGGATAACGGTGTTGACGCAGGCAGCGGCATGGGCATATGGCTTGACACCCCTATGATTGAGAAAATCGGCGGCGAGGGAACTATCGAAAAAAGGATACCTGCCATGATGCGAATGTTCGGAAAATACGGTATCGATATCCGACACGAACCCATACTTGTATACCCCACACTGCACTATCAGAACGGCGGTTTGGACATAACTGCTGATTGTATGACCACAAATGTGGAAAATCTTTTCGCTGCAGGAGAGGCAGTTGGGGGAATTCATGGAAAAAACCGCTTGATGGGAAACTCATTACTTGATATAATAGTGTTCGGAAGAAGTGCAGGTATCAATGCGGCACGTCGGGCAAAGAATATAACCGTCGGCAGGCTTTCGCTTTCTCACATCGAAAAATTTGAAAGTGAAATAAAAAAAGCAGGTATTGAAACAGATGCTGTTTCTCCGCGGCTCCTTCCCAATTACACAAATAAGAAAGACATATAAAGCAAGGAGGGATTCATCACGGAGCTTTCAATACTTACGGATCTTTTTGAAGCGCTGACAATATTCTGCTTCGGTCTTTCGTGGCCCATATCCATTCGCAAATCCATCGTGTCACGAACCGCAAAGGGCAAGAGCCTTTTCTTTGAGGTTTTCCTGCTCATAGGCTACGCCTTCGGAATTGCCCGCAAGACCATTCAGGTTGTTGCATTGGGATATCCCCTTGATGGCACAGGCACTCTCGGAACTGTAATTTTTATTCTCAGTTTCTTTTTCTACGTTCTGAACTTTATAGAAATATCTATAGATGTAGCACTTTATTTCCGCAATGTAAAACTTGACAAGGCAAGAGAGGAAGGTAAAAATGTTTAATTTCAAGTCAATTTTCAAGAAAAAGGAGAAAAATATGAGCAATCTTGATCTGAGCATCTACGGCATCAAAGGTACTACCGAGATAGTACACAACCCCTCCTTCGAGGAGCTTTTCGCAGCTGAGACCGATCCTACCCTTGAGGGTTATGAAAAGGGTCAGGTAACAGAGCTTGGCGCTGTCAATGTTATGACAGGCATCTACACCGGCCGTTCCCCCAAGGACAAGTTCATCGTTATGGATGAAAACTCCAAGGATACCGTCTGGTGGACAAGCGATGAATTCAAGAACGACAACCACCCCTGCAGCGAGGAGACCTGGGCAGAGCTCAAGAAGCTTGCAGCAGAGGAGCTTTCCGGCAAGAAGCTTTACGTTATGGACGTTTTCTGCGGTGCAAACGAGGATTCCAGAATGTCCATCCGTTTCATAATGGAAGTTGCATGGCAGGCACACTTTGTAAAGAATATGTTCATCAACCCCTCCGAGGAGGAGCTCAAGAACTTCAAGCCTGACTTCGTATGCTACAACGCTTCCAAGGCTAAGGTTGAGAACTACAAGGAGCTCGGTCTTAATTCCGAGACTGTTTCCGCCTTCAACATCACTTCCCGTGAGCAGGTCATTCTTAACACCTGGTACGGCGGCGAGATGAAGAAGGGTATGTTCTCCATGATGAACTACTACCTGCCTCTCGATGGCATGGCTTCCATGCACTGCTCCGCAAACACCGATATGAACGGTGAGAACACCGCTCTCTTCTTCGGCCTTTCCGGTACAGGCAAGACCACCCTTTCAACCGAACACAATCGTCTTCTCATCGGCGACGACGAGCACGGCTGGGACGACAACGGCGTATTCAACTTCGAGGGCGGCTGCTATGCAAAGGTCATCAACCTCGACAAGGAGTCTGAACCCGACATTTATGCAGCTATCCGCCGCAACGCACTTCTCGAGAACGTGACCGTTGATGAGAACGGCGTCTGCGATTTCGCTGATGATTCCGTTACTGAGAATACCCGTGTTTCCTATCCCATCGACCACATAGAGAAGATCGTTCGTCCTGTTTCCGCTGCACCCGATGCAAAGAACGTAATCTTCCTTTCTGCTGATGCATTCGGCGTTCTGCCTCCCGTTTCCATTCTCACTCCCGAGCAGGCACAGTATTATTTCCTCTCAGGCTTTACTTCCAAGCTTGCAGGTACTGAGCGCGGCATCACCGAGCCCACTCCCACTTTCTCCGCTTGCTTCGGTCAGGCATTCCTTGAGCTCCACCCCACAAAGTACGCTGAGGAGCTTGTAAAGAAGATGGAAAAGAGCGGTGCCAAGGCATACCTCGTAAACACAGGCTGGAACGGCACAGGCAAGAGAATCTCCATCAAGGATACCCGCGGCATCATTGACGCTATCCTCGACGGCTCCATCGCTGAGGCTGAGACCAAGGTCATCCCCTACTTCAACCTTGCAGTACCCACCGCACTTCCCGGTGTTGACAGCGGTATTCTTGATCCCCGTGACACTTATGCTGATGCAGCTGAGTGGGACGCAAAGGCAAAGGATCTTGCAGAGCGTTTTGTCAAGAACTTTGATAAGTACACAGGCAACGATGCAGGCAAGGCACTTGTCAAGGCAGGCCCCGAGCTTTAATTCCGTATCTGAATAATTAAAGAGCTGTTTGCTCAATGTGATATACACCCCAAAAGTCGGACGCTTTTGGGGTGTATATTTTTTATGGCAAAGAAAGGACAAATACAGAAAAGATACAGTGCGGCGTTAAAGTCACCGCAGATGCTTTTGGAGAGGAAGTGTTTATTGGCGGGTTAAGAAAGAGAGACCGAAGACGGGTAAGACTCTCATCCCTTATGAGCAGAGTGAAGTTTCCGATGCGGCTGGCGAATTGCGTATGATCCTGAATTCAATACCGACAACACCGTACTCCGCTTCCTTCTCAGCCGAATAGTATCTGCGCATATCCTCGGGTGAAGCGTCACTGACATTCTCTTCGGTATATCCGCATTTTGTCAGCGGCAGAGCCTCAAACAGATCCTTGAAGGAAGAAAATCTGTGCAGTGCGGTGACCTCAGCATATATGCGGAGCTGATTGTTTTCCGAATGAATAAAGCATATTTCGTCTCCAACGGAGATTTTGCTTCGTTTTTCATCGTAAAGCCGAAGCTCAATGGTTTTGATGCCGTCATAAATTTTTTTGAACGGGGAAGGGTAAAGTCTCATCTCGTGAAGCATATGGTCACTCCTCGGTATTCATAAATATGTCGATGTCTTTGAACATGAATCTGAGTCTGTCGATTTTCTTCTGAGTATGGAAGTGACCGCAGTACCAGTATTTGTACCGCATCATGGACTCCATTTCGGCGAGCCATATCTCCGTGGATTTATCGACACTGCTCTGATCGATTCCCTTAAGAAAGACCTCGGTGGGTTCATAGTTTTTCGGACAGGTGTGAGACAGGACAACATCTATCTTATAAGCTCTTTCCATAAGAGCATTTTCCGCATAATTTTTTATCTCGTCCGAAGGCTGTTCATCGGCGTACCACGGATAACCGTATGCAAGACGGAACGTCTTGTCAATGCTGTAGGCACCGCCGATTACGATGCAATCATGCTCACCGAAACGGTATATTTCTCCGTCTTTTGCAAACAGCAGAGAAGGGAAATCCTCTTCAAAGTATACCGTCCCGCCGCAGAACACTCCTGTTTTATAGGAATCTATTCCGGAAGCTCGCTTTTCGTGATTGCCGTGAATGCAGAAAAAGGTCAGAGGATATGCAGAGGCCTTTTCCTTTGTGTGCCTGTCAAGATAATTGCCGTAGAAATTCAGACCTGAATCACCGAGGATTATCATGATATCATCGGTGGTTGTTTTGTTTTTTTCGCAGAAATCCTCAAATCTGCTGAAATCGCAGTGAGTGTCACCGGTAATATAAATCATGTAAGAAACCTCCTCTGAAAAATCACTGATATCTTTCTGCAAGCACGATTTCGTAATTCTCGGTTACTGTCGGGAGAAAATCCGACTCTGAAAAAGCAAAGGCATCAGTTGAATCTTTAAAGTCGTATATGTACTCAACAGAAGAATAGATTCTAAGAGCTTCCGCTCGGTACATATCACCTTCAAGCCGTGTGTGATAGCCGCTGAGCGCCGTGCCTGCAGAGATCGATTCATCTTCGAGAGTGAAAACACTGGTAGCTCCTGTCAGAGCCTCAATATATGCACCGTTTTCCACATATGCAAGGAAATCCTTAAGGGAGTCATCGACCGCATCGCTGTACTGCTTTCTGTTTTCTGCGGAAAGGGTTGGGTTGATGGATTCCTTCATAAGGCGATAGGCATTTTTCAGCTCAATGAGCCAGAGGTCACGGCGAACCATTTCATAACGTGTCATATCGATGTTGGAGGAAGTGCTTTCGTCAAGGACATATTTTTCAAAAAAGTTGTCTATGGGATTATTATCCCAGTTGACTCTGTGAGGATAATAAGAAGCCGTTTTTCCTTTTCCGACAAGGACATAATCTGAAGTCTTCGCATCAACAGCATATCTGTAAATCGTATCGCGGTCGGTAAACTGTATGACATCGTCCATTGCATTGGGGCTTTCCTTGTTGGTGAGATTCTCATCAATATAAAGAGAGTCGAGGGTCTTTTTTGTATCCTCAAATTCATCGACGGGGTCTAAAACTGCGCAGCTGATGGCGACACCCTCATCGGGCATGGAATATTCTTCAATATGGGTTTTGTATATCGCAAAATACGAATCGACACAGCTGTTGTTGATTTTCATCGGTCTGCTCAGAACAGCATTACCGTTCTTTACTGCGTGCATGAGACTGCTGTATTCAAGCTTTCTGCATACGTTCTGAGCGTAAACAACCGCGCTGTGGTCTGTATTCATCTGCCAGTATTTCCAGTAGAAATTGTTGTTGGTTTTTCCGAGCTCATCTGCCCAGAGGCGAACATCGAAGGAAGAAACATCAGCACGGTTGAAGGAATCGGGATCTTTTGTGAATTCCTCGACGCAGTTTGCAATATATGCGTAGTATACTCCTTTTGCAACGGCATGAAGACTGCTTTCGTGGTCGTCATATTCTAAAGTGACAACAGAAATACGGACGGTATTTCTGTTTCGGTAGTATCTGGTATCGTTTATATGTCCCTCAAAGGCACCCACCCTTACTGTTATGGGCTCGATTCCAAGCTCTTCGCACATATAGTTGGCGGCAGTCTGCAAAGCTGCAAGACGCTCTGTTTTGGAGATTTTGCTCCAGTTTCCGTTATCGAGAGTCAGAAGCCTTTCTGCGTGTTCGTGATTTCCCTCGGAAGAAATCACGTTTGAAGGCTCCACAGTCTGATCGATATGTGCGCGGACATTGAGAGAAATCGTGATGTAAATTGCGATTAAAACCAGAATTACGGCCAGTACCAGTGAAGCTGCTCTTTTTCCTGCGGCGAGCGCGGTGAAGATGCGGCTGCGTACACTGCCTGAGGAGTTCCTGTAAAGCAGTGCGAAGACAGAAAGAGCAAAAATCGCCGTACAGACTGCAATAGCCGCCCACATCAGAGCAGGATAGCGTCTGAAACCAAGAATAGCCATGCAGAAGCCCGCAGGCACAGCAACGGCTGATATAAGCCCTGAAACATTGCAGCGGCTGTCAAAGAGGATTGCGCCTATATAGAGCGAAACAGCAAAATAGATAACGATCTTCTGCCATGAGCCGATATGGATATCGATCATAGGCTCTGCATATCTGAAGCAGAAGAAGGACCAGAAAAGGAAAGTGACTGCGCATACGACAAGGCAGACAATTCCGTACGGATTGGGAGATATTCTGTTTTCAAGCAGTTTTTTCAGTGTTTTTGTCATAATTCGTTCCCTCCGTGCATATAGTATTGACGCATATGCTATCAGGTGATTAATTATGTAAAGTTTATCATCAAAAGGAAAATATTGCAAGTTTTAATAGAATGCAATATTTGGCTTTTTACTGTGTGTTTTCTGCTCTTACAAAATTTTTACATATATGCAATAAACACACACCAAAGGTGCGCACAGATGTTATGAAAACTATTTTCATGGCAATTTCAATATGCTATTCTTATGCCTGAAGACAGGAGATACCGCAAAAGTGATGTCAGAAACTGCCTTCGTGGATGGGGACTGAAAAAGACACAGCTGACCGTATACAGAAAATGGGGGGACGAGCGGTCAGCTGTGCTCTTTTCTCTCTTTGCCTGCATTTGTTTATTAATAATCGGAATCGGGAGGGCGACAGAAGAAAATGGATAATTGTATTGGAACGATGGTTGAAATCGACCTTGACGAAGAAGTGTTTTACGATGCCGATGACGGCTGCTGTATGGAGCCGATAAAAGCACTTATGAGAAGCCTTGACCGATTCGGACAGGTCAATATTCCGCACATATGCACACTTACCGGCATGGAGGAAAAGCAGGCAGTCGAGGCTCTGCGCGGAGCGATAATAAGAGACCCTGACGGCTTTGACGGAAAATATTCCGAAGGCTTTGTCACGGTGGAGGAATATCTTTCAGGCAATCTTTTCAGAAAGCTTCAGATTGCCGTAGAAAGCAACGAGAAATATAACGGCATCTTCAATGACAACATAGCCCTTATCAGACAGACGAAGCCGGGGCTTTATTCCGAGCGGAACCCCTATGTTACTCTGGGCTCACCGTGGCTGCCGCCTGAGGTTATCGATGAATTCATACTTTATCTGCTCGGGAACTGTCCGAAGCATGACCTGCACGTCCGTTATGACGCAGTGTCGGGAATATGGACGATCCCCTATGCGGCAAGCTACAGACACAATATTAAAAACACCTCCACCTATGGCACAAAGGCGATGAATGCCCTGAAAATACTGGAGAAGACTCTTAATGCACAGTCCATCGAAATTATGAAGACAGAGCCCTCGTGGAGCAAGGCAAAGGAAACCGTAGACAGAGAAGCCACTGCCCTTGCCCTTGACAGGCAGAAGATGATACTGAGCAGATTTGATGAGTGGGTATATACCGATAAAGCCAGGACAAGCCTTATACGCGAGGCTTACGGAAAGGTTTTCGGGGGAATTACGGGACGCCGTTATGACGGCTCATTTCTCACCTTCCCCGACATGAATCACGACGTGATCCTCCGCAATAACCAGAGAAACGCAGTAGCGAGGATCGTATTTTCTGCCAACACTCTGCTTGCTCACGATGTAGGAACAGGAAAGACCTATACCATGATAGCGGCGGCACAGGAGCTTCGCAGAATGGGTCTTTCTGACAAGAATATGTTTGTGGTACCAAATGCAATAATCGGTCAGTGGGAGAATGATTATAAGTATCTTTATCCCAATGCACGGGTGCTTGTTGTGGACAAGCGCAATTTCGGGAAGGCAAAGAGAGAACAGACCCTTTTACATATGAGCAGCGGAGACTATGACGCTATCATAATAGCCGCAAGCAGTTTCTCCATGATCCCGCTTTCAAGAAAGTGCCGTATAAAGGAACTTGAACGGAGCAGAGCGGAGCTTATGCAGGCGCTGCTGAAGGGTGAGAATGTCAGGGGAAATCTCGTATCGAAGAGAATGGATCGTATCAGCAAAGATATTGCAAAGATACGCGAGGAGGAAGAGCTGGCACAGCTCATGGGTGTAAAAGAGGGTGTATGCTTTGATGACCTCGGAATCACCACGCTGTTCGTGGACGAGGCTCACGAATACAAGAACATCAGCATCAGAATGCGTTCAAAGGGTATACGCGGAATCAGCAAGAAGGGCAGTGCGAGATGCAACGAAATGCTCAGCAAGGTTCACTTTACTCAGAGAAACGGACGAGGAGCGGTGTTTGCCACCGCGACGCCCATCTGCAATTCCATGTCGGATGTATTTATAATGCAGACCTTTCTCCAGAGCGGAGAGCTGAAATTTCTCGGTCTTTCCGATTTCGACAGCTGGGCAAATACCTTTGCAAGACGTGAAAACTCGCTGGAACTGGACGTTGACGGATGTTCACTCAAATCAGTGATAAGGCTTTCGCATTTCCACAATCTCACTGAGCTTTCCGCTCTTTTCACACAGGTTGCGGATTTTTATGCGGACGGAAGCAGTAAGTATTCCGACTGCGATGTCATAGATGTGAAGGTCTCCTGTCCGCCCGAACTTGAGGAATTCATCAAGGAGCTTTCTGAGAGGGCGGAAAAGGTAAGATTCGGCGAGGTCCACCGCAGGGAGGATAACCTTCTCAAAATCACCGTTGCAGGCAGAATGGCGGCTCTTGATATTCGCACCATAACAGGACACTGGTGCGATCCCACCAAGACGAAGAGCTATCGCTGCGCACAGACGGTGTATGAAATCTGGAAGCAGACCGCAGATGAAAAACTCACCCAGATAATATTCTGCGATGTATCCACCCCTCAGAGAGGGTTCAACGTATACAACGAGGTACGCTTTCAGCTCATGAAAATGGGTGTGCCCATGAGAGACATAGCCTTCATACATGACGCCGCGACAGAAACGGAAAAGCTCAGGCTTTTCGACAGAATGAACAGAGGCGATATCCGTATCCTCATAGGCTCCACTCAGAAGCTTGGAACAGGCGTAAATGTTCAGCAGAAGCTCTATGCCGTTCATCATCTTGATATACCGTGGAGGCCCGGAGATATGACCCAAAGAGAGGGACGTATGCTTCGTGAGGGCAATGAGTGCAGGCATATGAGAATTTATCGCTATGTGGTAAAGAGAAGCTTTGACGCCTTCTCATGGAGCATTCTTGAGCGCAAGCAGAGATTCATCACAGAGTTCATGACAAACAATCTGGGCGATGAAGCTGTGTGCGACCTTGAGGAGATGGCACTCAGCTTTGCGGAGATCAAAGCCCTTGCAGTGGGAGATCCCCTGCTTCGCAGGCGCATCGAAACAGAAAACGATCTTAATCGTATGTGCTCAATTCAGAGGGCATATCTTGCTCAGAGAAGAAGCATGGAGGAAGAGGTCAGATCACTGCCCGACAGAATCAGCCGGCAGAAACATCGCGTGCGCTGTCTGAAACGTGATGCAGAGGCAGTTGATGTAACCGACACACCTTCAGACAAGGATGAGCGTAAGAGGCTGGGAGGCACAGTGCTTGAAATGCTGAAGGGAAATGTCATGCGCGAAGAGGAGCGATATGCTTTCCGCTTCATGGGCTTTGATATTATGCTTCCCGCCAATATGCTGGCAGAGGAACCCTGCCTTACGATATCGGGCAGGGAGAAATACACTGTCCCCATGGGAAACGATATTTTCGGAAATATCAGAAGACTTGAAAACGCCGTACTCGGTCTCGCTGACAGAGCGAAAAAGGCGGAAGAAGTGCTGATAACCATGGAGAACAGGGTAAAGGAACTTGAGGAAGAACTTGAGGTCCCGAATGTATATGCTGATAAGATAGAAAAACTGAAGAAAAAGCTTGAGGAATATGACAGACAGCTTCAGGCGGAGCTTCTTTGGCAGGACGCGGTATGAGGAACGAAGAGGAGGAGAATATATGGCAGTAAAGGAAGTACGCGAAAGCGAGCTGTGTGTGCTGAATGCGCAGACAACAGCGGAACACATAGCAAAGATGGTGTCTGAAACGGCGAAGAGAGGTCTGTCGGCGAAGTATCTGCCCTCCATGATGCTGTGGGGCGCACCGGGCGTGGGAAAATCTCAGGCGGTGCGCCGGGCGGCGGAAGAAATAGAGCGCATTACTGGCAGAAAGGTTGTAATAACCGATGTCCGTCTGCTCCTTTACAACCCCGTTGACCTTCGCGGAATTCCCTCCGCAGACGAACACAGAGAATTTGCGGTGTGGCTTAAACCCAGACTTTTCGCCATGGATGAAAGTAAAGACGTAATAAATATACTGTTCCTCGATGAGCTGACCGCTGCACCGCAGTCGGTGCAGGCAGCGGCATATCAGATAACCCTTGACCGTATGGTAGGCGAGCATCGCTTACCCGATAACTGCTTTGTCATCGCGGCAGGAAACCGTATGACAGACCGTTCTGTCGTGTTCAAGATGCCGAAGGCTCTGGCGAACAGACTTTGTCATGTTGAGGTTGAGGCTGATTTCGGAGCATGGCATAAGTGGGCGCTTAAGAATGACATTGATCTTTCTGTTATAGGCTTTCTTTGCTACGATAACGAGAGCCTCATGAAGTTTGGCGGCGTGGCTGACGAGGTTGCATTCCCCACCCCCAGATCATGGGAAATGGCGAGCAGGATGATCACCCTTTACGGAGGCATCGAGGAGGCGATGCCCTTTGTGTGCGGCTGTGTGGGCAATGCGGCGGCAGCGGCACTGCTTACATGGTCAAAGGTGTGGAATCAGCTTCCCTCCATGGAGGATATATTCAGCGGAAAAACCTTCGAGCGGCCCACAAGACCCGATGCCCTTTATGCGCTTGTTTCATCAATGACAGCCTATGCGAGAAAGCCCGAGGTGCCAATAAGCAATATCATTCAGTCCGTGCGCTACGGGGTGAAGCTTCCCTGTGATTATGCGATGCTTCTTTTCAAGGGGTATCTTCAGCTTGACAAGTGCGAGGATATGAAGAGCGTCCTTGTCAGATGCCGCGAGTTTTCGGAGTGGCTCAATAAGAACGGAAGGTATATGGATATATGATAACACAGATGCAGATAAACCGCTTTGCCTGTCAGGTGCGTGAATCACGCTCAAGACTGTTTCTGCGGCTTCCTTTTTTCGGAATGCTTATGATGAACCTGCGTTTTGCTCTGGACGATACCGTCGGTACGGCGGCTACAAACGGAGTTCATGTAATATTCGACCCATCCTTTTCAGAGGAAATGGATGGGGATGAGCTGGATTTTGTCATCATGCATGAGCTGATGCACGTTGCCCTTGACCATCTCGCACGAACCGACGGACGTGACAAAAGGCTTTTCAACATTGCCTGCGACATCGTGGTGAACAGCAACATAATGCATATGCTGGGTACAGGCTCCTTCACCGTTGCGGGCGAAGAGGTGATGCACCTTGCACCCGACGGCACAGAAGGGTATATGTACTCTGCTGAAGAGGTATACCGTATGCTGATGGAAAAGGATATTTACAAAGAGGACAGCGAATATCATGTTATAGATATTCATGATCTTTGGAGCGAGCTTTCAGAAGCGCGCAGGCAGGAACTGAGAAAGATCGTCGGAGAGACGGCGATGGCGGCAGGACGCATGAGCGGAGCTGTACCCCTGGGAGTTGAGCGCGCGGTGGGTGAGCGGCATAAAGCGTCCCTTGACTGGCGTCAGATACTGACGGATTTTGTACAGGAGGACATATACGATTACTCCTTCATGAATCCTGACAGACGCTACAGCGGCGAGCTTATCATGCCCGACATCGCGGCGATAAGCGGAGAAGTCAGGCATATTCTCTTTATGATCGACACCTCAGGCTCCATGAGCGAAGAGGAGATAACCGCCTGCTTTTCTGAAATCTGCGGAGCCATAGAGCAGTTTGACGGAATGCTGTCGGGATATATCGGCTTCTTTGACGGTGAGGTAACAGCACCCGTGCCTTTCGGAAGCGTAAAGGACGTAATGGCGGCAAAGCCTGTGGGCGGAGGCGGTACCTCTGTTAAGATCATATTTGATTATGTAAACGAGCATATGAAGGACGAGCCTCCTGCAAGCATAATAATCCTTACGGACGGATATGTACACATTCCTGACAGCGAATGCGCAAACGGCATACCTGTTCTTTGGATCATGACCTCGCCGAAGGAATGTGTCTCCGATCCGCAGTGGGGTGTCACGGCACGGCTTGATATCGATGTTTTTGACGATTGAAGCCTTGTCAAGAGGGCGTGCAAAAACACACAGCTGACGTCTTCAGAAATTTTAAGGTGATAAGCACAGCGCTTTGATACATCCTACAAAAATTTGGAATGCATGAATTTATAAGGCGAATGCTGTTGAAATATGAAAACCATTGTGGTATAGTGGTTATACAACGAAAGAAAGTTATGTAAAGCTCTCTTTCGGGAATGTACGAATAATACGATCAGCGACAGTATAAAGGAGGCGATGACCCGACACGGAAAGGACAATTGAATATAGAGAAAAGCGATTCTGATTACTGCAAAAGGAGTTTTCAAAATGAGAGAATTTGTTGCAGGTCAGAAAAGCACCGTTTCATCTTCCCAGAATGAAATTGCGGCATCTGTGATCAACACTTACAGCGATAACGCACGCGTTGTTATCGAGCCTCTGAGTCTCGGTGCTGTTGTTACAGCAGCCCGTGCAAAGCCTAAGCTTAAAGGCGAGCTCACAGGTGTGCTCTACTCCATGCTGAGATACAGCTTCGGCAATGCTCTGGAGAGGTTCGAGGAGGACTATAAGCAGTACTTCAAGGACAGAAACAAGAAGGACAAGCTTGCTGTCAAGCCTGCCGAGTACGGCGAATTTGAAAAAAGAGCCCTTGCTGACTATATCACAGGGGCGGTACTTCCTCAGGCGATGGATATTTCCGTCAATGAGTTTTCCAAGGCTCTTGACCAGTATGAGGAGTACAGAAACAGAGATTTCACCGACGAAGCCAATGACATCCTCGACTATTACAGCTCATGCGTCAGATGCGGCACAGCATACTTCCAACCGATGGGCTGTGATACCGTGATAAGGCTGCTTGAGTCGGGTGCAGTTGCATCGGCATTGTTTACGGCTTATACCCAGCTCAGCGTATTTCTCACCGAATCCATTCCTCCGCTTGTTGTTCGCTTCCATGAGGAGAGACTTGGCATAGATCCGGTCAGAAGTGAGATTTACAAGGCTGTCAGATATGCAATGAAGAACTGCAGCAAGGTCGGAGAGGTCATGAGAAAGAGTATGGAAAATGCCTTTGCCGCACTCAGGAAAAGAGTCCCCGGGGACATCAGAGCGGTTCATATGTTCCGCGCTTATTTCCATGCTGCAGGCACTGATGCGATAAGAGGTCTCGTAGCACTTTCAGCATCTTGTTTCAGTGTCGAATACAGACTTACTCGCGCAAAGGGCAGAAGAAAGTCTGATGCGCCTGAGGAGATGTCCCTGTTCGATGCGCTTACAGGCGGATGTAAGAACGCACTGTTTGTCGAGGAGATACTCAACGGAATGAAGCCTACGGGTCGTATGCTGCTCGAATACTGCGAGAAGATCCTCGCGAAGCGATTCGGTATTTTTATTCCCTGTTCAGAGTACATAGCGTTTACCGAAAGACTTCGTGACGAGGGCTCACTTGATACTCTTGTTATAAACAGCATCAAGAAGTACAGAAGCAGCGAAAAGAGCAAGAAGGGCGAAAAGGACTACAAGGGCTTTGTAGAGAGCATGAACACCAGATACCGTAAGCGTCTTTATGACATTATCGGAAAGGACAAGGCAAGATAGCGATACAGTTGACCATGGCACAATTAAGTTCCGGGAAGAGCTTAGAATTAAGGATTACGGCGCTGTACTGACCCCTGTTTGTTGCGGCGGGGCGGTAACGCCCTGCCTGACGGCAGGCACATGGTACAGTGTAGAAATAAAAAGGAGGTTAGAATTTCGTGTATCATAGGATAATTTGCAGACCCGGCTCAGGACGAACGCCTGTTATAAGCAGATACAGAAGGGCCAGGACATACACAGAAAGAAGGATATCTTTTCTTCCGGATATTCAGGCAATTATTTCATACATGAAAATGCAAAATGTGGATTCAACAGTTAAAATGATCAGAAACAGATTTCAGAGTCTATTTGCGAAGCTATATGAATATCTGACCTTCGAGAATTTATCCTCCGTCGCAGGTGAGGGATATCGCGCAATGGGGGAAACCGCATACCACAGCCGATTGAATTATACAAAGCAATATGCATTAACAAAAAGTTCAAGATTTGTTTACACAAAAAGCAAACTTTCTGAATCGTTTTTGCGTATAAATTGCGATTCCGGCAAAAACAGCAGAAACAGCAATATATTTTTTAAAGCCACTGGGCGTAAAGGGTGCGTTCACGGCTCAAAAAAATTGATGCCGGAAAATGATTTGTGTAAGAAAAATGATTTGTATAATCAAAAGCAATCGCAATGCTTGTACCTATTCAATGCAATGTCAGTTCAATGTTAGCGGTTTGGTAAAAATAAAAAAGCGGACGGGTGAGTAACACGGAACATGAGAGACAGGCGGTGCATGAAGTACATATCTGAATGTGGGATCCTAAGCCTGGGGTGAAGTCGTAAGTCGGAGCGTTACCGCGGCAAAAAACGTGCCGGCAGCCGCGGTAATACGTAAAAGACTGATAAAGTTACTCCCTTTGAAGCAATTTGGTGCAAAAACAGTAACGCATCAGAAAATGAGAGTGATAAAAATGAACAACAGAATATCAGGCGATACGGAAAGTGAAAATTGCCGTATTGATACCATCGGGTTTCAGCTTATGAGTCTGCTGTATCAGAATCTTCCGTATATTGAATCGGAAGATATCAGTAAGGCTTTGGAGTATGTTGCTGAAAATAATGAAAAAGCGCTGCTGAAACTGATTGGACGGAAAGAAAGCGTTGATTTTCTGTGATGCAGGATTTTAAATTGGAAAAGGAGGAATTGTGCTCAGAATGGAATAAGCAGAAATAATGAAAAGTTCTTTGGATGAAGAATTGAATATAATAAAAAGCCATTGCAGACGAAGTCGCCTGCAATGGCTTTTGCATCATAAGACTTATGCCATCTGACCGTTATTAAGCAGGTTGTTTACCTCATCCATGGTTGGGGGATTGAGGGGCAGAGGGAATCGGGAAATGGCGATTGCGGAGCAGGCGCTTGCAAAGCGGACGAGCTCATCATCGGTCATATTATGGAGCAGACCGTAAATGCAGCCTGCCTTGAAGGTATCGCCTGCGCCGAGGGTGCTTTTTACCTCTGCTGCAAAGGGCTTCATCTTCTTCATGGGCTGACCCTTTCTGCCGTACAGCATTTCCTTTTCTCCGCGGGTGATTATGACAAGACCGTCGGTTGTATCGGTCAGCAGGGTGTAGATCTCCTCTGTGCTTTTATCCTTGTACTGCTCAGAATTGGTGCATTCCTTGGAAACAACATTGACAGCGCAGTGCTGATGGAGATAGCTGTCGTGACGGCAGTCGATGGTAACAAAGGGCTTGTCGTGCTTTACACAAAGCTCTGCTGCCGCCTGAGTTTCCTCAAGGAAATAGGGATCGATGCCTGCGGCAGTACACTCTTCAATATCCTGCTCCTTCGGCATATTCCAGCGCTTTTTTGCACCGGGCTCGTAAAGCGCTCCGAAAACGCCCATGGGAGAACGGACAAAGCCGGCGATTACAACATAGTCCATAAGTCCCTCATAATCGGGATCAAAGAAGAGCGAGGAAAGGTCAACCGACTTGTTTTTATAGAAATCCTTTATAAGAGGAGCGACTTCTGTTCCGATATGAGTGCCGTCGATTTTTACGCTTGCACCGAGAGAAGAAAGCACTGTTGCGGCTGTGCCTGTTTCGCCGCCGGGGAGAAAATACTTTGCCTTTATCTCGGAATATTCGTCAGGCTGTAAAAAACCGTCTTTTAACAGAAAAGAATGAGTTCCGAGTATCTGACCGTGCATATAGATGTCGTTAGCCATAAATTATCTCCTTTTTAATGTTTTTCCGCGGTTTTCGAGCCATCGAACCGATGATTTCAGAGCTTCTGTTGTCTTTGTTTCAAGAACACATCTTGCACCGCATTCCTCTGCCGTGCGCAGGCGCTCAGAGAGGTCGATATCTCCGCATCCTAAAGCAAGATGGTTTTTCGGGGGATTTTCCGTTCCGTCGTGTATGTGAAAATGCATGAGCTTGTCCTTGTGTGAAAGGATAAAGGGCACATCGCCTTCGCCGACCGCTTTCGAGTGTCCGATATCCCATGTCAGAACAAAACGATCGCTTCGGAGCATATATTCTATTGCGCTTTTTTCGTAATCGCGGAAGCCCTCAGTGTTTTCGACAGCGATTTTTATATGAGAATCGCCTGTCCACTCTTCACAGAGCGAGACAAAGCGCCTGAAAGAAGCCATGTACTCGTCGAAATCCCGCTCGTACATCTGCACTTTTCTGTCGGGCAGGGTGATGTAGATGCCGTGGTGCATATGCATATTGATAATTACGGGCAGAGCCTTGTTTCCGTATTTGTTTTTAAGAGGTATGAATTTTTTTGCGGCCTCTATTGTCTGCCTTACCGTTTCAAGATAAGCCTCTCTTACAAGAGGATTAAAATCCGCAATGTTCAGATTTTCGTCAAGATGAATGGTGTAATAAATTCCGGCCTCGTCGGCTTTTTCGTAAAAAGCCTCAGTGTCCGCAAGACGGTCCGTCTGATATTCGGGGAAATTCATATTAAGCTCGATGAAGGAAAGCCCAAGCTCTTTGCAAAGGGAAATATTTTCATCGAGAGTGCTGTTTTCTATAAGTGTGGGCATTCCGAATTCTGTCATAATTTCCTCCTCGGGATCGATATTCTCCGTGTGCGGAAGGGTTCACTTCTATTTTTGCAAACAAAAAGTTTTCTGTCAAGGGAATAATTGAAAGAAAATATATAAGATGCTATAATAAAAGGGCGAAACAAAGAACGTGATAACAGAGCCGTTTTTTCATGATGTTAACTTGCGTTGCTTGCCTTTTTTGAGCCCTTGTGCATATAATCAGGGCAGCAAAACGAAGGAGGAAAATACAATGCTCAACGAAAACATAAGAGACTTACGCAAGCGGAAAGGCTACTCTCAGGAGACCCTCGCACAGGAGCTTAATGTAGTCCGTCAGACTGTCTCAAAGTGGGAAAAAGGTTATTCCGTACCCGATGCCATCATGCTCGAAAAGCTTGCGGAGGTACTTGAGGTATCGGTTGCTGATCTGCTGGGCGAAGGCGCAGAAAAAAACACCGAGCCAAAGCCCGACCTTGCGCAGATAGCCGCACAGCTTACAATACTTAATGACCAGTACGCAAGGGAGCAGGCAAGACGCCGGAAGATAAGAAAGATCAAGATGGCGCTCTTTATCCCCGTTCTTGTACTTTTCATCGGCAGTATAATAGCCATATTCATCAGTGTGGACAGTTCATGCTTAGGCAATGATGCCGCACTCAGCTACGGTGATGTTGTGGGAGTGGAAACTCACTTTGTAGAGTCCGAAATGTTCACTCAGGAGGAAATAGCTTCCGCGTCGGACGCAGTAAAGGAATATTTCCATGATGAGTTTGAAGCCTGCACAATGACCAAGCTATACTATGCAGGCGATGAGCGTTCACAGAAAGAGTCAGAGTATTATGAAGGCGAAGACAGAGTCATGGTTCTTATCTCGTCCTTCTATACTCTTGAGCACGGCGGCGACGGCTCCTTTGCAGCGGATACCACCTATAACGGCTGGGCATGGGCACTGAAAAAGAACGCCGACGGAAAGTGGGAAGTAATCAACTACGGCTACTGCTGATGAGCAATAATAAAGGAGCACATCAAAATGATGTGCTCCTTTTCATTAACCAAGCAATTCTTCCCATTCCGTCACTTCAGGCCAGCCTTCTGTATCAAAGCAGTCGCGAATGCATCTGCTGTAATAGTCGAGCTTGGCAAAAAGATAAGTGTTATCTATTGTCGCAAACCAGTCTGTATAATAATCGTCCATGGCAGCTCCGAAAAGGGTCGCACGGTCTTCGGTCGGGTAGGTCACAGCATAGGGACGTTCAAAATAACAGGTCTGATAATAATATTCATAAAGCTCATCGGGTACATCGTCGTAGGAATAGGCATAGTCAAAACCTTCGGGCTGGAGAGAAAGCCATGTTTCCTCGCTGTAGAGAGCATCATCCCGAAGCGATGCATCCCATTCAAGTCTCCTGTCTATAACATGAGAAAGCTCGTGTGATACGACATAATGATCTATAGCGGTGCCGTCGATGGCGATAAGATAATAGTCGCCTTTGTTCTGAGCAAAGCCTCCTGCATCCGGGATAGGACCTATCAGCTCGATGCGTATTTCGCTGATATCCTCATATTTAAGCTGAGTGAAGAACCCCTCGGGGTAACTTTCAAGAGCTCCCTCAAGGACATCGAGGGCATATTCCGCTTCATAATTGTCGGTGATGATGGTGGTGGGCAGATATTGCTCCTCGTAGTCAAGCTCACACCTTTCACCGATGCGGATATCAAGGTCGTATTTTTCACTCATTTCCTCCGCGCGCTCGTAAAGCTCGGGGGAGAGGATCGAGCCCTCAGGCACTTCTTCCTCGGTTTTTATTCTGAGAGGAAGGTCACTTCCCGAAACGGGAATATCAGCAGAGAGGAACATGAAAACAGAATCTTCACCGCCGTTGTCAATGAAGAAATAGCCGTTATAAAGCTCACTCCACAAGATAGATTCGGGGAAAACAGAGTGCTCATATTCTTCGTCAAAGGAAACGGAAGAAATGAATGAACCGTCTGTATCGTAAACGGAAATATCTGTGCAGGTATCATTTCGGACTATCAGGTGTCCGTTGTCGGACAGTGCGGCAGAAAGGTCAGAGGAAGAAAAATAAAAGCTTTCGTTATCCTTTATAAGCTCGCATTCATAGTAATCATGCTTGTTCCTTAAAAGAAGAGTTGATCCCCAGCTGTCGCAGGAATCGGCAGGAGTATCGGTTGGGATCGGACTTACGGTGTTTGTCTCAAGATCAATGTATCGGTACAGACAGCGCTGAGTCTCTTTATCGGTGTAATAAAAATACAGATTGTCAACAGGGGCACTGCAGGGAAATACTCCGTAGCCCTCGGCAACGGTCTCGCGTTCTTCTGTGCCAAGCTTCTGACGGTACAGACCATTCTGATAGTCGAATATGTATATGGTATCAAAGCCTTCATCAAGATAGGCAACAGAGCTTACAGAGCCTTCGATGCGGTACTCCTTTACGATTTCAAGCTTTTCGTCGAGAATTAAAACACTGCCCGTGGCTATATCGTTAAGTGCAATGAGATTTTCTTCAGTCTGCACCATGGGGGTGTACATGGAAGGAAAATCCCTTTCAGCGAGAAGGCTTCCGTCCTCGATGGAAATAAGCTTTAACTGTGCGGTGCAGGTCTCATACAAGGCGTTCTCATCGTCGGAGACAGGTGCCTCGATGCCAACGTCATATACCGTGCTGAAAAACAGCAGGTTATCCCCGAGATAGTATATTTCGGGGAATATCATTTCTGCAATATCCTCATTCGGGATAATGAAAAGATTGGGATTATCTGAATCTGACACGCAGTTATCGAGAAGACGGAGAGATAATTCCTCTTTCTGAGGTTCTTTTCCGCAGGCAGAGAGGATAAGAAGAGAAGAAAGAAGAAATAAAACAAGCTTTTTCATAGAATGCCCCCTTTGTTCATAACAGTAATCAGTATACTCCCGAAAAAACGAGATAACAAGGAAAATGACAACACTGTAAAACGATATATATATTTGTTTGCATTGTGTAATATTTGTGATGAAAATCCGAGTGGGCTTCACCGCTGTAAATCGCAAAAATATTTTTCAAAAAACTATTGACAATAAAAAAACTCGGGAGTATAATGCAGACACAATTTTGAATAACACAAATAACGACTGCGACGAAGACGGTCGGAATGTTGAATCTTCAGAGAGTTGGCGGTTGCTGCGAGCCAATGTTGAGACCTTCCATGTGACCTATCCCTTCCGAGTCGGAGGACCGAACGCCTTTTGGCAAGTAGACTCCTTCCGTAATGCTGCGTGAAAGCAAAGGGCTTGACAGAGTCCGTAAAGTGGCGAAATTTATTTCGCAATTTGAGTGGTACCGCGGGTTATATAACTCGTCTCAAAGCAATTTGAGACGGGTTTTTTGTTTTATTCAAAACCGTTCGCAAATCTTATCTGAACAACGGAAATGAAAGGAGCAAAACGAAAATGGACTTCAATTTGAAAGAGGTAGCAGGCAGAATCAAGGACCTGCGAGAAGCAAAGGGTTATACTCAGGCGGAGCTTGCAAAGCTCACAGGCGTATCCCTTGAGGATTACATTATTCTTGAGCAGGGCGAAACAGACTTCAGCTTCACCTTTATTTACAAGTGCGCAAAGGCTTGCGATGTTGAGGTCGTAGATATAATTGAAGGTACCAGCACCACTCTTACTTCCTTTAACATCACCAGAAAAGGCGAAGGAATGAAGATAGTCAAGAAAAAGGGCTATGTATATAACAACCTCGCACCTAAATTCAAGGATAAGCTTGCAGAGCCCTTCCTTGTAAGATTCCCCTATCTTGAGGAAGAGCAGAACGTTCCCATCAAGCTCAGCTCCCACAACGGTCAGGAGTTTGACGTTATCGTAAAGGGTTCTCTCAAGGTTCAGGTGGGCAAACACGTTGAGATCCTCAACGAAGGCGACTCCATCTTCTACAACAGCCAGATCCCCCACGGTATGATCGCTGTAAGCGAGGGCGGCTGTGAGTTCCACGCAGTAGTTCTCAATCCTCAGGACGGTCAGGTCAGCGAGGAATACCCCGAGGGCCTTTATGTAGCGCCCAAGACTCACGTTGCAGAAAAGGAAGAAAAGGCATCTGTTGCAGATAAGTTCATCGAATCCTTCTACGATGCAAACGGCGTATTCAACGGAATCCGTTTCATGAACGAGGATAAGTTCAACTTTGCATTTGACTGTGTTGACGAGATCGCTGCAAAGAGCCCCGATAAGCTTGCTATGATGTGGGTCGGCAACGACAAGTCCGAGCGCAGATTTACCTTCAGCGACATGAAGAAGTATTCCGCAAAGACCGCCAACTACTTTGAATCTCTCGGCATCAAGAGAGGCGACACCGTAATGCTTGTGCTCAAGCGCCACTATCAGTTCTGGTTCTGTATGCTTGCACTTCATAAGATCGGCGCAATCGCAATCCCTGCAACAAATCAGCTCGTTGAGCACGACTTTACCTACAGATACAAGGCAGCAAAAGTAAAAGCCATCGTCTGCACCGCTGACGGCGATGTTTCAGTTGAAGCTGAGAAGGCAGCAGCAGAATTCCCCGGCATGGTCAAGGTGCTCGTCGGCGGCGAGAAGGACGGCTGGCACGACTTCAACGTTGAGATGGAGCGATTCTCCACTCACTTCTACCGCAAGGACGATTCACCCTGCGGCGACGACCCCATGCTCATGCTCTTTACCTCAGGCACCACAGGCTATCCCAGAATCGCAACCCATTCCTACAAGTATGCCCTCGGTCACTATCCTACAGCCAGACACTGGCACAACGTCAACCCCGACGGACTGCACTTTACAATCTCCGATACAGGCTGGGGCAAGGCACTCTGGGGCAAGCTCTACGGTCAGTGGCTCTGTGAGGCGGCAACCTTCACCTACGACTTTGACCGCTTCCATTCCGAGGATATCCTTCCCCTCTTCAAGAAGTACAATATCACCACCTTCTGCGCACCTCCCACAATGTACCGCTTCTTCATCAAGGAAGACCTTTCAAAGTATGATCTGTCTTCCATCCAGTATGCAACAACAGCAGGTGAGGCACTGAACCCCGAAGTATTCAACCAGTTCAAGAAGGCAACGGGACTTACCATCATGGAGGGCTTCGGTCAGACCGAAACCACCCTTTCCATCGCAAACTTCGTTGGTTCTACTCCCAAGATCGGCTCTATGGGTAAGCCCAGCCCCCTCTATGACGTTGTTGTCCTCGATCCCGACGGAAACGAGTGCCATACAGGTGACGCAGGCGAGATCTGCATCCGCACTAAGGACGGCGCACCCTGCGGTCTCTTCATCGGCTATTATCTTGACGAAGAGAAGACCAAGGATGTATGGCACGACGGATATTACCATACAGGCGACCAGGCAACCATGGACGAGGACGGCTATCTCTGGTACGTCGGACGTATCGACGACGTTATCAAGTCTTCGGGCTACCGCATCGGACCCTTCGAGATCGAAAGCGTCATCATGGAACTGCCTTATGTTCTTGAGTGTGCTATCACTCCCGTACCCGATGAGGTTCGTGGCCAGATAGTCAAGGCTACAATCGTCCTTACAAAGGGCACTGTGGGTACCGATGAGCTCAAGAAGGAGATCCAGGAATATGTCAAGACCCATACCGCACCTTACAAGTACCCGAGAATCGTGGAATTTGTTGAGGAACTTCCCAAGACCATCAGCGGCAAGGTAAGACGTGTTGAGATCCGCAACAACGACCTTAAGAAGGCTAACAACAACTGATAAATTTAAGGAGGCAGGGGGAGACCCCTGCCTCTCTTGTATAATACCCTGTATGGAGGTGCTGTGATGAAGAAAACCTATGTAACGAGTATGCCCAATCACATCGGCGCGTTCTTAAAAGCCAGCAAGTGCTTTTCCGCACTGGGCATAAATATAACTCGAGTCAGCTATAACAAAGCCGTCGACTCCCACACTCTGTTTATCGACGCAGAAGGTACGGAGGAACAGCTTAAAAAGGCAGACGCCGAGCTTCAGAAGATCGGCTATTTGCAGAACAATGCCGACAGAACGAGCATAGTTCTGCTGGAATTCTGTTTAAAGGACGTTCCCGGAAGCGTTACGGATATTCTTATGCTCATAAGCGAATTCAATTTCAATATATCATACATAAGCTCCCAGGAAAACGGAACGGATTATCAGCTTTTCAAAATGGGCTTGTATGTTGATGAATCAGAAAGAATTTCGGAGTTTCTCTCAGAAGCTGAGAAGCTTTGCAGGGTGCGTGTCATTGACTACAACAGCTCCGAAAAGGTGTATGACAACAGCATTTTTTACAATACCTACGTAATGGGACTTTCCAAAATGATGGGGCTGACGGAAGAGGTCAGGCAGGAGCTTCTGGTTCATGTAAATCTCGCCATGCAGACCCTTGACGAACAGGGACTTTCACCCTACAGGACCTTTGACAGCATAAGCAAATTTGCGGAATTGCTTTCAAAGTCCAAGGGCAGAAGCTTTTCGCCAAGAATCAGCAATCACAAAATCACCGACAATACGGAAATCACCCTTATCGAGCCGCCCTGCGGCAGCAATATTGCAATAATAAAAAGCGGCGAAGAGTATCTGTTTGTGGATACGGGCTATGCCTGCTACAGCGATGAGATGAAAAAGCTTCTAAAAAAGCTGATACCCGATTTTGACAATATAAGAAAAACTGTCCTTGTGACCCATGCCGATGTTGACCATTGCGGACTTCTGCCGATGTTTGATGAAATAATCGCAAGCAGAAAGACAGCATTGTGCCTTGAGCATGAGTACAGAGGCGAAAACGGCTACAGAGAGCAGAATTCCCTGCACAGACCCTATATAAATATCTGCAAGACCCTTACATCCTATTCTCCTGCCGAGCCGCAGAAGATAACAGTGCCATGGGAAAACAGGGAAAATCTTACCGAACCTCTTACACAGATAGGCTTTTTCGATTTCGGAGAGCTTCATTTTGAGGTGTACGAGGGAAAGGGCGGACATCTGCCCGGTGAGATAGTGCTGATAGACTATACCCACCACATTGCTTTTACGGGGGATATCTATATAAACACCCACGGTCTGACCCCTGAGCAGGCGGAATATAATCAGTACGCACCTATTCTTATGACCTCGGTGGATACAGACCCGAAGCTGTGCGCCGAAGAGCGCAGGGCAGTGATGCAGAGATTGGGCGTCGGAAACTGGCAGATATTTGGCGCTCACGGCTTTAAAAAGGATTATTCGGTAAGTGTATAGAAAAGAGGCAGGACGTACCCATGAGGACAGTAAATTAATTTATCTGTTCGGCAGATTGAAATTCAGCTAACAGTTTTGCCACCTCCCTCTGATGAGGGAGGTGGCAAAACCGCAGGTTTTGACGGAGGGAGAGATTTGGCAAAATCGCATAACTATGCGCCTTTGAACTACCCCTCAGTCACACAAGTTCGCCAATGGCGAACTTGGCGACAGCTCCCCTTGTTAGGGGAGCCGAGTGTGTGGGCTTTTTTGACAAGCTGAAAGAGGCAGGACGTAAGTCCTGCCTCTCAGCCTGTCAAAGAACCCCGATTTTTCGAGATGAAAAATCGGGGGTTTTGGTATACAGAAAAAAATGAAGTGGAAAACTGAGCAGAAAGAGGAATGTTTCCATCCCCATATTGCCAGTTTTTTCAGGTTCATGGCAGCA
>JAZSJQ010000087.1:0-22929 GCA_045534445.1 Acutalibacteraceae bacterium
GCTTCCTTTGCGTTTGTGGCAGGCTTTGAGATATCGATGCCGTAGAGTGCAGCCATTTCCTTAAGCTTCTGCAAAAAGTCGATCTGCTTGTAAAGCTCCTCGGAAAGACGAATATTTTCCTCGGTCATTCTCTTGTTTCCAAGCTCAGCCTTGTCGTTCTTCTTTTCTTCGATAAGAGCATCGATACCGTAAAGGGCAATTCTTCTGTAGTCGCCTATGATTCTGCCTCTGCCATATGCATCGGGCAGACCGGTCAGAACACCTGTGTGACGAAGTGCACGCATGGTGTCGGTATACACCCTGAAAACACCATCGTTATGTGTGGTTTTATAATAAAATTCTCTTTCAATCTCTTCAGAAAGCTCATATCCGTAGGCACGACAGGCACTTCTTGCCATTCTGATGCCGCCGAATGGGTTAACTCCTCGAACAAGAGGCGCACCTGTCTGAAGTCCTACGATAAGCTCGTCTTCCTTGGAAAGATATGCTGCAGGATAGGACAGCAGTGAAGATACATTGTTTGTATCAACACCTATTACTCCACCCTTTTCCCTTTCCTCTTTGAACTTTTCCTCAAGTGCTCCGTAAAGACGTTCTGTTCTTTCGGTGGGCTTTGTAAGGAAAGAATCATCGCCTGTGTAAGGCATATAGTTCTTCTGAATAAATTCTCTTACATTGATTTCCTTGCACCATTTTCCGGTTATAAAACCTTCCCATTCTCTCTCGAAAATTTCCATAGTACACTCTCCCATATTAAAGTGTTAAATTTAAAACAAAGCAAAAGGGCAGTTTTGCTCATCACAAAACTGCCCAGACGGTCGGCACATTTATCCCCGGCTTCCCACAGGTAATCCTGTTTATCCGCCAGTCACCGGGAACTTTTAAATTACAAGGGCAGTATAGCATATTTTCCGTGAAAAATCAATCTGCACTTTTCAAAAATACTGCGAATAAAATCATCTGCCGTTTAAATAAATTATATCATTTTTCGCCAAACATTCAACCGTTTTTCAAATTTCCTCTCAAATATATCCAATTTAGTATTGACAATTTTTAATAAATATTATATCATCTTATCGCTTTAGTGATTAAAAGCACAAAAACATAAAATCGTTAAAGCGAGAGGAGATTATATCATGTCCAAAGAACTTACTTTATGGATCGTAATCGGTGTTTACATGGTATTCATGCTGGTCATCGGTCTGCTCAACAAAAAGAGCAGCAGCAGCATGACGAGCTTTACAGTCGGCAACAGAAGCGCAGGCGGCTGGATATCTGCACTCAGCTACGGTACCGCATATTTCAGCGCAGTTATGTTTATCGGCTATGCAGGCAAGACCGGCTGGGGCTTCGGCAGCTGGGCAGTGCTTACAGGTATCGGCAATGCGCTTATCGGCTCTCTGCTTGCATGGATCGTTCTTGCAAACAGAACAAGAGAGACTACAAGACGTCTTAAGATAAAGTCCATGCCCCAGTTCTTCACTGCAAGATTCAACAGCAACGCAATGAAGATCTTCTGCACCATAGTTATTTTTATATTCCTTGTTCCCTATTCCGCAAGCGTTTATAAGGGACTTACAAGTGTATGTTCCGTTCTTCTCGGTCTTGATGAAATGCTCTGCATGATAATCATCGCAATAGTTTCTGCCGTAATCATCGTTCTCGGCGGATATCTCGCACAGCTCAAGGCTGACTTTGTTCAGGGCATCATCATGTTTGTCGGTGTTGCGCTTCTTATCTTCTTTGTTCTCAAGAGTGATAAGCTGGGCGGACTGACTGCAGGACTTGAAAAGCTTACCGTCGAGACAGATAAGCTCGGTCTTACATCAAAGAACCACATAAGCCTCTGGGCAACCATCATCATGACCTCCCTCGGAACATGGGGACTGCCTCAGATGATTCACAAGTATTACGGAATCAAGGACAAGAAGGAAGTTGTAAGAGGCACTGTCATTTCTACAATCTTCTGCCTGCTTGTTTCCGGCGGCGGATACTTCATCGGCTCCTTTGGTCATGTTTTCTTCTCTGAGCTTCCCGAAGGCGGCGTTGACTACATCGTTCCTCATATGCTCAACGAGGCAGGTCTCCCAAATATCCTTCTCGGCATCGTACTGGTTCTTCTTATCGCTGCTTCTGTTTCCACACTTTCTTCCATCACAATCACAGCCTGCTCCACTGTTACAATGGATATTGTAAAGGGACAGTTCAAAAAGGACATCTCTCCCAAGGCTCAGGCTGTTCTTACCAAGGTATTCTGTATTGTATTCATTGCAATAAGCTTCTTTGTTGCAAATTCCGACACACCCATTCTCGATATGATGAGCTATTCCTGGGGTATCATCAGCGGTGCATTCCTTGCTCCCTATATGATCTCTCTTTACTGGAAGGGTCTTAACAAGGCAGGCGGCTGGGCAGGTATGATAAGCGGTTTTATCGTTGCTCTCCCCCCTGTTGTTGCAAAGCTTTTTGCAAATGACTGGACAATGCCCTTCGGACTCGGAAAGGTCATGGATTGCGGTCCTATCTTCGCAGTTGCTGCAATGGTTATCTCCTTCGTGCTTTGCATCGTTGTCAGCCTTGCAACCGGCGGCAATACCGAAAAATCCAAGGAGAAATACAAGTTCTTCTACGAAGGCAGTCTTGTGGATTAATTTTATAAGATCAAGAGTAATTCGGAAGTTTAACGAATTACTCTTGATTTTGCAATTTCATGTTGTAAAGTGTTGATAACCTGTGTTATAATATTCTTTAATGAGTAAGGAGATGTTATGTCTATGTTCTACAATAAAGAAATAGAAACCATGCCTCGTGCGCAAATCAGAGAAATGCAGCTCGAGCGTCTTCGCTGGATGGTTGATTACTGCTATAACAACTCCCCCTTCTATCACAAGAAGCTGGGCGAGGCAGGAATCACAAGCGGCGATAAATTCAAGACTCTTGAGGATATAAAGTACATACCCTTTACATCCAAAGAGGATATGCGTGAAACCTATCCCACAGGCATGATGGCAACATCCATGAAGGATATTGTCCGTGTTCATGCTTCTTCCGGTACTACCGGCAAGCCTACTGTTGGTCTTTATACTCAGCAGGACCTCAACAACTGGGCTGATATGATGGCTCGTGTCTGCTATGCAGCAGGCGCCAGAAGTGAAGACATTTTCCAGGTTTCCTTCGGTTATGGTCTCTTTACAGGTGCTCTCGGTCTTCACTACGGACTCGAGAAGCTTGGCTGTACCGTTATCCCTGCTTCTTCCGGCAATACTCAGCGTCAGCTTATGCTCATGCGTGATTTCGGTGTAACAGGACTCGTTGCTACTCCTTCTTATGCTGTTTACCTCGGCGAATCCCTTGCCGAGAGTGAATATTCACTTGATGACTATAAGCTTCGTATCGGACTCTTCGGTTCTGAGGGCTGCACCCCCGAAATGAGAGCACAGATTGAAAAGAATCTCGGACTTTTTGCTACAGATAACTACGGTCTTACCGAAATCGGCGGGCCCGGTGCAAGTGGTGAGTGTGAGCTTCGCTGCGGACTCCACTTCTGTGAGGATCACTTCCTCCCCGAGATCGTTGACCGCAACACCTTCGAGCCTCTTGAGGGCGGCGAAGTCGGTGAGCTTGTTGTTACTACTCTTACCCGTCAGGGCATGCCCGTTCTCCGTTACCGCACCAAGGATATCACAAAGCTCAACTATGAGCCCTGCAAGTGTGGCAGAACAGGTGTCAGAATGGAAAAGATCATGGGCAGAAGCGACGATATGCTTATTATCAAGGGCGTTAACGTATTCCCATCCCAGATCGAAAGCGTTATTGTTGGTATGAACCACATAGGTCCTCACTATCAGCTTATTGTCCGCCGTGAGAACGGATTTATGGATACTCTTGAAGTCAAGGTTGAGCTTATCGACGAAAGCCTGCTTGGCAGCTTCGGTGAGCTTACAAAGCTTCAAAACACCATCAAGGAGAAGCTCAAGAGCGTTCTCGGACTTGATCTTAAAGTAACTCTCGTTGAGCCCAAGTCTCTTGAAAGATTCCAGGGCAAGGCAAAGAGAGTTCTCGATCTCAGAAATCAGAAGTAAATTTCCTTTGGAGGTTTTATCATATGAAAAAGTTACTCCTCGGCAACGAGGCTGTTGCCCGCGGTCTGTATGAGGCAGGCGTCAAGGTAGTATCCAGCTACCCCGGCACCCCCAGTACCGAAATCACAGAATTTGCAGCTACCTACAATGAAATGTACACCGAATGGGCACCTAATGAAAAGGTTGCAGCTGAGGTTGCAATCGGTGCATCCTTTGGCGGTGCACGTGCATTCTGCGGCATGAAGCACGTTGGTCTCAACGTTGCAGCTGACCCCGTATTTACTGCTTCTTACATCGGTGTCAACGGCGGTCTTGTAATCGGCGTTGCGGACGACCCCGGAATGCATTCAAGCCAGAATGAGCAGGATTCCCGTCATCACGCAATCGCTTCCAAGATCCCCATGCTTGAGCCCTCTGATTCTGCAGAGTGCCTTGCATTTACAAAACTTGCTTATGAGATAAGCGAAAAGTACGACACTCCCGTAATTCTCCGTCTTTGCACCCGTGTTGCTCACAGCCGTTCTCTTGTTGAGCTTTCCGACCGTACTGAGCTCGAGCTCAAGCCCTACGAAAAGAACATCGCAAAGAACGTTATGCTCCCTGCATTTGCAAGAGGCAAGCACGTTACAGTAGAAAAGAGAAATGCTGATCTTACCGAGTATGCAGGCACTGATGCTGTTGCAAAGGTTGAAATGAATGATACAAAGGTCGGTGTCATCACCGCAGGTATCTCCTACTGCTATGCAAAGGAAGCACTCGGAAATACCGTCAGCTACTTAAAGCTCGGTATGGTCAATCCCCTTCCTGTTGATATCATCAAGGACTTTGCTTCTAAGTTTGAGACCGTATATGTCATTGAAGAGCTTGAGCCTATCATTGAAAATCACTGCAAGCAGCTTGGCATCAAGGTTATCGGCAAGGATCTCTTCCCCATCTGCGGCGAATTCTCTCAGGGTTTAGTTAAGAAGCTTGTTCTCGGAGAAGAAGCTGAGCAGACCAAGATCGAGGAAACCATTCCTGTCCGTCCTCCCGCAATGTGCTGTGGCTGTCCTCACAGAGGTCTGTTCTATATTCTCAAGAAGCTTAAGCTGAATGTTGCAGGCGACATAGGCTGCTACACTCTCGGTGCTTCTGCTCCCCTTTCCGCTATGGACTGGTGCGTATGCATGGGTGCTTCTATCTCCTCTCTCCACGGCTTCAACAAGGCAAGAGGCGAAGAAGCAGAAAAGAAGAGCGTTGCTGTTATCGGCGACTCCACCTTTATCCATTCGGGCATTACTTCCCTTATTGATATTGCTTACAACCGTTCCAACTCGGTTTCCATAATTCTCGACAACTCCATCACAGGTATGACAGGTCATCAGCAGAATCCCACCACAGGCTACACCATCAAGGGTGATCCCACTGCTGCTGTTTCTCTTGAAAAGCTCTGCGAGGCTGTAGGCATCAACCGTGTAAAGGTTGTTGATCCTTACGATCTTGCTGCAGTTGAATCTACCCTCAAGGAAGAACTGGAGGCAACTGAGCCTTCTGTCATCATCAGCCGTCGTCCCTGCGCACTTCTCAAGTACGTCAAGCACGAGGCTCCTCTTGCTGTTGATCAGGATAAGTGCAAGAAGTGCAAAATGTGCATGAACATCGGCTGTCCCGCAATCAGCATTCACGACGGTACTATCGAAATCGACCGCACTCAGTGCGTTGGCTGCGGCGTTTGCTCTCAGCTTTGCAAGTTCGGCGCTATTAACTAAGGAGGTGCTCTGAAAATGGAAAACAAAAGTATTCTTATAGTCGGTGTCGGCGGTCAGGGCACTCTGCTCGCCTCAAAGCTTCTCGGCAGTGCTCTCGTTTCCATGGACTATGATGTAAAGGTCAGCGAAGTCCACGGTATGAGCCAGCGCGGCGGCTCTGTTGTAACTTACGTCCGTTATGGCGAAAGCGTTGATTCTCCCATAATCGACTTTGGTGAAGCAGATTATATCCTTTCTTTCGAGCAGCTTGAGGCTGCACGTTATCTGCCCTATCTCAAGAAGGGCGGCACTGTCGTTACAAACACTCAGAAGATCGACCCAATGCCCGTTATCACAGGTAATGCTGTATATCCTTCCGAGCTTTGTGAAAAGCTCCAGGCAGCAGGTGCAAATCTCATCACCTGCGATGCTCTCTCCATTGCTGAGGAGGCAGGCTCCCAGAAGGCAACAAACGTTGTTCTTATGGCAGTGCTTGCAAAGCAGCTTGGCATTGACAAGAATGTATGGCTCGATGCAATCAAGGCATGCGTTCCTCCCAAGTTCCTCGAGCTTAACATCAAGGCTTTCGAGCTTGCATACAACTGATTCACCTTTTAAGGAGTGATTTGAATGCTCATAAAGCAGCTTTCAATATTTGTAGAAAATAAGCCCGGCAGACTTGCTGATATAACAGAAGTTCTTGCCAAGGCCAATATTGATATCCGTGCAATCTCCGTTGCAGATACCACCGATTTCGGTATCCTCCGCCTTATCGTCAACAAGCCCGATGAAGCTTGTGCTGCACTGAAAGAGGCAGGTCTTGCAGTTACTCTTACAAGTGTCATTGCTGTCGGCATTGATGATGAGCCCGGTAAGTTCTCCGTTGCTCTGAGAATGCTTGCAAATGCCAATATCGTTGTTGAGTATATGTATGCTTTCCAGTGCCGCATCCACGGCAGAGCATATGTTATCCTCCGTGTTGACAACGAGGAAAAGGCTATCGAGGTTCTCACCTCAAATTCCGAGGGTGTTGAGGTTATCTCCCCCGAAAGAATTTATAATATGTAACAAAAAGGAACGCGCACTCTGTGGAGTACGCGTTCCTTTTTATTTACTCATAGACTGTATATTTTTCATTATATGTGATAAATTCTTTCATGAGTTTTTGTGTCTCAGGGGTTTTGGCTGTAATACGGTAGTTGTTGTTCCACAATATACCGTCGGTGACACCGGAAATGTGAAGCACCTCTTCGGTATCAAACAGGCTGTTACTGTATCCGAGATATTCAGTATATTCAGCATCGCTCATTGCTGTAAGCTCTTTATAAAGCGACTTATACAGCTTGCTCAACTGATCTTTATCAAAATCATAGAGCTCTGTTGTATATATATTTTTCACTTTATCGATGGACGGCATTATACGCACCAGCTTGAAAAATTCGGGATCTTCAAGCATCCTGTCGCACATTATTTTATAATCGTATTTTGATATGAACACATTTCTTTTGAGCACTCTGCCGTCGTTCATGTAGAACTTCGCGGAAGTGGATACCCATTTGCCTGTATATCCGTTAAGTTCACCTCCATCTTTGATTATCTGTATATTCTCAGTAAGATTACTGCTTACAATATATATAACCTCATCATCGGAGAACACATAATCCTCTATCAGTATATTATTATAGCTCGTGTAGTTATCTTCGCCAAAGTACTTGTCAGTGAATACAACAGACTTGACAGTATTTGTGCTGATATCAGCAGAAAGTGCCGCTTTCGCTCCGAGGGCAGGAGTTATGATAAATGCAAGATTGAGTGCCAGAAGAATCAAAAGTCCTATGCCCATTGTGCCCTTGAGGGTCAGAACACCTTTGATCTTCTTCATGGAAATTGCTTCATATGCAAAATACGATACCAGTGACAGACCGTACATTACAAGGATAACAGGAAGCATAGCCGTCAATTCTTCAACAAAATACGGATCATCAGCATAACCGATAAGTGCAACACCGAATGCAAGGCAAGGAAGCAGGCAGAATGCGAATGCAACCATGACTCTAATCGCACACTGAACAAACTTATTTGCACCTGCGACAGTAGCAGTCTCGCTCTTTCTGCGCACATAGCATACAACACCGAGGACGCAATAGATTATTCCAAGGATAAGTGAATAGATAACAGGGCTGAAATCGCCTGTTTTCACCATGGAACTTGTTGCAAATATTCCGCCGAAAAGCAGATTGATATCAATATCGCCGAAGCGGCCGAGAGTATCGCTGAGTCCGAAAAGAACAGGTGCACCGTTTTCGGTGATTGCATTTAGGATAAGTATCATCACTCTGGGCAGGAACGCAATGATCATTGACAGAACAACCTGATTCATTGTCCTTGTTGCAAGGCTTACGGAAATAAGCATTATGCCTGCAAGCTGAATGAACAGCACGATCATCACAAGCAGGAATGTCAGTATCTCTGAAAACAGTATTTCAAGTCCGCATATTGCACCTACTGCTATCTCAATTATCATATCAGGTATGAATCCTGCAAGGAACCACACAGCAATAGCTGCAGAGAAGCTTACAGCAACAGAGACTCTTGACTGAGGTATTGAGTGGTAGAAGTCCGAAGCACTTCTCGAATTGAGATAGCCGAACATACTAAGGAACATTACAGGTACAACGATGAATATACCGATATATCCGAGGAACATCATTGAACCGTCAAAGGGTGCGACCTCATCAATTGAATAATAGGAATAATCACTTGTTGATTCAAAATAGGAGTGTGCGGTGAAGAATGCGGACAGTATGCCTATGCAGGTATATATAAGACCCAGCGTGCGCATCTGTCTCAGGCCTTCCTTGAAGAGACCTTTACTGAAAATAACTTTATTTTTCATTATTCTCACCTCCTGCGATATCGTCAAAGCAGTAGCCAAGTGCTTCCATTTCATAAATAAATACTTCCTCAAGGGAAAGCGGGAGAATGTCAAGCAGCAGCGGCATCACACTGCGCAGATTGTTTTCAACCTCTTCACGGTCGCCCTTGACAATAACATTTGCAACAGATCCGTGCTTTACAAAGTTCATGACTTCGCACTTTGCAATATTTTTGAACTCTTCCTCGGTGAACTCCTTGTCCAGTGCTATCTGCACCTTGAAAAGTGAAGTTTTCAGCTTCTGTACATCGGATTCGAGTACAAGACCGCCCTTATGAAGCAGTGCAAGCTGATCGCAGGTATCTTCAAGCTCACGAAGAGAATGAGAAGTTATAATGACAGTTGCCTTTCGCTCCATCACATCATCGACTATGATGCGCTTAACCGTATTGCGCATTACGGGGTCGAGTCCGTCAAAGGTCTCGTCAAAAAGTATGATCCTCGGCTCGCATGCAAGAGCGAGTATCGTTGCAGCCTGACGCTTCATGCCTTTTGAAAACTGTGCTATGGGTCTGTTCATGTCAAGCCCTATGACTCCCGCAAGCTCCTTGAGTCTGTCTTCGTTAATGTGCCCTCTTGTGTTTCTGTAAAGCTCTGCCATTCTTCTGATATTGGAGCCCGGCAGGAAATAAAGCTCATCAGGCACATACATTATGTCTGAAAGTATCTTAGTGTTGCCGTAGACCTTTTCACCGTCAATCGTGACAGAGCCTCCGTCAGGCTTGTACACGCCCGAAAGAAGCCTGAGAAATGTTGACTTACCTGCACCGTTAGAACCGACAAGACCGTAAACGCTGGAATCATTTATCGTGCAGGTAAGCGACGACAGCGCTTCTACCTTATCAAAGCGCTTGACGAGTTTTTCCGCTTTAATCATTGCGAGTTTCCTCCGTTTCTGCTGTAGCCTTTGTCCACAGCCTCATATATGTTAATTTTTTCAAAACCTGCTATGGCGCATTCTGTGCTGAGATTCTCTATCTCATCAAGTAACGACCTCTTCGAATTTCTGACCTTTTCGCCTGCATCTGCAGATATATAGCTTCCCCTTCCGGGAACCACATAAATAACGCCCCTGCGTTCAAGCTCTGAATACGCTTTCTGAATGGTATTTGGGTTGACAGACAGCTCCATCGACAACGATCGAACAGACTGAAGAGGTTCTTCCGGTTTGATAAGTCCCATCATCACAAATCGCTCTGTCTGGGAAACTATCTGCTCATACACAGGTATTCTCGACTGGCTATCAATTGCATACATTCGTTATTGCCTCCTTCCGTCTTTACTGTACTAACAGTGTTAGTACACCTGTAATATACTCCTGATTTTTCCATTTGTCAATACTTTTTTGTTTCATAATTTAAAGACCGCAGCGAACAGGTCACTGCGGTCTTTCTCATTACACTGATTTTTTATATTGTTCCTTATTGAACTGGAGTGTATAGAGACTGTAATATCTGCCCTTCTGAGCAAGCAATTCCTGATGATTTCCCTGCTCAACAATCTCTCCGTGTGAAAGGAGGATAATATTGTCGGCATGCTGAATAGTTGAAAGACGGTGCGCAACGATAAGCATGGTGCCGACGTTCATCATCTTTTCCATCGAATCCTGAATAAGAACTTCGGTTTCAGTATCGATATTTGCAGTAGCTTCGTCAAGTATCATTACGGAAGGCTTGTGGATTATTGTACGCGCGAAAGAAAGGAGCTGGCGCTGACCTGCAGAGAAGTTGTTGCCTCTTTCACGCACCACTTCGTCAAGGCCGTTATCAAGCTTGCTTATAAACGAATCGGCATTTACATATTTGCAGGTATCCCATATTTCCTCGTCGCTTATTCCCTCTTCGCGGAGAACGATATTGCTTCGAATGGTGCCTGAAAAGAGGAAAACATCCTGAAGCATCTGACCGAAATGACGTCTCAGAGACGAGATTTTTATCTTTCTGATATCAATACCGTCAATTAATATCTGACCCTTCTGAATATCGTAATTACGGCATATCAGCGATAGTATGGTTGATTTACCCGAGCCTGTTGAGCCTACAAAAGCAACGGTCTCGTTGGCCTTAACCTTGAAGGAAACACCCTTAAGCACCCACTCATCAGGAACATAGGAGTACCAGACGTCCTTAAATTCTATATCGCCCTTTATCTCATCAAGCTCCATTGCGTCATCGCTGTTGACAATCTTAGGCTCGATATCCATGACGGTGAATATCTTCTCGGCAGATGCAAATGCCGACTGCAGCCAGTTAAACTGCTCCGCAAGGTTCTGAATGGGATTAAAGAACTTTGATATATACATATAGAAGGTAACGATGGTACCGCTTGTCAGAGTCTGACCGAGGAAGCTGGTATTATCGATATAGCCCTTGCCTCCGAGGTAAAGCAAACACATTACCGAGCATATGTAAAGCATATACACAACAGGTCTGAAAACACCGAACACAAATATTTGCTTCTGCTTTGCGTTTCCCAGCTCGTCGTTTCTTCTGTTGAAATCACGCATTTTCTTGTCTTCGCAGTTGAATATCTGGGTAATCTTGATGCCCGAAAGATTTTCGGAAAGATATGTGTTTATATCAGTTGTTCCGTCCTTTACCCTGCGGTAAGCCTTTCGGGAGAATTTTCTGAATATAACGGTAAAAAGAACTATGAACGGCACAAAGCACATTACCATCAGCGACAGCTCAAAATTGAGGCAGAACATTGCCACCATTACACCGATGATGATAAAACAGTTTTTAAGAAGATTTACCACCAGCTGAGTAAACATCATAGATATGGCATTGGTGTCGTTTGTAACTCTTGTTACAAGCTTTCCGACAGGAATAAGATTGAGCTGTTCATGAGAAAGGCTTTCGATATGAGTAAACACATCCTCGCGCATTGAAGAGAGTATCTTCTGTCCCGTTTTCTGCAGTATCATAGCCTGAACATAGGTGCAGACAAGAGATACTGCAAGTATGCCTGCGTATACCGCAACAGAGGCATACAGCTTTGAAAGCTCAAAATCACCCTTTACAAGCTCTTCTATCTTTCCGATTATCAGCGGAGAGATAATATCATAGGAAATTGAAAAGAGCATTATGAGAAACACTGCTGCAAATGCTTTTTTATGAGGCTTTGCATATACAAAAAGTCTGCGGATAAGCTCGCTGTCCTTCATATTGCGGTCAAATCCGAGTGCTTCTTTCTTATTCTTCATGAGTGCAAATGCAACTATAAAGCACAGTGCAAAGAAGCTGACCACTGCACCTACTGCAAGTAATGGATAATACTCACGCATTGTTGTGTTCAGCCCCCTCTTCCTCAAGCTTCTGAAGGTCTACCATCTTTCTGTATTCCTCGCTTGAATTATAAAGCTCCTCATGACTGCCGCAGGCGATAACGCTTCCGTCGTCTATAAAGATTATCTTATCCATATTTTCGACCGTTGATATGCGGTGTGCAATAAGAATAGTCGTTCTGCCCTTTCGGTTATTTTTAAGATTATCAAGAATTACCCTTTCGGTTTTTGTGTCAACAGCCGAGACTGAATCATCGAGTATGAGAACAGGCGCATTCTTCATAAGCGCACGGGCAATGGAAATGCGTTGCTTCTGTCCACCCGAAACGGTTATGCCTCTCTCGCCCATCACGGTCTCGTACTGCTCTGAAAACTCCATTATATTATCGTGTACATCGGAAAGCTTTGCATTTTCAATGACAGCCTCTCTGTCGACTTCGTCATAGGCAAAGGCGATGTTGTTTTCGATCGTATCACTGAAGAGGAAATTGTCCTGAGGCACATATGCGGAAGCGGCACGCACAGAGCGGATAGAAAGATCATTTACATCCTGCCCATCAAAGAACACCGTGCCATCGGGCACATTATATGTGCGGAGTACAAGGTCTACAATGGTGGTCTTTCCTGCACCTGTCTTGCCGACTATTCCCACATTCTCGCCTGCTTCTATTCTGAAGGATACATCTCTCAGAGCATCATAGTCCCCATCGGGATATCTGAAGGTAAGATTTTTAAACTCGATGGTTCCCTTGGGATCTTCGAGCTCCTTTACGCCCTCACGGTCCTTAACGTCCTGCTCGGTATCAAGAAGCTCACTTACTCTTTTCACCGATGCTCTGCCTCTCGAAGTCATGTCTATAAGCTGCGCAATAGCCATTACGGGCCAAACAATTGAAGTGAAATATCCGATGAACTCAACCAACTCGCCTGCGCTGAACACCTTTTCGTGGACAAGATATCCGCCGTAGCCGAGGATAACGCATATAACAGACTCCACGAACAGCATTACGGTTATGTTCAGCAGAGTTGATATTCTTGTAAAATCAACATTCGCCTTTTCGTTTTTCTTATTGAGCAGACGGAATGCCATCAGCTCTTTTGCTTCTTTGACAAATGCCTTGATAACAGCGATTCCCGAAAAGCTCTCCTGAGAAAAATCGGAAAGATCAGAGAATGCCTGCTGACGTATCTCCCACTTTTTGGTCATATATCTGCCGACAATTGCGCCTGCAGTCATAAGCAGCACCATAGGAACAAGTGAAAAACAGGTCAGCATTATATCCATGTTCCACATCTTGACTATGGCAAGCACACCAAGCAGCAGTGCATCGAAGAACATGAGTATTCCCGAACCGAAGCAATCCTGAATGGTCTCCAGATCGTTTGTGAAAAGAGACATCAGATTGCCGACTTTATTCACCTGATAGTACTGTCTCGACAGATCCTTGCATTTGTCAAACATTCTTCTGCGAATATCCGTCTCGAGCCTAATGCCTGAACCGAAGAAGCATATTCTCCAGAGAAAACGTCCGACCACCATTACAAGTATTATTATTATCAGCGGGAAACAGATATGATCGAGCAGGAAATCCATGTCAAAGGGGACGGCTTCACCGTTGACCTCTGCCATTCCTGTGTTCATTCCGTTAACAACGAGCTTATAAAGCTCAGGTATTATCAGCTGAAAATAGTCCACCATTACAAGTGACAGTATTCCCAGCAGAAGAATAGGACAATACTTCAGATAATATCGGTTTATGTGCCTGCCGAATATCAAATCAATGCACCTCTCTGAACATCAGTTTTTAATTACGCATTGAGATTAATTTTATCACTTTATTATGTAATTGTCAAAAGAAAGAGAGATGTTCACAAAAACATCTCTCTTGGTCTCATATAGTCATCACGGCGCGTATGCCATAAACACCCAGTAAAGATACTCCATTCCGTCGTAATACCCCTTGGCACATATCACACAGCCATAGAGCGCATTTGGATTGAGCAGATTCGCCTGATGATCGGGAGAGGATATCCAGTCGTTCACTACCTGCTCTGCTGTCAGCTGACCTCTTGCAAGATTCTCACATGCGAAGCTGTAGGACATGCCTCTTTCGGTCAGAATAGTGCTGTAGCGCTGTCCATTCGGACGAGTATGAGAAAACTGAATCATGGCTTCCATTGCTCTGTCTGTTGCCGCCGCACCGAGGCTCTCATTATCTGTCCACAGCGCAGGCAGACCATTTCTCGTGCGATAGTCATTTATAAGCTGCATAGCCCTTGCCGCATCCATATAGCTGCCGCCTTCATATACGATCCATGCCGAATTATCTTCTGTTGGAACTGTAGTAGGAGCTGTTGTGATTGTAGTTTCTGCAGTTGTTGTCTGAGTGGTTGTTGTGGTATTTGCTGTTGTAGTGGTCATCTGTGGTGTTTCTTCTATCTTCTGCCCTGAAGTACAGCCTACAATGCTGCAGAAAATTATCGAAATGCACAGCAACAATATCGTTAATCCGCTCTTTCTCTTTGATGTATTCATAATATTTTTAAATCGTTTCATAATATCACCTTTTCTATCACCCATTGCAGCTGCAAATGGTATGCATCTGATGCTCATCATGTCAAGTATCGTATTGCAGTAAGCTTTTCGTTCTTCTATGGATGACCCTTCCATGACTGCTTCATCGCAGGCAGACTCTGCATCTTTATCCGCTATGCGCATCATAATCCAGACAATCGGATTAAACCAGTGAATTGCATTTGCTGCTGTCAGGATAAACTTATATATTATGTCCCCTCTGCGGAAATGCATCAGCTCATGTCGCAGTACGATTTCAAGCTGTGCATCTGTCATTTTATCACGCAGATATACACACGGATGGATTATCCCCATAAGCACCGGTGCAATTCTCTCAGAGCAGACATATACATCTATTTTCCTTTTTATTTTCATCTGTAATGCAATTTCATTTGCTTTTTTCTGTATCTTTTCTTCTGCTTCCCAGCTTTGGTTTTTAAATCTACGCTTTGATATGATGTAAATAGCAATATGCCATACTGAAAAAGTCAAAACGCCCATCAACCAAAGAAATACTGCGTAATCTGACAACTGGACAGAAGCTGAACGCTGGGCGTCACTTGCAGCATCTATGATACCCTGTGTTGTCTCCCCGATGCCCGGGACAAGCTCCGAAATCCGATAGGCGGCTGAGCTTTTCGGAGCAGGCAAATCAAAACTGATAAGAGGTCTGTCAGATCTGAATGGTAAAACGAATCTCAGCGAAAGTACCGTCCAGCACAGGCATTTCCACTTCGATCTTATCGGGCGCTTTTTGCCTTTCATTATCAGCATGATTGCTACCGACAGTAAACTCATTGTTGCTGAAATAATGAGCGCATCAAAAAATAGCGACCTAAACATTCTGCTCTCTCCCCTCTATACTGTCAAGTAAGGCACGAAGCTCCTCTATATCCTTTTCCGTTATAGAATTACTGTTATAAAGCCCTGCCACCAGTCTGCTTACCGAGTTTCCGTACAGACGGTTAATAAAACTGCGGCTTTCCTCAGACTTATATTCCTCTGCGCTTATAAGTGCTGTGTAGTAATTTGTTCTGGTCGAGCGATCGCAGTTAACATAACCTTTGTCTGCCAGCCTCTGTAAAGACGACATCAGCGTTGAAAGCGCCCAATTTCGTGAGCTTTTTATGCTGTCAAGTATCTCTCCCGATGTTGCAGGCTCTGCCTTTTCCCATAGAGCCTGCATTATTTCCAGTTCTGCATCTCCAAGTTTCCTGCGCTTTTCTTCATTCTTCATTGTTATCACCTCGATTCGTATTTTATCTTGACAAGTAATATTATACGACAGTATAATGTTACTTGTCAAGATAATTCTCCAATAAAAATTTCTGACGATACACCAGACAACATAAGCCCGATTCGCGAAAGTACGAATCGGGCTTATATCAATTATATTTGATTATCTCGGTTTACTGAAAATATAATTCAGCCTATATTACTATTTTGTTCCGAAAATCCGGTCGCCTGCATCGCCGAGACCCGGGCAGATATATGCGTTTTCGTTGAGCTCACGGTCAAGATTTCCTACATAAATCTTTACGTCGGGGTGGGCTTCGTGAAGCTTTTTAATTCCCTCAGGGGCGGCTATAATGCACATAAACTTGATGTCAACACCGCCGCGCTGCTTGATCATGGTAATAGCATCAACGGCAGAGCCGCCTGTTGCAAGCATGGGATCCACTACAACTACTGTTCTCTGCTCTATGGGAGTAGGCAGCTTACAGTAATACTCATGAGGCTCATGAGTCTCTTCATCGCGGTACATACCGATATGACCAACCTTAGCAGTGGGAACGAGAGCCAGAACACCCGATACCATGCCGAGACCTGCACGAAGAATGGGAACAATTGCAAGCTTGCGTCCTGCAATCATGGGGGTCATGCATTTTTCAATAGGAGTCTCAACCTCAACATCCTCTATAGGAAGGTCACTGAGAGCTTCATATCCCTCAAGCATTGCGATCTCCTCAACAAGTTTGCGGAATTCATTAGTTCCCGTGTTCTTATCTCTAAGCAAGGAAATCTTGTGCTTGATAAGCGGATGATTAAGAATTACTACATTTTCCATTGTATCTTTCTTATCCTTTTTAGATTTTTTCTTGAAAAAGAACATTTAATTTTCCTCTGTTTTCTCTTCAGCTTCCTGAGTAAGTTCCTCAGCTACAGCCTCTTCAACAGGAGCTTCTTCAACAGGAGCTTCTTCAGCAGGAGCTTCTTCAGCAGGAGCTTCTTCAGCAGGAGCTTCTTCAACAGGAGCTTCTTCAGCAGGAGCTTCCTCAACGGGAGCCTCTTCAACAGGAGCTTCCTCAACGGGAGCTTCTTCAACAGAAGCTTCCTCTGCACCTGCAATGATCGCTACACCGCGATGCTTGTCGCCTTCGGGATTCTTGCCGAACTCATAGTCGTTGCCGGGAAGGATTATATTGAGAAGAATACCTGCGATTGCAGCGATTGCAAGGCTGGTAAGCTTGATGGAAGTGCCTGCGATCACAAATGTAATACCATCGGAGAAACCAAGAGCACAAACAAAGATCACACCAGCAATGATGAGGTTTCTGGACTTCTTGAGATCAACCTTGTTCTCAACAACGTTTCTTACGCCGATTGCAGAAATCATACCGTAAAGAATGAAGCTTATACCGCCAATAATAGCTTTGGGCATGGTATTGATAACAGCGGATACCTTGGGGATAAAGCTGAGACCGATAGCAAGTACAGCAGCAATTCTTACAACACCGGGATTGTAAACACCGGAAAGCTCAAGAACACCGGTATTCTCGCCATAGGTAGTGTTTGCGGGACCCCCGAACATGCCTGCAAGAGATGTTGCAATACCGTCACCGATAAGAGTTCTGTGGAGACCGGGCTCTTCAATGAAGTTCTTTCCGGTGGTTGCAGAAATTGCAGAAATATCGCCGATGTGCTCCATCATGGTTGCGATTGCAATGGGAGCCATTACAAAGATTGCTGTAAGATCAAACTTTGCAAGCTGGAAGGGAGGCAGACCTACCCAATCAGCAGAAGCAATGGGCTGGAAGTTAAGGATTGCAGAGCCGTCTGCATTGGTAAGGCCGCAGAAATGCATGATAACTGCTGCAATGTATGCAATAACTATGCCCATGAGAATGGGGATAATTTTGAACATTCCCTTACCCCAGATGTTGAAAACAACGATAACTGCAAGAGCAATAAGAGCAAGAGGCCAGTTTACAGATGCATTGCCGATTGCAGAACCTGCAAGGCAGAGACCTATACAGATAATGATAGGACCGGTAACGACCGGGGGAAGGAACTTCATAACGCGCTTTACACCGACAAGCTTGATGATAAGTGCAAGCACAAGATACAGAGCACCTGCTACGACAATACCGCCGCAGGCATAGAGTACCTTTTCATTTGCAGGCATTCCCTCGTAGATGCCTGTATTCAGACCTGCTACTGCCTGAAATCCGCCGAGGAATGTAAAGGATGAACCAAGGAATGCGGGAACCTTGAATTTTGTGCAAAGATGGAAGAACAGTGTTCCAAAGCCTGCTGCAAACAGAGTAACCTGTACGGTGAGAGCCTGTGTAAGCTCACCGCCGAAGTAGTCGTTTACGAGGATGGGAACGAGAACTGTTGCACCAAACATGGCGAACATGTGCTGGATACCAAGAAGCAGCATTCTGGGAAATCCAAGCTTTCTGGCATCACGGATAGGAGCGTCAGTGATTTTCATTTTACTTCCTCCATAATATAAATTTGACAAAACAAGACATATTTTGTCATGTTCAAGTAATTATACTATTTATTATCTGTCATTTCAACACAAATTAATATTTAATTGTTCTTTCTCAATTCATTTTATAAAATACACCCCATTGAACAGCATGGGTATCATACTCTACCGATCAATGGGGTGCATTCAGACTGATTATACTTTTTTCCTTTTTCTCTCTGATTTTTTGATCTTGAAAAGTTCTTCAACAGCGAGACGGGTTTTCGCTACAGGTGTATCGTCCTTAGGAAAGCAGTAATAAAGGATATCATTATTTCCGATGCAGATAACATCGCCGATTTCATACCAATAGTAATCAGCATACAGACCGTAACAGGCATCAGGTCTCTGCTGATAGATCAGCTTTCCTTCACAGCCTTCAAGTATAAATCCGCTGTCATCGTGTCTGAGTCTGCCTGCTCCAACCATGTAAATGGCTTTAAGGTCAATCAGCAGGCCTATATCGACCTGAACATCCAAGGAATAGTCTTTGCTTTCTATTTCTTTTCTGACCTCTTCCCTTTCCCATTTATACCAATCGGGAATGTGAGAAAACTCAGTATCACCATCCAGTGCTATTATTTCGCCAAGCACAGTCAGCTCATATTTCTTTCCGCATGCCTTGCAGGTAAGATGTATTCCCTTACCCTCTGTTTTACCCTCAGCACCGCAGGCGGGACATTTATAGAGTATCCTTTCAAGACCGTCGGCACGGAATTTCTCATCGATCTTTATATTGTTATCCTTTTGCCATGCAAAATTATCAAAGGAAAACACCTCATCGAGCATATCGTCGATTTCCTGAACGCTTTTCTCTTTGATTTCCTCAGGGGTCAAAAGTCCTCTCACCTCTGCGCTGACTCTTACCTTGCGCTTCTGAAGACCATTATAAAGAGGGTCTCTTGAAAAAGCTCCACGGGTAGTGATGGTAACAACAGGAACATTAAGACGCTTGAGCAGAAGACCCATCTTTCTAGGCAGCGGAGTAGCACAGCCGTCAAAGCTGTAGCTCGCCTCAGGATACAGCAATACACTTGTTTTGAGCTTATTGAGAGCATAACGCATATCACTGATGAGTGAAGGGTCAGTTACAAATTTCTGTGTGGGAATACACCCAAGATGCCTCATCAGCCCTTCCTTTCCTACAAATCCGTCGGAGGTACATACGATATTAAAAGGCTTTTTTCTTAATATTTTATGAGCAATTTCAAGGTCTATAAAACTTGAATGATTCATAAGAACAAGCCACGGCCCATTGCCCATTTCTTTCATTCTTACGGAATCATATTTAAAATGAGTTGGCCACAGATCAAATATGCTTATTATGCGAATTACTTTTCGCAGAAAGAAATTCGGTCTTTTAGGGTTTTTATGCTTATATTTTGAACGCTTAATAGCCTTGTCATAGCTGATCTTTTTAGTGCGTATCTTCATAAATCCAGCTCCTTATCACATCGCAAGATGCTATATAAATTTATTATATCATATTACATCATAAATTCAACATGCTTCTTAATTCTTTTTAATAATCTTATTTTCATAGGACTTCTTATCGTGTATTAATAAATAAAACTATGTCAGATATAAAGCATTGTAAAAAACTATATATTCTATAATGCGGATATTTATCTTATTCTGATATTTACAACGCAAATATATTATGATAAAATACATTTGATAAGGGCTAAACACCTTGCTGGATTTTATATTCAGTGGGGTGTTTTTGTTTTGACCTGTATTTTAGGGTATTAGAAAGTATCTAACGAGAAAAATTCACAAAAACAAAAAGCTTGAAAATCCGCATCATTAAGCGAAATTTCAAGCTTTTCTTATGGCGCGCCCAAAGGGATTCGAACCCCTGACCTTCTGGTTCGTAGCCCAATGCTCTATCCAGCTGAGCTATGGGCGCATACGCAACTCCTGATTGCTAAGATATAATATCACTTTGATTCGATAATGTCAAGCATTATTTTCAATTTATATGAAATAATTATTATCTTTTACTCTGCAAAAAACATTCGCCCGTGACAACGCACGAGCGAATGTTTTAAACAGATTTAGAATTTTTTCTTGTTCTTTTCTGCCTTCTTCTCCTGCCACATTACCCAAAGAATATTGGAAATGAACAGTGAGCTGTAGCAGCCGGAAATGATACCGAAGAGCATGGGAACTGCAAAGCTGAGAATGGAGCTGATACCGAAGATGACAGCAACAACTACAACAGCAAGTACAGACATAAGGAATGTAAGGTTGGTATAAATGGTACGCGCAAGAGTCTCATTTATACTTCTGTTAACAAGCTGTGCAACAGGAACCTTAGGTCCAAGCTTCTTCTTGTTCTCTCTTACGCGGTCAAAGATAACGATGGTGGAGTTAAGAGTATAACCGATAATTGTAAGAATAACAGCAAAGAAGTTATCATCAATGGGGAATCCGAAAACAACGAATGCAGTAAATGCTACGAAGCAGTCATTTACAACAGCAACGATCGCGGTAAGACCTGCGGATACGCCACCGATCTTTCTGAATCTGAATGCAACATAAAGCACCATGAAGAGAGATGCAACAAGCATTGCAACAAGGCACTTGCCTAAGAATTCCTTACCCATGATGGGGTCAACAGAGCTTACGGATACGACCTCAAAGTCAACATTGGGGTACTTCATCTCAAGTGCTTTCTCGATCTTTGCACCTGCATCCTCGCTTACTGCACGCTTGTCAGCAAGCTTGATGGAAACATAGTTTTCAGTTCCACCCTCGGTGAGGATTCTGGAGCTGAGAGATACGGTAACATCACCCTTGAGCATCTGAGCACCGATGACCTTGATCTCTTCCTTGTTGATCTCAGTGGACTCAGTAGGAACGATATCAAGCTCAGAGGGATCAGGAATTGCGTAAACATCGACCTTCTCGGTCTCAGTTTCAGAAACTGCAGTGTCAGTAGCAGTTACAGCATCGCTCTCGCTTGCTGTATCAGTACTGGATACTACCGCAGTATTCATATCCCAAGCGCCAAGCACATCACTGGGGCTGGAGTCTGCAGTACTCACAGCATCAGATGCACTTGCATCGGTGTCAGAAACATCTGCTGCTTCAACGGAATACTTATACTTAATGATTGTACCGCCCGTAAACTTGATATCAAGGCTGAGGCTGTTGATAATCAGAAACAGAAGGCATACAGCAATAATTACGGCAGTAATTATAAGGACAGGCTTCTTCTTGCCCACGAAATCATAATTCTTATTGTTAAACATTATTCAACACCTCCGTAGAGTGATTTCTTTCTGAAGATGCTGAACTTGGATGCCGATTTGAGCATGATCTTTGTAACGAACAGACCAAATACGATATTCAGCAGTGCACCTGCAAACATTGTACAACCGAAGGAATAGATTGTACCAGTGGTAGCGGGTCCGAACATAAAGAGGAAGGGAGTAAGAACCTTGCTCCAGATTGTGGTGGTAGGTCCGAAAACGCCCATAAGAATGATTGCAACGATCATATTTGTGATGTTGCCGTCAACAATAGCTGCAATACTTTCGCTGGTACCGCGGTCAATCGCACCGTCAAGAGACTTGCCTGCAGCAAGCTCTTCCTTGATTCTTTCGGCAGTGATGATGTTAGCATCAACCTGCATACCGACAGAAAGAATGATACCTGCGATACCGGGTATTGTAAGTGTAAAGCTGTTTATGCTGGGGAAGAAGCCCGAAACGATAGCAATTGTGCAGGCAACCTGACCGAGAAGTGCAAAGCATGCAACAACACCGGGCAGACGGTACTTGAGTACCATGAACACTGCAATAAAAATAAATGCAAGGATACCTGCAATGAGCATTGCGGTAAGAGAATCCTTACCGAGAGCTGCATCAATGATATCAAACTCTACAACATTGAGCTTGAAGGGCAGTGCACCGTCATTGATGGAGCTTGCAAGAGCCTTTGCTGAATCAGCATTGAAATTACCGGTAATGATAGCCTCTCCACCGTAAATTGCAGCATTTACGACAGGTGTGGAAAGATGCTCGAAGCCATTGTTTGTCTTGAGCCATATGGAGATATAGTTGCCGAGATTTGCAGCTGTTGCCTGACCGAAAAGATCTGCACCCTCAGAATTGAGGATGAGCTTTACGCAGTATGCTGTGGTCTGCTCATCAACAGCACTTGCTGCTTCCTTGATATGCTCACCGCTGATGCATACAGTAAGGGGACGGCCATTTTCATCATAATATACGATCTGATCGCCGACTTCCTTAGCAACTACTGCATTGGGAGCACCAACAAAGAAGAATACCTCAGTACTTGCAGCAAGCTCATCGATTGTAGCCTGCGGATCCTGTACTTCTCCGTCCTTCCAGGGGAAGGAAAGGATAACTCTGTCCTCATCTGTATCGAGATACATCTCATAGTCAGTGATATTCTTGTTTACAAGACGGGTATCGAGAATATCTCTGAGTGTTTTCATCTGATCTTCAGTGGCATCAATATCTTCAGGACCGAAAGTAACACTTATACCACCCTGGATATCTGTACCCCATCTGATGTCTTTTGCACCGCGGATATA
>JAZSJQ010000056.1:0-28976 GCA_045534445.1 Acutalibacteraceae bacterium
GGAGGCTCCCAGCTTACGCAAGCCGCCGCGATTATTCTTTCAGCGAGGCAAGGGATCTCAGCCGTAACATGATCTCGCAAAGGAAGTCATCAAGCGCAACAGCCGAAAGTAATACTATTATAATATAAAGGAAAGAAGATGAAAAAATGGCAAGAGAACGCGGTTTGGGCGATGGTATCGGCGCGCTGATACACGACAATACTTCTGACAGCAACATTACCACTCTGCCGCTGTCCCAGCTTGAGAGAAACAAGCTGCAGCCGAGACGTGATTTCGATCAGGCGGCTCTTTCCGAGCTTGCCGATTCCATAACTCAGCTCGGTATTATCCAGCCGATTCTGGTGCGTCCCATTCCCGGCGGCGGATATCAGATAGTTGCAGGCGAGCGCCGTTTCAGAGCCGCTCAGATGGCAGGTCTCAAGGAAGTTCCCGTTATTATCCGCGAGATGGACGACCGTGAGACCGACGAAGTCGCACTGGTTGAAAACCTCCAGCGCGAGGACCTTTCCCCTATTGAAGAAGCTCTCGGCTACTCGAGACTCATGAACGAATACAGCATGACTCAGGAGGACGTTTCACGCCGAGTCGGCAAGGCTCGTTCCACCATCGCGAACTCCGTCCGTCTCCTTGACCTGCCCGAGGCAGTTCAGCAGATGCTGGGCGACGGTGACATTACAACAGGTCATGCAAGACCTCTTCTGGGACTTTCTGATGCTGAGGAAATTAACAGAATTGCTTCTCTGATAACCGCCCGAGGACTCAACGTCCGTGACGTTGAAAGGCTTGTACGCAAGGAAAAGGAACGCAAGGCGGAGGCTGAACAGGATAGTAAAAAAGAAACAAAACAGAGACAGATGACAAGCCGAGCAAAGTACATTGAGGAACTTGAGCTTGCTATGCGTGCCGAACTTTGCATGGGAATCACGATTACCGAGACGGGCAAGGAAAAAGGCACACTCGTCATCGAATACAACTCCTACGAGGAACTTGCAGATATGGCAATGAGACTGGCAGGAAACAAAAAGTAATATTGATACATAATATAACTTCCTGGAATAACACACAAAATAACAGAAAGTCATATTGTAGGCAATAATAACAATTTGTATACAACATAAACCGAAACTTTATAAACCAACAAAAAGGGGTAATAATAATGTTAGACATCAACCTTATCCGTAACGATGCACAGAAGGTCAAGGACGCACTGAACCGCAGAAGCGGCGACTACACCGAGGCTATCGACACCGTTCTCGACATCGACAAGAAGCGCCGTGCGCTCATGACCGAGGTCGAGGCAATGAAGGCTCAGCAGAATGCTGTGTCCAAGAAGATTCCTCAGATGAAGAAGGCAGGCGAGGACACCACTGCTATCATGGCAGAGATGAAGGAGCTTTCCGACAAGATCAAGAGCGGCAACGACGAGATCGGCAAGCTTGATTCCGAGCAGCGTGAGCTTCTCCTTGCTATCCCCAACCTCCCCGACGAGAGTGTTCCCACAGGTGCAGACGACACCGACAACGTAGAAGTCCGTCGCTGGGGTGAGCCCAAGAAGTTTGACTTCGAGCCCAAGGCTCACTGGGACATCGGTGCTGACCTTGATATCCTCGATCCTGAGGCTGCTGCTAAGGTATCCGGTGCAAGATTTACATTGTACAAAGGTCTCGGTGCGAGACTCGAGCGTTCCATCATCAACTACTACCTCAACACCCACACCGAGAACGGCTACACCGAAATGTTCCCTCCCTTTATGGTAAACCAGAAAGCTATGGAAGGCACCGGTCAGTACCCCAAGTTTGTTCAGAACGAGGGCGCTTTCCATGTTGAGAATAACGACTCCTATCTCATTCCTACTGCCGAGGTTCCTGTGACCAACTATCACAGAGAAGAGATTTTCGCAGCAGAGGATCTGCCCAAGAAGTACTGCGCATACTCCGCTTGCTTCCGTGCAGAGGCAGGTTCTGCAGGCCGTGACACCCGTGGTCTTATCCGTCAGCATCAGTTCAACAAGGTCGAGCTTGTAAAGTTCTGCCGTCCTGAGGACAGCTGGGACGAGCTTGAGAGCCTCACAAGAGACGCTGAGCGTGTACTTCAGGGTCTGGGTCTCCCCTATCGTGTTGTTTGTCTCTCTTCCGGCGACCTCGGCTTCTGCTCCGCTAAGACCTACGATATCGAAGTCTGGATGCCTTCTTATGGCAGATATGTTGAAATCAGCTCCTGCTCTAACTTTGTAGATTATCAGGCTCGCCGCGCTCAGATCAGATTTAAGGCTGACCAGAAGAGCAAGGCACAGCTTATCCACACCCTCAACGGCTCCGGTGTTGCAATCGGCAGAACCACCGCTGCTATCCTTGAGAACTATCAGAACGCTGACGGCTCCGTCACCGTTCCTGATGCTCTGAAGGCTATGATGGGTTGCGATGTTATAAAATAACATCGCAAGACCATCATAAAGCGTTAATGCGAAGCATTTACCAGCGTTAATGCGAAGCATTTACGCACTGATGAGGCTGTGATATCATTAAGTGATGCGACAAACGGGAGGGCGCAGAGACCCTCCCCTACGACAGATACAAAAGTTTTAGTCAATTTTTTCAAAAAATTGCAGGGTCAAGGGGCAGCAATCGACAGATTGCATGTTCCCATTGCAGGAGTTTGGGGACAGCGTCCCCAACACATAAATACACAACAGACAGCCCCCTTTTCAGGGGGCTGTTGCTGAAAGCAGTGAAATCTGCTGTAATTTGGGGATAAAATGAATATTTTCAAAGCATATTTTGAATACTATAAAAGCTGTTTTTCTGTTTTTCCGCTTGATGAAGTTGTTGTGCTGAATGGTCTGCTGACGTTTTTCTTCCTTGTAAGCCTGTTCGGCGTTATGCTTTTTCCGAAAATGACGTACAGAAAAATGTCCGTGTGGCTCAGACGGCTTGCCGCTCCGTGGATATTAGTACAGATAGCGGCACTGCCTTCTCTGATAGGCATACCTGTCTGTGCACTTTTCGTGTTTATCGACAGCCTTGAATACAAAAAGAGCGTTATTCCCACGATAAGAAGCTATGCCGAGCAAGGGGTTTTCTGCCCTCACAGAACATACAAAAAACAGGTAAAGGAATGGAAATTCGTTCCGAGAGAAGAAAGAGAAAAACGGGTAAGTGAATATCTCGACGGATTGGAAAATGACTATTCACAGCGCGAAAGAATACTTACAGTTGCAATATCCTTTATAATTGGCAAGCTGTTCCTGCTTGCCTTCGGAATTATTTTTTAAAAGGTGATTTTATGGCAATAAATCTCAGCTTTTCCGAAAACATAGCCTGCGACGGCATAAACTGCACATGGCAGTTTACAGTTGACACACGCATGATGGATCAAAACCGTGTACTGCGCCCTGATTTTCTTTTAGGACTCAATCAGCAGGCAGGCGAGTATCTGTTCCTCGCAAACGACCTGAACAACAAAGGTCTTGAGGAATGCGGCATTGCCTGCGTATACACACGCATTGCGGTGCATTACGAGCGCCCTGTCATGATGGACGAGGCTCTCAATCTGCGCACTGCCCTCTCCTGCCGCAGAGCCTATGTCATGAAGCGTGACCTCCACGTTTACGACTCCATCGGGGAACGTGTCGCCAGCGTATTTACCGAGGCGGTTGCCATGGACACCTGCACACGCTCGGTTCTCCGCGGTGAGCGATGTTCGATTTTTGATAATATTCAGTGCATGGAGTGTGCCGTTTCTCCGAAAATAAGCCGTGTAAAGCTCTCTGATAATATGGAGGAGGTTGCCGCATATCCCGTTCTTTACGGCGATATCGACTATAACGGGCATCTGAATAACACGAAATATATAAGCATTCTGCTGGGCTTTGTGCCGAACGGCATGAAGGGAAAATGGCTCCGCGATGCCGAAATGGAGTACCATGCCGAGTGCCGCGCTGATGAAAAGCTGAAAGTTTTCAGAGGCACTAACGAAGACGGTTCCCTTGTTTTCTGCATCCGCGGCACGTCAAGAGACGGAAACGAAGAAGAAAAATTCAGAGCCCATATTGTGCTGGGAGATTTATGACGGCGAGGGGGTGCAGAACGGTGAAAAATAAATTTATAAAGCTGGCTGCAGCTGTTCTGACAATGATTCTGCTGCTTTCTTCTTGCAAAAGTAATGTTGATAACAACATTATTGTACGGGTGAAGGACTGCATTCCGTTATGTGAATTTGTCGATACCAGTGTAACTTCGGGAAATGATGTTATTTATAATTTCAGAACCGAAAATGGCGTACCATTTACTGCAACAGCAAGTGGCGGAGGCATGATAACGGTTGATTACTATTATTCGATGCTGAAAAGCAAAAGTGATGAAATAGAGTTAGCATTACCCGAGGGCATAACTGTAAGTATCGGTTATCTGGGTATAGCTCTTTTAATTGAAAATGTTGATTATTTGGATGATGCGGCGGAATTTTGCGCAAAAGTCGAGTCAATGTTCGATATAATGATTGACATACCCGATTCGGATGTAATTATCGATGATGTGCAGTTTATACCCCTTCTCTTTTGCGAGGATTGCGGAGAATACATTTCATTAGTATACACTGCAGATATTATAAGTTCCAAGGAAAGCAGGCTCGGATATGAGGGTATGTATGAATTTCTTGAAAAGTCCTATACCCTTGCCGCAGAAAACGGGATGCATTTTACAGCGGCAGATGAGCAGTGAATAATTGAAAGGTGCTGACATGGAACTTCCGAAACGAAAACCTAACCGCCTGAAAGATTATGATTACGGCAGTGCAGGTGCGTATTTTGTGACGGTATGCACGGAAAACAGAAAATGTATTTTATCCGAAATAACCGTAGGGGAGGGTCTCTGTGCCCTCCCGTATGCAGAATTGACCGATATAGGAATTGAAACAGAAAAATCCATAGAATACATCAATAAAACATATGATACGGTTAAAATAACAAAATATGTTATCATGCCGAATCATATTCACATGATTGTTGAAATATTACCGTTATCTGCGGGAGGGCACGGAGGCGAGAACATTTATGTTCTCATATCCCCTACAAAAGATTATTGCGCAGATAAAATCGTATACGACCCATGTTTATGGAGGTGTTCTATGGCAGCGCTCCTTCCACGACCATATAATCCGAAACGAAGAAGATTATCTGAAAATATGGGATTTACATAGAGCACAACGCCTGTAAATGGGAAGAAGACTGTTTTTACGCGCCCGATTGACAAGGAGACGTGCGACAGGCAGAATATATTCCACCAAATTAAAAAGCCGCCCATCGGGCGGCTTTTTGTTTTTAAAATGCTTGGAACAGGGGCAGTTTGCCTTTGGCAAACTGCAAGAGTTATTTTTCGAAGAAAAATTACTCAGCGACCTTATACTCGATGCTGTCTACAACACCGTCAACGGTGAGTACGCGGAGGGTCATGTTGCCCTTTGCATAGACATAAAGTCCGCCCTGGGGCTCGGTTTCGCCATAAATGGAGGTTACGTCCTCAGCGGTCATGCCGACCTCAAGTCCCTCGGGGGTTGCGATAGCGTCAGAGGTGATGGTTACGGAATAGATGTAGGTGTCGCCTTCATTGGGGTATGCGAGAAGGATCTCATAGTTGGGATAGAACTTGGTAACGTCCTTGCCCTCGAAAGCACAGCTTGCTTCCTCGAAGGTGTCGATGGGAGCGCCAAGTGCATCAACAGTGCTGATGGGAGCGCCGATCTCGATCTTTACGCCGTTGTCCTCGAAAATGTAGGGTTTTTCGTCAACTACGGTTGCAGGGGTTTTGTTGTCGGTTGCAGGGGTCTCTTCCTTGCCGCCGCAGGCGCAGAGGGCTACGAGCATAAGAACTGCAAGGATCGCGCAAAGAATTTTCTTCATTTTTTATTCCTCCAATTTTTAGTTTACTGTGTCAGTTTTGCTTGTGTCGGTATTGCTTGCGTCAGTTGCCGAGGTATCGGTTGAAGATGCAGCAGGCTTGTCGTTCACCCAATCAGGTACCTTTGCGCCGTAGCTCTTCAAATACCCGTAGGTCTCAAGCTCGTACTGCTGGTCGGCGAGCATGGTGTAATAACGCTCACACTTTGCGTTCCAATCCTCAATAAGAGCAGAATCCTCGCTGTGGTCGGGGAACTCAAGAAGCTTTGTCATGAGCTTTCCGAACACTCTCGAATGCTTTTCGGCACCCTGAAGATTTAAGTGAAGACCGCCGTCGTAGGTATCGACACTGAAATCAAGCATATCGGACTCGCTGACAACATCGTCAGTGCCGAGGATATCGCTTGCGCTCATTTCCTCACCGCGGACTATCAGAAGCGCATCGGTGTCTGACGTATATTCAATATAACCCCTTTTTGAGGGAAAATCAATACCGTAAAGGTCAATAAAATTGATATAGGTCAGATTATTTTCCTTTGCGAAGGTAACGACCTGCTCGTCCCACTGGGGATACCAGTAAGGAAGCGTGGGTGCTTTTACAAGTATCAGCTCGACTCCGTTGTCGTCGCAGAGCTTCTTCATCCTTGCAAGATAGCCCATGGCATTCTCACCGAAAACGAAGCTGTCGGGGATACTTGCGGTCTTTATCATGCCTGCAGGGAGAATGTCACTGCGCATTACAAAGCCGCTGTGGGTGACCTTTTCGGTGTCCTCGAAGATGTACTTGAAGTCATCGCTCGTCAGCTCGCTCCAGCGTGAATGGAATCGAAGGATCGGGAAAAGATAGGTTATAAGCTCCTCGTCCTCGGTCATGGAGGCGTTGATCGCGTTTATCTTTGTGTTTGAAAGCTTCATGCCGTCAAGGGTCAGGCGGTTGAATTGTGCGTCCTGCGGCTCATTGTAGATAAGTGACTGGACGTTATAGACAACTGCCGTGGGCTTTTCCTCTTTCAGCATCTCTTCAAGCAGATAGTAGCTCTGCCAGATAAGCTGCTGACCCGAGCCGCGGATATAGCTTGTGATGCCGAATTCCTCCCACAGCGTGATGGGAGAATAATTTTCGAAAACCTCGCAGTCGCCTACAAAGAGAATGTCGTGGTCGTGCTTCTCATCATAGTATTCCGCGATGTATGCGCCCTCTGCGTTGCTTTCGAAGGTATATTTCGGCATGACCAGCGCCTGAAGAAAGGCGAAGGTGCATACAAAAAGCAGAATCGATGCAAGGGTTATTGCTATGGTTTTTATAATTTTTTTGTTCATCAGAGTAAACAGCACTCCTTTTGGGAGATTTTAATGGGTAAAGGTTTTTTGCGGTCAATAGTAACAATCCTCTGCCCATCGGGCAGGGTTTGATTCAATGTATTGGTAAATTTCGAGATAATCCTTTTCATTACGGATTATGTGGTCGTGGTAGGAGCGTTGGAAGATTTTGTGTCCGGTTTCACGGTTACAATATCGTTTGAATAATGAAATAAATTTCGGTATAACCGCATTTGTAGGGTTCGGCGCTTGCGACGAACCGTTTATCGGATTTTCGGGCAGGACGAAAATTATCATATGGATATGATTCGGCATGATAACATATTTATCAACGGATATATTATCGTATTTGTCATTCATAATATGAATATATTTATCCACGATCTGACCGTATTGCGTCAATCGGACAACGGGCGATTCGTGAATCGCCCCTACGATGATTGATGATAATATATGTTTCCTTTTTTCCGTGCATACGGTCACAAAATACGCGCCGGGGGAATTGTAGTCAAATCCCTTTGCACGGGGATTCTTTCGCTGAGGTAAATCCATGAGAGATGCCTCATTTAATTGAAATTATTGAATCAGAACTGATTTTGGGGTTGCGGGACGTCGTAAACGCCGTCCCCTACGGCTTTATTACAATCAGAACTGATTTTGTGGTTGCGGGGCGCCGAGGGCGTCGCCCCCTACGGCTTTATATACAATCAGAACTGATTGTATATAAAGCTGGATGCATCATAACCCTCGCCGTAGGAGCCGAGGAGCAGTGTTGCGAAGAACAGCAGGAAGCACACTGCAATCTGGGGGATATATCCGCCCTTTGCGATGCGCTGACGGACAGGCTCCTTGCCCTTTAAGAGGCTGACGGCTATCATCAGCACGATGCCGACGCCCACGACCGCGTAGTCTGCGCCTGTGATATCAAGCTTCAGCATAGAGCCGTCAAAGAGTGCGCCCCAGTTGAACTTATAGAAAATCGAGAAGAAGTTCTTGAAGGTTGCGCCCACATCGCGGTAGCAGTCAAAAAGTCTCAGCGCACTCATAAGGAAAAAGGTGCGCACTATCATAAAGAAGCCCCAGCCCTTGGTGTTTGAAAAGCCGCACTTATTATGGAACTTCTCGTAAAGAGGCTTGAATTCCTGAGAAATTATAATGATAACACCGTTTAATACACCCCAGACAATGAAGTTCCAGTAGGTATACTGAGAGTGCCACAGACCTGTTGCAAGCCATGTGAGCATGGTTGCGATGTAGACGGGAACTCTCTTGCCGATGTTTCTGCCCAGCTTTTCGTTGGACCACTTGGAGATCTTCAGCATGGTCTTGCAGACGGACAGCGGATAGAAGATATAATCTCTGAACCATGTACCCATGGTGATGTGCCAGCGTCTCCAGTATTCCTCGATGTCCTTTGAAAAATAGGGACGGTCGAAGTTTTCCTTCAGGCTGATGCCAAGCACCTCGGCAATACCGATGGTGATATCGATGCCGCCTGTGAAGTCTGCGTAAAGCTGAACTGCGTAGAATACCATCAGGGCAACTACATAAAAGCCGCCTGCTTCGCCGCTTTCTTCAATCAGAACCTTGACAGCAGGTGCGAGCCTGTCGGCAATTACAAGCTTCTTGAAGAAGCCCCAAAGGATTCTCTGCATGCCGAAGGAAAGATTTTTCGCGGAAAAATCGTGGGGAGCATAAAGGCTCTGAGCCAGGTCGTCAAAGCGGCTGATGGGTCCCTGAATAAGCTGAGGGAAGAAGGATACAAAGAGAGCCAGCTTTGCGAAATTCCGCTCGGCAGGGTACTTCTTGCGCCAGACATCGATAACATAGCCTGCGGACTGGAATACATAGAATGAAATACCCATGGGGAGAATGAGGTTTGGCAGACTGAGGACCTTTTCATTGCCGAAGAGTGAGCCGATGGAATTGATGCTCATTACGGCAAAGTTTGTGTACTTGATTACAACCAGCATTCCCAGAAGAATTGTCAGACCAAGGGCGATCCAAAGATTTCTCTTTTTGTCCATGCCCTTTTTGTAGGCTTTCTTTTCTTCTGAGGTCATGTTTGCCTTGTTGGCTTTCAGATAAGCCGACTGCTCTTTATAGAGGTTATCTATAAAGTAGGTTGAAATATAGGTTGCAACAGTGGTGACTGCTATGTAGATAAGGCAGCTCCACCCTGCGAAAGCATAGAAAATATAGCTTGCCCCGAGGAGCAGCATCCACTGAAATTTCTTGGGTATGAGATAATACACAAGAAACAGCAGAATAAGGAATCCTATGAAAATATATGAAGTAAATGACATGAATTACACTCCTAAGAGTATTATTTATTATTTAAATTACTCTCAGTAAATCAATCCTCGTCCTCAAGACGGCAGATAAGAGCGAAAAGTGCCTTTGCGCTGTTGAAGTTTTCGGGGATGATCTCGCCTGCGGGAATTGTAACGTCGAATACTTCGGAGATCTCGGTGATAGTGCTTACGATGTCAAAGGAATCGAAGATCTTGTCATCGATAAGGGTCTCACAGGTCTCGAAGTCGACTTCGGGGTGAAGGTTCTCCAGGATTTCGTAAAGGTCTTTGATGTTCATTTTTATTTCCTCCGTTTTAATTATTTGTGGTTTTTCAAACGGGCGGATAATATCCGCCCCTACGGGTTTGTACCTACGATTGATAGTACCTGTCCTCTGCCCATCGGGCAGGGTTATTTTCGATGTATTGGTAAATTTCGCGATAGTCTTTTTCGTTGCGTATTATGTGGTCGTGATAGGAGCGCTGGAAGATTGGGTATCCGATTTCACGGTTGCAGTATCGTTTGAACAGTGAAATAAATTTAGGGATAACCGCATTTGTAGGGTTCGGCGCTTGCGACGAACCGTTTATCGGATTTTCAGGCAGGATAGAAATAATCAGATGAATGTGATTTGGCATGATAATATATTTTTCAACGGATATATAATCATATTTTCCATTCATCAAATTGATATATTTATCCACAATTTTACCTGCGTTGCTCAATCGAACACACGGGATGTCGTAAACGCCATCCCCTACAGTTATTTCGGACAATATACATTTTCTGTTCTCTGTGCAGATGGTTACGAAATAGGCACCTGCCTCGCTGTAATCAAACCCTTTTGCACGGATATGTTTCCTTTTCGGCAATTCCTCCATTATTTACCTGCAAGGTAATTTGCCTTGATAGTCTTTCTGTCCATCTTGCCGTTGGGGGTGTGGGGGAATTCTTCCATGGGAACAACTGCGTTGGGGATCATGTATCGGGGAAGCTTTGACTTCATAAAGCCGATAACGTCTGCCTTTTCTGCATTGCCCACATAGAACAGAACTATCTTCTTCTTTGTCTCGTCAAAGATCGCGCAGGCATCGTTTATGCCGTCGCACATATTGGCGATAAGCTCGATCTCGCCAAGCTCGATTCTGTGACCCATGTGCTTTATCTGGTAATCCTTGCGTCCGAAGAACTCAAGGTCGCCGTCCTTATTGAGTCGTGCAAGGTCGCCTGTCTTGTAGATAAGCTCGGGATAGAGCTTGTTGAGAGGATTCTGTACGAAAGCTTCCTTTGTTCTCTCATCGTTGTAGTAGCCGAGGGTTACGCAGGTGCCTCTGATGCAGATTTCGCCCACTTCTCCGTCGGGAACAAGGTTTCCTTCGTCGTCTAAGAGCATTATCTCAGTATTGCGGAAGGGCTTGCCGATGGGAACGGATTCGCCCAGCTCAAACTCACGCTCAACGTGATAGTAGCAGGACATACCTGTGCATTCGGTGGGTCCGTAGAGGTTTGTAAATGCGGCTTTCGGGCATGCCTTCTGCCACATTTTAAGCTGTTTGATGGGGAAAACCTCACTGCCGAAGGCGATGGTGTGCAGGTATTTCGGAAGAACTTCCTTGAATGCGCCGAGAGAGCTGATAACGGTCAGTGCGGAAACGACCCAGCAGACGGTGTTTATCTTATGCTCGTTGAGGAATTCAACCAGCTTTACCGGCTGCATGAACAGCTCTTTGGGGATAAGATAGGTGGTTGCACCGAACTTGATTGTGGGGTAAAGCTCCTTTAAGCAGGCATCGAAATACAGCGGAGTCTGGTTTCCGAAAACGGTGGTTTCGTCAAAGCCGAGGGTTTCGGAAAGGTTCTCGATGTAGTCGATAACGCTTCTGTGACAGGCGCACACGCCCTTGGGCACGCCTGTTGAGCCGCTGGTGAAAACTATATAAATGGGGTCGGTGTCAAGTGCCTTTGCACGGATAGATTCAAGAGCCTTCTTGTCAGCTTTGGTGTCCTTCAGTTCGTCAAAAAGGAATATATCCGCATTTTCTCCGAAAGTGCGGGCAGTCTCCTCGGTCTTGCCGTCGCAGATGACTGCTTTGGGATTGAGGGTCTTGAAAATAAGCTCAATGCGGTGAGCGGGCATTTCGTCATCGATAGGCACATAGTAGCAGCCTGCGGCAACAACGCCGAAGAATGCGGCAACTGCGTTGGGGTGCTTTTCCATAAACACCACAACAGGCTCTTTGTAAAAGCCCTTTTTGCTCAGTGCTGTACCCACACCCTCAACGCACTTGCGAAGAGCGGAGAAGGTAAGGGAATCGGTGCCGTTTGAAAATGCGACCTTTCGGGGGTGCTGTGCAGCACCCTCGTCAAAATAGGTCAGGATATTTGTTCTCTGCATATTTATCAAGTACCTTTCTGTGATGGCTTCTCCTCGAGGAGTGAGCTTTGCTATGCAAGCATAGCTGTGATGAGGTGGAAATGCCTCGATTCTGAGTTTGCTTAAATTTTTACTTCAGATCAAACACCTCATCAGTGTTTTGCTGACGCAAAACCCAGCTTCTCCTCAAGGAGAAGCCTTTCGATAATATTTATCCTCTGCCCATCGGGCAGGGTTATTTTCGATGTATCGGTAAATTTCGAGATAATCCTTTTCATTACGGATTATGTGGTCGTGGTAGGAGCGCTGCCATAAGGAAATTCCGGCTTCTTTAGAAGCATAACGTTTCATCTGACCTATCACTGTTGACAGCGTAGGGGCGGATATTATCCGCCCGCTATTCTCAAACATCAGAATAAGATGCACATGATTCGGCATGACAACATATTTATCCACCGTAATGTTTTCATAATGCGCAGAAATATTCCTTATTGCATTGTCAACGATTTTACCGTATCGGGAAAGCTGCACCCTGTAATGCGGGAGGATGATATCCTCCCCTACGACCGTACCTAAAAGACACTTTTTATTCTCCGTGCATATGGTCACAAAATAGGCTCCTGCCTCGCTGTAATCAAATCCTTTTGCACGGATTTGTTTTCGTTTCTGTAATTCCATTCCATCAGAAAATCAGCGACTTATATTTCTCCTTCAGCACAGCACCGCAGCGCTCTATTGCCTCGGCGGCGAGGACTTCCAGCACATCGATATGGCTGCCTCGCAGGGAATTATCACGCTTTACAACCGAAAGCTCGGTGCAGCCCAAGATAAGACACTGGGCTCCTGCCTTTTTGAGCATCCGCTCGGCAGAGCCGAAAAGCTCCATATCCGCAGGCTTTGAAGCCTTTACATAGTCGTAGATCGTGCTTGTTATAGCCGCCTGAGCCTTCTCATCGGGGAGAATGGGGGTTATGCCCTGATTTTCAAGCTCCGTCTGGAAGATCTTTGCGGAGACGGTGCCCCGTGTTGCCATTATGCCTGCGGCGGAGACTCCTGCCTCCTTGAGCCTGCGGACGGTTTCACGGGGCGCGTGAATGACCTCTGTTGAAAGCTCCCGAGTAAGCTCAGAATGGAAATAATGGGCTGTGACACAGGGGATCGCAATACAGCCGACGCCCATATTATCAAGGGCTCTGCCTGCTTCAAGCATGGAAGGCAGAGGCGAAACATCGCTTTCACCCAGAATATACGCGGTGCGGTCGGGGGTATCGGGACGGCTGATTATGCACATGGGAAGATGCTTCTGGTCGGTGTCTGCCTCGGTCATATCGATCACTGTCTGCATGAAATAGGCAGTTGCCATAGGACCGAGACCGCCGATAACTCCAAGCTGTTTCATATGTTATCTCCTATTCGAAGCTTTTGGTGGGAGTTGCAGGATAGAGAGAAGAATTGAAGCGATGGCTTCCGTTGTGGTTTGAAGAATAGCTCTTTATCTGCTTGTCGGTTCTCATAAAGCCGTTGAAGCCGCCGACTCTGGGTGTTGCGTCGAAGTGGTAATAGCCTGTGCCGACATTAACAAGGCTCCAGTAATGGCGTGATTCGCTGTTTGAGTTTCTTACCTTTACAACGTCGATATTCTCGATTCCGCAGTATTCAAAGAGTGCTTTGGAGCAGGCGAAATAAGTGTAGCAGTCGCCGGAACGCTTCTTGAAGCCGCTGATTGCAGCCTTTTTCCAGTTGCCCTTGTCAGCGTGACCTGAATAGCCGATATTGCCGCGGCACCACTTGTATATTGCTCTTGCCTTCTGAGCATCGGTCATGCCGCTCTTGAAGATCTTATTTGCAACCTTTGAGACGTATTTCTCAAGCTCGATGTCAATACTCAGCTCATCAGCAGTGCCGAAGCGGAAGGATACAGTCACCGTTGAAACATTGCCGCTGTTGTCGGCGGCGGTGTAGATGACCTCATAGACTCCTGTCTTGGTGGGGTCAACAGCGCTTGAATCGACGGAGATCTTTACATTGCCGTCGCGGTTGTCAGTGGCGGTGACGCCCTGCTTGTAAGAAACAGACTCACCAATTACAACCGTGCGGTCCTGTGCACCGCTGATAACGGGAGGCTCGGTGTCCTCCTGAATGTTAAGGTGAGTTGCAAGGAAGGGTGCGGTGTTGCCGCATATATCCGAGACCTCAAGATAGACAAGCTGCTGACCTGCCAGAGTGAGATTGGGCTCGCCGTTTGAGAACTTGACCACAAGGGGAGATACCTCATCGGCATCGCTGACGAACATTTCGGGGGCAACGCTGTCCCCAAGCCAGATGTCAACAGGGTGAAGGGTGACTGCGGGAGCGGTGGTGTCCTCGACTATGAGCAGAACGTTGCGCTCCTTGCCCTTTGTGCTGATTCTGAGAGTATGACAGCCGACGGTATCAAGCTGTTTTCTTGTGGGAGCAACCACAAATTCAATGTCCTTATTGCCGTTTATGCCGAAGAGGGACGCATCGAGAGAATCGATGCCTGCCTCGGCAACGACATAGAGCTTTATGTCAAGACCTAAGGCTGAGAAGGAGTCAAAGCCTGCCTTGACGACGGTTTTAAGCTGAGCGTTCTTATCTGCAGAGGGAATGTCGCACTCGCTTACAAATACAAGGTCGGAAACGGACAGGCTGACCGCGGAAGAATCGGTGGAGGAAATATCAGTACCCGAAATATCGCCCGGATAGGGAGATAATTCGCCGATAACGGGAGAATCCGACTTGGGTGCGGCGCCTGTGGGGCTGAAGCCCATAAGGTCATCATAGTAGATGGAAAGGCTGTCCATCAGCTCATCGCTTTTTACCGAGCGGAAGCCTGCAGTCAGCAGAAGGCTGAAGGCGCATACAGCGGTAAGGGTGATTATAATAACAAACTTAGCAAATGCGCGCAGATGAGGCCATGCACGAACCTTTTCGGTAGCCTCCTCGATTTTGGCGCCTGCGGCACGGACGGGAGCAGGTGCATTTTCATACAGCTCGCGAACCTTCTTGCCAAGCACAACAGTGCGTGAGGGTGCGGTATGATCGCCCTTTGAATAAGTTTTTTTATCGTGTGCAAGAAGCGCACGCATATTTGTGTCTGTTTTTAATTTCAGCTTTGTTGCGGAACGGGGAATGCAGTTGTCCCGTGAGTACAATCTTGCAAATGTATCGGCGCTGCTTCTGCCGTCACGGCGGAAGCGTGAATAGCTTTGTGTTTCTCTCACTTTAACTACCTCCGAGGGAACTGCCCTTGCTGACAGATGATCCCTGAATTTCTAATTTTGTATTATACCATAAATATATCTGCTGTTCAACGGCAAAAAAACCCTAAATATATGTATCAGATGTAAATAATATGTAATTGCTGACAATCAGGTAAGGAACGGAATGAGTGAAAGACCAGCCCGAGTGTCTGAAAAAACGGACGACCAATGGGAGATTGCTTGCATTCTCGCGCCCCTACGATGCTGTGGTAAGGGCTCGTTTTTCTGAATAACTCTATCCCAACAGCAGGTGTTGCCCCATTTGCTCATTCCAAATCTGCTCAATTCCCTTTTGGAATACCCTTATCGGGGTATGTCTCTTGAGCTTTTTACCGCCAATCCCACAGCAAGGCACGAACAAAAACAGCTCGTGCAAAATGCCTTGCTTGAGAAATCCAAAAGGGGAAGCGATATAGGTTATTGCGAGAAATACATCAATGACTGCCGTTGGGTTATGGTTATTCAGAACGTTATTGTTTACACGGCGGTCATGGACACCCTTTTGGTCGTTTAGGGAGAAGGATTACTAAGGAGGAGGGGGATCGAAACCCCTCCTCCTTAGTTGCCCTTTCTTTGGGTACCGTTTCTTTGGGCAAACAAAGAAATGGTACATATTCCCCTTTGTAAAAAACCAAAACAAAAAACAAGCCCGAGTGTCTGAAAAAACGGACGACCAATGGGAGATTGCTTGCATTCTCGCGCCCCTACGATGATGGGGGGATATATTTGCGAATGAGAACGGGACAACGATGTGGGAAGTATATTCGCGAATGGGAACGGGACAACGATGTGGGGATATATTCGCGAATGAAAACGGGACGATGAGGGCATCGTCCCCTACAGTTTTTTAAACTCTGCTCGCAGAGTTTACGGGAGACCACAGAGGGTCTCCCCTACGATGATGGGGGAAATATATTCGCGAACGAGAACGGGACGATGAGGGCATCGTCCCCTACGGTGGCAGATTCAGCTCTGTTTGGTAAAATACGGGAGCGACAATGAGTTCGGCAAGCCGAACTCGACGCCGTCCTCTACGGTGGGCTTTTATCTGTTCGCGAGGCAGCCACAAAACTCCTCAGAAATACAGAACGCCTGCCCCGTAGCCGGAGCAGGCGTATGAAGGAAAACAATATGGAGTATTATTTATGCGCTCTGAGAGGGAGCCATTTCTGCCATAACCTTTGCGATTATGTCCATTGCCTCGTCGAGGATCTCGTTTGTGTGGGTGGACATATAGCTGGTGCGGAGCAGGCAGTCTGTGGGAGGTACTGCGGGAGGCAGTACGGGATTTACATATACTCCTGCCTCGTAAAGCACCTTTCCTGCGGTGAGGGTGTTCACATAGTCGTAGGTGCGGATGGGGATAATGGGGGTAATATCATTGTCGCAGGGACGGCGGTCAAGACCGCGCTTGTCAAGTCCTCTGCGGACATAGCCTGCGATCTCCTGAAGTCTTGTCACAAGCTCGGGACGTGCTTCAAGCTGACGGAGTGCCTCAAGTGCGGTGGCACAGCTTGCAGGTGTGATGGAAGCGGAGAATATAAAGGGTCTTGAATTATGACGGACATATTCAACAACTCTCTTGTCTGCCGCCATGTAGCCGCCGAGAGAAGCAAGGGACTTTGAGAAGGTACCCATATAGATATCGACCTCATTTTCAAGACCGAAGTAGCTTGCGGTACCTCTTCCCCCTTCACCGATAACGCCCAGACCGTGAGCATCGTCGACCATTACTCTTGCGCCGTATTCCTTGGCAAGAGCCACTATCTCAGGAAGCTTTGCAATGTCGCCGCCCATGCTGAAAACACCGTCGGTGACGATGAGTGCGCCTGCGGTTTCGGGTACTTTTTCAAGGCACTTTTTAAGACTTTCCATATCGGAATGCTCATATCTGAGCATCTTGCCCCAGGAAAGCTTGCAGCCGTCGTATATACTTGCGTGGTTTTCCTTGTCGCAGATAACGTAATCATTTCTGCCGACGATTGCGGAAATTATGCCGAGATTGGACTGGAAGCCTGTTGAGAAGGTGGTAACAGCCTCCTTGCGAAGGAACTTTGCAAGAGCTTCTTCAAGCTCCATATGCATGGTGAGTGTACCGTTGAGGAAGCGCGAGCCGCTGCAGCCGCTGCCGAACTTTTCAAAAGCCTTGATTCCTGCTTCAATGACCTCGGGGCAGGCAGTAAGACCCAGATAGTTGTTGGAACCCAACATGATCCTGCGCTTGCCTTCCATGATGACTTCAATGTCCTGTCTTGACTCAAGGGCGTGGAAATAGGGGTAGATATCCATTGCCTTGATATCATCGACCAGCTTGAATTCGTCGCATTTTCTGAACAGATCCATAATATCCCTCTTAATCTATTTTTTATTGTGCCTTTTCAAAATCAACACAGGCTAATAATACTCTATATTATAACAACTGGTCAATTAACAATGTGTACAAATATAATACACAAACTAAATCGCTTTATTTAGCTAAAATAATAAAAGTTTTTAATAAATTATTAAAAATAATTAAGTTAAACGTTTTAGCTGATTTTCCCTTCAGTGGTGCGGTTTTTTCGTTTTCTGCGATAATCTTGACAAAGTATTATCAATGTGGTATCATATATTTAACCAAAAGGTTAAATGTTAACCGAGAGGTTAAAATGAAAAGAGTATAGAAAGGAGGTAAGAGCATATGAATGTTATTGAACTTAATGCTCTTACAAAATTCTACGGGAGATCCCGCGGAATAAGCGACGTTACGCTGAATGTCGAAAAGGGTGACTTCTTCGGCTTCATCGGTCCCAACGGCGCAGGAAAATCCACCACCATCAGGCTTCTGACGGGACTTATCTTCCCCACCTCGGGCAGTGCGAAGGTGCTTGGACTTGACTGTGCAAAGAACGGCAGGGAGATACTTTCCCGTGTGGGCTATATGCCCTCGGAGGCGGCTTTTTACAATCTCCGCGCAGGTGAGGTAATAAAGATGAGCGCCGAGCTTCGCGGTCTTGACTGCTCCGGTGAAGCAAAGCGTCTCTGCGAGCTTTTCGAGCTGGACGAGAAAAAGCCCGTAAGAGAGATGTCCCTCGGCAACAAGAAGAAGGTCAGCATAATCTGCGCCCTTCAGCACAGACCCGAGCTTTACATTTTTGATGAGCCTACAAGCGGACTTGACCCTCTTATGCAGAAGCGATTCTTTGAGGAGGTCACCGCCCGCAGAAACGAGGGTGCAACGGTATTCCTCTCCACCCACATTCTTCCCGAGATCCAGGCACACTGCGAAAATGCCGCCATCGTGCGTGAGGGAAAAATAATCGCACAGAATAAAGTGTCTGAGCTGGCAGGAGGAAACACCAGAAGGGTATATCTCCGCTCGGTATCGGCACCCCCTGAGATCGAGGGAATAAAGGACGTAAATATGCTCCCTGACGGTGTCAGCTTCCTCTACAGCGGCGATGCCGCACTCCTCGCGTCGGAGATAGGCAAGATGCCCATAACCGACTTTACCGTATCGGAAATCGAGCTTGAGGAAATATTCATGCATTATTACGGAAGCGAGGAGGAGAGCAAATGAAAACAGTATACCGTTATGAAATGCGCAGAAACAGAAACACCGCGCTGATATTCACGATTATCTGCACAGGAATGCTGTTCTTTGTTATGGCTGTTTATCCTCTTTTCAAGGATATGCTTGGGGATATGACCGCCATGATGGCTGACCTGGGCGCTTTTTCGGAGATGTTCTCCATGGATAAGCTTGATTACGGCTCTGCTCAGGACTATTACGCAACAGAGGGCGGAACCATGATGTCCCTTTGCGGCTCCATACTTGCCGCGCTTCTCGGCGGCGCAATGCTCGGCAGAGAAGAGGGCGAGCATACGGGCGAATGGCTTCTCACCCACCCCATCAGCAGAGGAAAAATATTCATGGGCAAGTTCCTTACAGTGACAACTCTGCTTTTCGGCATGAATCTTATCTGTGCCGTGCTGACAGGTCTTTCATTCCCCATGATAGGCGAAAGCCTCGATGTCGGCACCTTTGCCCTGTTCTTTACGGCTCAGTTCGTGATGCATATGGAGATCGCCTGCATCAGTATGCTCATATCCGCTTTCATGAAGCGTTCCGCAGGCTTTATCGGTCTCGGCATTGCGCTTGTGATGTACTTCCTTTATCTCATTTCCTCTGCTCTCGAGGAGCTTGAAGTCATCACCTACATCACTCCCTTCGGCTACTGTGATGCGGCAAAGATATTCTCCGACGGCAGTATTGATGCGACGAGAATGTGCATCGGCATTGCCGCTGCGGCGGTATGCGGAATGGCCGCTTTTGTCAGATGGTGCAGAAAGGATATTGCGGCATAAAGCAAAAATCTGTTGACTTGAAAGGCAATATATGATAAAAAGGCATTATGCACCCCTGCGGTGCATAATGCCTTTTGTGTATTCGATTTCAAGGAGCTGATATAAATGACAAAAGCTGAGAAAAACGTTCTTAAAATGGTTCTTGCAGCTTTCTTCCTTGCCCTTGCGCTGGTACTGCCCTTTTTTACGGGTCAGATACCCGAAATAGGTAATATGCTCTGTCCCATGCATATCCCTGCCATGCTCTGCGGATTTGTCTGCGGAGGTCCCTGGGGTGCCGCTGTGGGCTTTGCCGCACCGATTCTGAGAAATCTTATCTTTACCATGCCCCGTTTCCCTCAGTGCTGGGCTATGGCGGCGGAGCTGGCGGTATACGGTCTTTCCTGCGGCATTTTGTATAAGCTTCTGCCGAAGAAGATACCCTTTATCTATGTAAGCCTTGTTTCTTCAATGCTTCTCGGCAGAATAGTCTGGGGACTTGTTCAGGCATTTGTCATAACAAAGTTTTTCCCCGTGCCTTACGACTTTACCATCGCCTATTTCTGGACAGAGGGCTTTGTGAAGGCAGTACCGGGCATGACAGTACAGATCGTGCTTATTCCTGCAATAGTCATGGCGCTGAGAAAGCAGAAGCTGATGGCGGAATAAAGATTTATGAAAAGGAAAAACAGACAATGTGCAGATGCACATTGTCTGTTTTTGTAATAACTCAGTCTATGGCGAAGAAAAGGTCAAGGACATCTGCGGCGGACTGTTCATCGACGGCAGTAACGGTGACAAGCACCATGAACTCCTCTGCCTTGGTGAAAAGCATACACTGGCAGACATTCTGGTTCTTTGCATATCCGGTGATGACAATACCGGGACACTGTCTGCCTGCGAAGGTGAAGGTGGTCTCCTTGATTTCGAATACCTCTTCGTAGCCGGAAGAGAGAAGAGTAGGCTCAAGGGAGGACTTTATGATATCGAAATAGCCCTCTGCGGTGAGGTTGCCTGCATGGTTCATGGGCAGATTCTCAATTGCGATATTGATATTGGGATTTCCCTCAGCAGGAAGTGCCATGAGGTCATAGAAAACGTAAGTGTTGTTGAGCTTTTCGATAAGCTCATCGCCTGTAAGGTTCTTTGAAATGCCGTTCTGGGAATTGAGGTCCTCACCTGCACGGACTATCCAGCCGTAGTCAAACTCTGCGCCGATGCCGATAAATTCATTTTTATAGGTGGTGAGGTTTGCGCTGCCGGGGATAAACATACCGTCGGTATTGATGGAAGGCTCGTCCTCGTCATCAATCGTAATGTCGTCCTCGTCTTCGTCTTCGTCGTCCTTGTCGTCAACGATGACTACGTCATTGTCGTCCTCTTCCCTGTCCTTTTCCCAGGAAGGAGTGCCTGATGAGCAGGCGGCAAGACCTGTGAGCATGAGAAGTGCCAGAAGAAGTGCGATAAGCTTTTTCATTTTCATTTTCCTTTCTTTCTTTTATATCAGTGCTGAATCAGGACGGAGCTTTCAGTTATGGGCTGAATGTCATAGCCCTGAGAGAGCAGATATTCGATTATTGCGGGGAGAGCGTCAACGGTGGTGTTCTTTGCACTGCCTGTATCGTGCATAAGAATATTTACCGTGTTTTTGCCCTTACAGCCGCCTTTGACATTGCTGATGATCTTTGATTTTGCAATGTTGTTGCCGCTTGCATCACCGCTGGAGACATTCCAGTCGTGATAGTAGTAGCCCTTGGCAGGTACTGACTTTTTAAGCTTTGCCATGAGACCCGAGCAGTATTTCTTATATACGGTGTTGCTGGAGCCGCCGGGGAAGCGGATTATCTTTGTCCGCACGCCCGTCAGACCGTATATCTTATCGGAAAGCTTGTCAAGCTCCGCGAAGAATGCCTTTTCGCTTGCATATACCTTTGAGTAGTTGTGGGAGTAGGTGTGGAGTGCGATGGTGTGACCGCGGTCAACTATCGCCTTGTATTCCTTGTCCCTGCCGCTCTTGCCGATAACAAAGAAGGTTGCCTTTACACCGTAGCGGTCGAGGATATCAAGTATCTTCATGGTGTTGCAGGAGGGACCGTCGTCAAAGGTCAGGTATGCGATCTTTGCAGTTATCTTTCCGAGTGCGGCAGAGGAAAGATAGCTTTCGTGCTCGACACCGTCAATTACGCGGTAGGCACTTATCTTGTAATAATAGGCGGTGTTTTTGCTCCTGCCCGTGTCAATATGGCTCAGCACACTGCCGCCCTCGATTTTTGCTATCTGAGAGTATGTGCCGTTTTTGCTGCCCGAGCGGTACAGATAATAGCCGTCCGCACCTGCAGACTGCTTCCAGCTTACCTTTATGGAGCTTGAATTATATTTTGATGCGGAGGAAAGCACGGGAGTGGGAACCATGGGCTTTGCAGGGTCACACTTTGACATGGATCCGAAGCCTGTCATACCGCCCGAGGTGCGGTATGCACAGACCTTGTAATAGTAGGTGCGTCCTGTCTCAAGTCCGCTTTCGGTATAGCTTTTGTCCGTGGTCTCACCTATCTTTACATACTCCCCGTTCTCACAATCACTGCGGAATACGTGATAGCCCGATGCACCCGAAACAGCCTTCCATGTGACCTTTACGCTGTCATATCCGCAGGAAAGCGCATTGACAGATGTGGGAGCTGCCATGGAGGGTACAATGCTCTTTACTGCGGAAAAACCGCTTTCTGCACTGTTTCTGATGGCGGTGACCTTGTAATAATAGGTGACTCCGGGCACAACGCTTGTGTTTGCAAAGGTGCGCTTGCTCGAAGAAGTGGTGCCGAGAAGAGTAAATTCACCCTCGGGGTCGGTGGAGCGGTACAGCTTATAGCCTGTTGCGCCCGAAACCGCACTCCATTTAACATTAACAGCATAGGAGTTTTTGGTAAGGGTAAGTGTTGAAGGGGCTGTCAGACGGGGGACGGCGCTGACAATGTCGGAATATTCACCGTAGATGCGTTTTCCGCCCGAATTTCTGTAGGCTCGTACCTTATAGTAATATGTCTTCCCCGTGGTCAGGGAGGAGTTTGTCCATGTAAGAGTGGAGCCGCTTGTTATGCGCTTTACGGCGGTGTATTTGCCGTTCTCTGACGAAGCGCGATAAATGGTGTAGCCGTTTGCACCCGACACCTTGCTCCACGAAAGCTTTATGCTGTTGTAGGAGGCGGCAGATGCCCTGAGATTCTTAAGCTGTGCAGGCAGAGTCTTAGCCCCTGAGGGGTTTGAAAACTGACTGCGCTCTCCATCGCTGTTGATTGCACGGACCTTGTAGTAGAAGGTCCTGTTGAAGGCGCGGCCTGTACGGGTGTAGGAGGTGACGTTGGAAACAGTCGTGATTTTTGAATATGTTCCTTTTTCACTGCCCGATGTCCATATCTCATATTTGACAGCGTCCTCAACAGAGTCCCACGAAAGGCGAATGCTGTTGTAGCCGCCTGATTTCGCGGTGAGTACGGGTACTCTGTAGCTGAAGGAGGGATCAGGCTCGGGTTCGGGAGGCGTGACGGGGTCGCTGTCAGATACGGTGGGAGTATCCGTCGGTGTTACCTCAGACGCTGAGACGTAAAATGAGACACAAACTGCCGCCAGCAGAATGGCAAGAAGCAAAGAAGTAAGCTTTTTAAGCATAATGAGCCTCCTTTTCGGGTTATCTTCTGTAATTAATTATTATAGCATACGCTTTAACACATTACAATAGGGGGAGTTATCGAAAAAGTATATTGATATATGTGAAATATTAGCTTTGACCTTATCATGCCTTCTCCTTGAGGAGAAGGGGGCGTTATTATGCTTTGCATAATTTGGATAGGGGGTAACGCAAAGCCTAAACGTTCAGAGCATTTCGTGATTTACAGCCAATGGACACCTCATCACCGCCTTTCGGCGGAGCTTCTCCTCAAGGAGAAGCCTGTTGTGAATGATTACCTCAGCGAATATTTTTGTGCAACGGGCTTGTATTCGAGTATGGAATCGAGCTTCTCATAGAGCTTTCCCAGAGGCTTGTGCAGAAATTTCGGTCTGACGGAAAGCGCAACGTAAATTAAGAAAATGAAAAGAGAGATAAGAGTGATGATAAGTCCGAGAGTGCCGCCGGGAGTTTTATAGACAAATCGGATACTGTTCTCCCCTGCCTCGCACTTTACAGCCATGAAGCCGATGTTGACCTTTTCTATGGGAGCTTCCTTTCCGTTTACGAAAGCGCGCCAGCCGTCGTCATGGGGGACTGAGAAGAATACGAGGTCGCTTTCGCTTAAGGTTATCTGTGCAGAGAAGCCCTCGGAATCGGGCTTGTAGGTCTCCTTGCAGGAGGAGGCGGCACGATTTGTGCAGTCTGCAAAATACTCCTCTTTTGTTACAAAGACAGTATTTACGTCCATATGGCTGAGCATACCGTCAAATTCCATTGCCTGCTCGTCGGAAAGAACGAGGGCTTTCAGCATGATTGCCGCTCGGTCAGCCTCGGCAAAGCTTAAGTACTCAGCCTCGGTTATGTATTTGTCGTAGGTAAAGCCCATGGGGATATAGAAATCATTTTTCCACAGGTTATGCCCTGCCGAGGTGGAAACATAGCTCCAGCCGGGATTTGCGGTGCGGTATACTTCATCGTAGGTGTTGATATCACCGTCGGAGGTAACAAAAGTTACGGTATTTATATCGGTCGGGGAGATGGCAGGGTCGAAGACGCCGCCTGAATTTATCTTCTCGACAGAGCCGAAATTATTGCTGAACACCGCATCGTCAAAGAGATATTTTACGCTGAGAAGCGAGCGGAGCGCATAAGGCTCAGCAGTGGGTCTTGTTGCCACAACACGCTCAACTCCGACACTTTCGTAGAAATCGATGGCAGAGGAGGGGATTATGGAATGGAATGCATTGATTGAGGACATATCCCAGAACATTGCGATATTGTCCATGGTGTCAAAGGTGTCTATCCTGAAAATCGCGTCCTGTGCCTTTTCCTTTTCGCCCTCGGGCATCTGAAGCTTTTCTTCGCCCTCAAGAGCGTAGGGGATCACATACTCGGTGTTTGAATATGAAAGGGTGTGACCCTCTGCTATAAAGTATATCCACATCACGCAGGAGACCAGCACGACAGCACCGAAGCCAAGCAGAACAGCCCGTCTCGGGCGGTTTTCAGAGAGGAATTTTATGACAAACAGCACCAATACGAGAGATACAAGTGCTATTGCCACATAGACCCAGAAACGGTCGGGAAACTCCATGAGTCCGTATTTTGCCTTTGAAGCCGATGTGGAGGGAGAAGCAAGCGTAAAGCCGATTGCAAAGGCTATCGCCGCGGCAATGCCTGCACCCCATTTGAAGCCGCTTTTGAGATTTGTGTTCCTGTTTGTAAATGCCAGCACCGTCATAAGAGAGGTTATAAGGGTCAGCATATAGAACCAGCGTGCGTAATAAGTCGCATTGAAAAGCATGAAAGAGGAATTGAGAATGGGGATAAAGGCAAAGAACATCAGCACGGTGAAAAGCCTTTTGAGCCAGTGCCCCCTGAAGCTCTTGAGCCATGCGATTACGCCCACCATGCCGAAGGCAGGGAGATAAGCCGCGATACTGCCCCATTTTGCACCTGAATCGGGTGTGAAGTTGGGACGTGCAGGCAGGTCAGGCGGGAAGAACATGGACTCGATAATGTTAAGATATCTCTGAGTTTCGGGGTATAGCAGAGCGTTCCAGCCGTAGAGAAGTGTGTCCACTCGAGGGCTTTTCAGCACTTCCACAACCGCAGGGGCAAGAAGCACCGCGGAAAGACAGAGCCCCAGCACAGCCTCAAAGGCAATGCGCAGGAATTTGCCCGAATTGAAGTACCAGTTGCCCCGTGAGGAAAGGCGGACGAAGAAATAGATGACGACAAAAACCACTTCGCCCGTAAAAAAGAAGTAATTTACAAAGGCGTTTGCGAAAACCGCAAGGCAGAAAAAGCCCTTCTGATTCTGACTCATCAGCTTTTCAAGGGCGAGGAGCAGAAGGGGGAAAAATATCATGGGCTCGTGGAAGTGGTTAAAGAAAATGTTGAAAAGTGAGTAACCCGAAAAGGCGTACATCAGCGCACCGATAAGCGCCCAGTCCTTGTCCTTTATGAAGTGACGCAGATATGCATAGGCAGTGACGGCGCAGAGGGCTATTTTAAGAGCCAGCAGAGGCCCTATGAGATACGGCACCGCTTCTGAAGGAAACAGCAGTGTCAGCAGGAAAAAGGGCGAGCCGAGATTATAGAAAGAATATGAGCCGACGAAATTTGCGCCGATATCCGTCTTGAAATCCCAGCCGAGAGAGCCGCTTTTTATCATGTCATGGCCGTGCATATAAAAGGGGTACTGCTGGACGTTGAAGTCGCCGTACTGCAGGAAGTACCCCTTGCCTGTAATTATAAAGGGCAGAAAGATGATAAAAGTCATGGCAAGGGCTATTAAAAACACCGTGCCGTATCTTTCTTTCTTGCCGTTTAGTGTAAGCTTATTGAGAAAGTTCACTGCTTTTCTCCAATCCCGGCACAATGGAGTGCCGCATGATGACATAGGCGGTGAAAGCACACACCGCAATATTGAGCAGGGAGTTTATCGCCTGCATGGTGAGAATGGAGGATGCCCACTCTCCCCCGTGGTTTACAAGGGCAAGTATCCTTGCTTCGTTTGAAAATACGATAAGTGCCTGAGCGCCGAAGCAGCAGAGAATACGCCTGTCGCGAAGCTCCGTATATACCAGCATCAGGAGCAGAAGCGCCAGCATCTGATACCGCTCGTGCTGTCTTGTGGTCAGCATGAATATGCCGTTTACAAAGAGGAATGATGCGGAAAAAACGTGCATTTTCGGGAGCTTTAAGTACCCTGTCAGCAGAAGTGCGCAGAGGGCGAGCAGAACGGCGGGAGTCAGAATGGCAAATATCCCTGTTTCCGCTTTCCAGTTGAAACCCCATATGCCGTAGATGTTGTCGGCATTGAGGTTTATGTAGGGGTAGGTGTTGGCGCCCTTTAAGTAGACATTTATTGGAAGAAGAGCATTCTTCGCACCTATCATGAAGGGTATCCACATTATAAGCCATACCCCCACGGCAATGCCCACGTTTTTTGCGGCGGAAAGCCATGATTTAAGACTTCTGAAGCCGCCTCCCGAGCGGACAAGCTCAAAGAGAATGACAGGCGCAAGATATGCCGCCTGAAATTTAAGAAGGAGGCTGAATGCGTAAACGACACAGCAGGCGGTGTGTTTCCCTCTTTGAAGAAGATAAAATACAGCCAGCACAAAAAGCAGAAGCACGCAGTCGGTCTGCCCCCAGAAGGCGCAGTTGAAAATTGCCGCAGGGTTTATTGCCCAGAGGGCGCAGACGGCAATGCCGAGAAATTCGTTTTTACGTCTGCCCATGAGATACAGAAGGAGGCAGATGAGAGAATCGCACAGCACGGGGACGAACTTTATCGCCAGCATTCTGAAAGGCGCAAAATCGCCCACAGCAGGATTCTGTGCGATAAGACCCACGATTTTCAGCACATAGAGATAAAGAGGCGGATAGTCAAGGTTCCAGACATGACCGTCGTAGGCGTTGAAAAATCCGTCCTGAATATCGTGCGCCCATTGAAGATTCCATGCGGTGTCGTAGTCATTTTCGTAAAATGCCGCCGCGCATAGGCGCAGAAAAAAGGCAAATATTGTAATTACTGCCGCAAGATCGAACAGGCGGCGTTTTTCAGCCCCCGTCATTCTGCAAAGGTGACGAGCTTTTCAAAGCTCTTTCGGGGACGTGCAGAGGGGTTTTCGTCGGGGTATCCCACGGCAAGAGCTCCTGCGATGATGTCTTTGCCGAAACGCTCACGAATATAGTTATCCGCAAAAAGCACATGACCTATCCAGAGAGAGCCAAGCCCCATGTCGTGAGCTTTAAGGCTCATGTTCTGGAAGCAGGCGCCAACGCTTGTAAGGTCGGGAATGAGATATTTCCACGGTGCGCGCTCTGCAATGCGCTCTATCCTTCGTGGCATGAAAACGAGTATCACGGCAGAGGCACTGCGCATGACCGAGGCGGTGTGACGAAGGTCTGCGGCATCGGGGTTTCCGCCGCCCTCTTCCTCCATGGCACTGCACAGATTATCAACTTCCTCGCCGCGGATAACCTGAAAACGCCAGGGCTGTCCGTTTTTTGCGCTGGGCGCAAGTATGCCTGCCTTGATTATTTCGGTTATCTGCTCGTCTGTAACAGGGATATCCTTATATTTTCTTATGCTTCTGCGTTCTTCTATTGCCTTCTGAAGCTCCATTGCGACAGCTCCTTTTTTCATTTGATAATATTAAATTATAGCATATGCAGTAAGGATTCACAAGCACCTTGAATTTGCGTGAGCAATATTGTATAATTCTCTTAATTGCAGATGAAAAGATGTATGGAAAGGCAGGGGTTTGCATGAAAAGAATATATGCTTTTATTCTGGCGGTGCTTTTGTTTGTCATGTGTGCCCTGCCCTCTTATGCAGAGGAGCTTTCGGACTCCGATGTCTACAGTACAGGCGTTTTCGAGCCATGCGAATATATCCCCTCCTTCGCCGAGGTGCCCGATTTCTACACCCCCGTTGAGACGGTCACCTGTATGTATATGTTCATTGACGGTGAGGGAAATCCCCACAGAAGATGGTACGGCTCAATTGACGGTGCCTACGGCTGGTATGCCGTCCCCGACGGCGAGCAGTGGGTCAGGGACTATTCCATGCCCATAAATGTGGAGGACGACCGCGCCATGCTTTACAGAAAGATGGACAAGGAGTATTCCTCGGAAAGTGACCTTGGGTATGTGGGCATATTGCCGCCCGAGGAGGGCAGGACGAAGGTTTCGGAGATTTTCGGAATGCCTGTGAGGAAATTCGTGCTGACGGCAGGCATCGGCGCCGCAGGGCTGTGTTTCGCTATCATGATCTCGGGCATAGCGGTGAAAAACAGAAAGAAAAAACGCTGGCATTTCTGATGAGAACAGGTGTAAGCCTGTTTTCATCAGTTTTTTTGTTGCCGCAGATCGCGTAGGGTATGGCGCTTTGCGACATACCGATTACGGATTTACCGCAGAGCCTCAGCAAAGGCAAAAGAGAAACCCGAGAGTCTGAAAAAACGGACGACCAATGGTCGTCCCTACGATGATGTGGTAAGGGCTCATTTTTCTGAATAGCTCTATCCCAACAGCAGGTGTTGTCTTATTTGCTCATTCCAAATCTGCTTAATTCCCTTTTGGAATACCCTTATCAGGGTGCTCTGCTTGAGCTTTTTACAGCCAAGCTAACAGCAAGGTTCGAACAAAAACAGCTCGTGCCAAATGCCTTGCTTGAGAAATCCAAAAGGGGAAGCGATAAAGGTTATTGCGAGGAATACATCAATGACCGCTGTTGGGTTACGGTTATTCAGAACGTTATTGTCTACACGGCGGTCATGGACACCCTTTTGGTCGTTTTTA
>JAZSJQ010000079.1:0-27111 GCA_045534445.1 Acutalibacteraceae bacterium
CCCTAAACGACCAAGAGGGGTTTTCCCCTCTTGGTCGTTTAGGGAGGGGAATTATAATATACTTAAATTATTCATTTATCTAAACCGTACATTTCTTTTTGTTGAAATACGCAGTTTTTACTGGTATATTTATAATAGAGAATCAGAGGGGGATTTTATGCAAAAGGAAATCTACGATCTTTTAATGGATATAAGGAAACGTCCGGGTGTTTATCTCGGGCAGAAGTCATTAACACTGCTTCACTCTTTTCTGGGCGGCTATATTATTCGCCTCGCAGAAGAAGGATATACTGATGTCGATTTAAGTGATTTTCAAAATTACATAGCAAATCGATTCAATATTCAATCTGCACACAGTTGGGCTCATATTATTCGCTTCTATTCAGCCAGCGAAACAGAGGCTTTTGACCGTTTCTATGAGCTTCTTGATGAGTATTTATCAAAAAACAGCGAGGAAACATCTGACTCTGACGATTATGTAGAAAAGCTCAAGTATCTGCTCAATGCCTTTGAAAACGACACAGAAGAGCTTATCTGTAATGTTGTTGATGACAACCCCGATGACAGACACTATTCTGCTGTTGCGGCAAACAACCGTATCCTGAGCCTTATCGCCGTCAGAAAACATAATTCTCTTCCTGTGAAATACAGTAATGCAGAGGAATTTATTCAGCACTGCAAACTCCCTGACGGATATTCTGAGAAATTTGAAGAAGTTCTGTCAGAGGAATCAGAAATATATGAGGGCAATCAATTCTAAGCAAATTTTTCTTGATTTAACATAGCGAAATAAAAGTAATATTCCAATTTAAAGCATATTTTCAGGGGGCTTTGTATGAAATTTCTGACAAAACCTAAAATTCTAATATTTATACTTGTTCTGATGCTTATTTTTGCGTCTGTTGCCATGTACGCCTGCAAGCCTTCCATAAATACAGACCCCGGGGAGATTTCACACAGTGACAGCACTTTGACAGAAGAATCTGCATCCGATGTTTCGCCTGCCGACACTGTGGTTTCTGACTCCGAACCCGAACCCGAGCCTGAGCCTCTGCCTCCCGATGCTGTTACAATTCAGATGGGCGGCGATGTGCTTCTTCACGAAAGCGTAAACACTGCAGCCAAAACAGGCTCCAATACATATGATTTCTCAAGTTATTTCAATCTCTTTGAGAATGTTTTCGTCTCTGACCTTAACATCATAAATCTTGAGGCTCCTGTCAACGCTTACGGAAAAAACAAAACCATTGCCGGGTATCCTGATTTTAATATGCCCAACGAAATTCTCTATGCACTCAAAAACATAAACGTAGATTTATGTGTAACCGCCACCAATCACAGTGTAGACCGAGGCTACAAGGGTCTCTGCCGCAGTCTTGAAAACATCCGAAATGCAGGAATGGACAGCGTTGGAACCTATTCCAGTCAGGCTGCTGCGGATACCCCTTATATTATTGAAATCAACAATATTAAAGTGGGCGTAACTGCGTTCACCATACGTACAAACGGTCCTGTAAAAAGCTCCGCACCGTACAGTGTCAATATCTGCGGCACAAAAATCGATAAAATGTCCGATGCCGTTCTCCCTCGGATACAACAACTCAAGGATAATGGCGCTGAATTCATAATTGTTGCAATGCACTGGGGCGGTGAATATGCTGATGCCCCATCTTCTACACAGAAGAAATTCGCAAAGATTATGTGTGAAGCAGGCGCTGATATTGTTATGGGCAGTCATTCTCACTGCGTTCAGCCTATTGAAATTATCACTGTAGACAAAGGCGGAATTGAAAGCCAATCTCTGGTTATTTACTCTCTCGGAAATCTTTTCGCCAATCAGACAGGACTCAATAAAGCGAAAACTCAGGAGGGTATGATAGTTTCTGCTAAGGCAGTGCGCGGTGAAGATGGTATTGTGCGTCTGGAAAGCGCCTTCTATATGCCGACTTTCGCCTATGTCCGCGGAGGCTCCGGTAAAAATTACATGAAGCTTGTCCCTGCCGGTGAGTATGCTTCCAAGGAAACTATGCCGAAGTTCTTTAAGAATGAAACCGCGTGGAAAAAATGCAAAAATGCATGGAATAATGTCAGAAAAACGGTCGGAAGCTCCATCGAAAGTATTCCCGGTCCTTCAAGCTATCCCGATGGCTTCTTCGCAGTTGATAACGAAGTCAGCATCACTGATTCAGCTCAATAAATCAAGGAGTGAAAACTGATGAAAAATCGGATAATTCGAGCATTCGCCTTGATTGCAGGTGTGCTTCTGCTGGTCGCTGTGCAGTTATATATTAAATCTTATGTAAAAAACGATACACCCCATCAGCATGAGAATCTTTCTGTATCCGCTTCTGACACTGTCCCTGAGCTGACCCCTTCGGATATCTCTTTTTCGGATATCTCTTTTTCGGATATCCCAACCGTAACTGTAACTGATATTTCCTCAAGCAACACCGACATATCTGCCGAAGATACCAATGCAGATCTTAACCAATATGCAATTGTCTCTGTAAAAAGCGCTGCGGTACGAAAATCAGCTTCATCAAGTTCAAGTCTTATCAAATATTTAAAAAAAGGCACGAAGGTCATCGTTCTTGAACGCAGCGGCAAATGGTATCGCATCAGCTTCAATGAAAAAGTCGGATGGATTTATTATGATTGCATTGATCTTATACGTAATCGTGAGCTTGAAGCCACCCTGTACTCACCTGTTCCCGAGCAGATACCCGGAGAAATCCTGAGTCTGGGCGGTACGGCAACCGCTCATCATATAAACAACGTTGCCGCTGACCAACACGCTGATGGCGTTACTGTTGCTGTAATTTCAAACGGGCAGGTTGCATATCATTACGAATACGGCTATTCTGATCTTTCCCATAAAACCAAAACCACTCAAAACACCAAGTTCAGAGTCGCCTCCCTCTCCAAAGTCTTTACCGCTATGCTTGCAATGAAACTGGTTGAAGACAATAAGCTTGACCTTGATGCTGACTTTGGTAAATACTACGGCAAAACCATAAGAAACCCCAGACACAAAAACACTCCGATCACCACTCGTATGCTGTTATCTCACACTTCATCCTTCAAGGATAAGGAACCTATTTTCTCCGGTTCTTTCTACCGTAATCTTGAAGATAAGTCCTCCTATTCCACTTCAAGGCCCGGATATTCATTTCGGTACAGTAACTTCGGTATGGGAGTTGCCGGTGCTGTTGTGGAGAAAAGATCCGGAATGGTTCTTTCCAGATACGCTGATTCAGTCTTTTTCTCTGACATGGGAATTGACGCAGCTTATGACGGACGTTATCTGGATGATAAATCGGATATTGCAGACTGCATAAAAGGCTCAAAGATGGGGCTTAGCGCTGCCGATGTTGTTAAAAACAAAACCGAGTATGATCCCGGTTATAATTATTCTCTCGGCGCCGGAGGTCTTATAATAACTGCTGTAGACATGGCAAAGCTTACTTGCATCCTTGCCAATTACGGCACCTACGACGGAAAGCGTTATCTGAACACTGAAACCGTAGAGCAAATGTTTACAAAGCAATACAATACAAATGGCTTCGATCAGTGTATTGCTCTCCGCCGTTCAAAAAGCATTATCCCCGGACGCACTGTATATTATCATACCGGCAGTGCTTACGGCATATTTGCAATGATGGTTTTTGACCCTTCTGACGCTTCCGGCGTTATAGTTCTCTCTACAGGCGCTGCGGATTATAAAGAAAGTTCAGGCGCAAGAACTGTCTGCAGTGAAATTGTCTCGCTTGTCTATGAGGATATTTTTGATTTTGATCAATAAGAAACACCTCTGCAGCAGACAGTACTACACACAACAGAAACCCCTCCGCATGATTAAATGCGGAGGGGTTATTTAAATGATGCGATATATGGTTTTGTACCTTTTATCAATTCCTGCTATAAAGCAAATATCATATCTGCTTTGCCGAAATCCGATAATGCACCTGCAGCTCCTGCAAATTTATTTTGCTTGCTAAATTACCATAAGACTTACGCTCACTGCAATTACGTTATTTAACATATGCATCAGAATCGAGCCGCATATGTTCTTTGTCTTGTAACAGCAGATCGCAAAGATTATTCCCTGAGGCAGGTAGCTTATAATATAAATAAGCTCGCTGTAATTTCCGCTGACGACTGCATTGAGCACAACGTGTATTGATGCAAAGAGCAGTGCAGAAACAATCGCCGCAACCACTGTCATGACCTTATTTTTTGCAAAGGGTCTGAAAAGCACTCCTCTGAAAAAGACCTCTTCGATTATAGGTGCGCAGATACAGGACATAAAGCCCATTATAAGCGCGGAGTCCTGTGAAAAACCTACTGCCACATCCTGGTTAGTGCTGGTAAGGTCGTTTGTGAAAATTCCGATTATGACCTGAGAAACCATGCCGAATGCCAGTATGCCAAGATAGCCGAGATAGAGCATTATTATCCATATATATCTCGGCTTCTGATTTATTGCTCGCTTGAGGCTTGCCCAGAGGTATTTTCCGAAGACCGCAAGCACTATTGCAAGCATTATGACATAGTAAATCAGGTTCATGTACACAGAGCTGAGTACATAGCCTGTCTTCATATAGATCAAATAAAGCACAGCTTCTATGGCAAGACTCAGTCCAATTAAATATACAGGAAGTAATAATAACCCGATTATTACTCCGCGTTTACTGAGAACCACCTCTCCGTCATCAAGAACTCGGTGAAGGGATTTTGTGTTTTCCATTTCCGCACTCCTTATCATATTAATTTCTTTGCTTTTTCAAGCAGTGTATCATGATCGTTGGGAAGATCGTTTTCTATGACCTCAGTAAGAAGAGAATCGAGTATCTCTCCCACTCGTTTTCCGGGGGCTACTCCAAGGGCGATAATATCTCTTCCTTTTATTTCAAGCTGATTTAATGTGCAGCAGCTTTTGTTTTTCAGAGTCTCCTCGAAAAGTGCTTCAAATTCGTATATTCGTGAGAGTCTTTTGTCGGCGGCATCGCTGGTGTGTGCCTTCGCGTCAGCCTTCATAAGTGCGAGGGCATCGCGGAGAAAGCTTTCACCGTATTTTCTTATTCTGCGCTTGACCACCACGGGCAAGGGCGTCAGATTCAGATGGTGCAGACGCACAAGGCTTGTCACTCTGTCTCTTGTATGGGCATCGGGCTTGAGGATAGGCCATATGCGCTTTAAAAGGAATGCTCCGTGGGCTTCGTGGCTGTAGAAATGTCCTCTGCCGTCATCGCCAATAAAGAATTTGTCGGGCTTTCCGAAATCATGAAACAGCGCTGCCATACGAAGTATGGGCACAGGCTCGATATTTTCCATTACATCAATGGTGTGTCCTAGAATATCCTTTGTATGATAGGGGCTTTTCTGGTCAAAGCCGTCAAGCTTTGATATTCCGGGTATTACAACGTTCAGAACATCGTTATGCTCTCTTATGACCTTTCCCGCGTTCTTTCCGCAGATGAGCTTTTTAAGCTCGGTGAATATTCGCTCTCCTGCTATTCTGCTGAGAAGTCTGCGCTTTGTCCTCAGTGCTTTTGCGGTCTTTTCTTCAATTTCAAAGTCCAGCACCGCGGCAAAACGAAGGGCACGCATTATACGAAGGGCATCTTCCGAAAAACGTGTTTCAGCATCGCCTACCGCGCGCAGAATACCCTTTTCTATATCATCAGCACCTCCGAACGGATCAACCATGCCTCTTTTTTCACTGTACGCAATGGCATTGCAGGTGAAATCACGGCGCGAAAGATCTTCCTCGAGAGTAACGCCGAAACGAACAGAATCGGGTCTGCGTGAATCGGAATAGTTTCCCTCTGAACGAAAAGTCGTTATTTCAAGGGGCATTCCGTCATACATGACGGTTACTGTGCCATGCTTAAGACCTGTGGGTATCGTTCTTTTATCGCTGAATATCTCAAGCACCCTTTCAGGCATGGCTGATGTGCAGATATCCCAGTCGGATATTTCGCGGTTCATTATACTGTCGCGTACACAGCCGCCCACAACATAGGCTTCAAAGCCTGCTTCCTCCAGCCGCTCCAGTGCAGCTCTGACATTTTCCGGCAATCGCTCCATTTTTCCACCTCACTTTTTTACATTGTAACATATTATTTCATACATTAAAACCATGAAAAATAAAAAACACAGAAAAAAGCAGGCGAAAGCCTGCTTTGATTCTTTAATTACAGTTAAAGGGCTTTGCTCTTTATAATCCCATAAGGGGCTTTGCCCCTTAGCCCCACCGCTTTTGAAAAAGCGGGCAAAACTTTTATAAGTTCCTAAATAAGGCACGGGACCTTTCTCCGTCGGCAAGTATGGCGTCTCTTAAAGCTTCTATTGATGGGAATTTCTGCTCGGGACGCAGATATTTTATAAGATCGACCTTTATCTGCCGACCGTAAAGGTCGCCGCTGTAGTCACATATCCAAGTTTCGCTCAGAGGGTTGTCAGAGCCTACAGTGGGCTTTATTCCGATATTTGTAACGGCATAGAAGATCTTGCCTTCCACCTCTGCCGTCGATGCATAGACCCCGTATTTCGGACAGATGAAGCCCTCGGGGAATGCCTGATTTATTGTAGGTGTTCCGAGAGTTCTTCCGAGATGCCTGCCGTCTATGACTTCGAGTCTGTAGCCAAAGGGTCTGCCAAGCATTTCTGCTGCGCTGACCGCGTCACCTTCATCGAGATATGCGCGTATGGCAGTTGAGCTGACACTTCTTCCTCTGACTTCAACATCGGGCACTACGGTGCATTCTACGCCGTATTCTGCGCAGAGCCTTTCAAGGGTATGCGCATTTCCCTGCGCATCCTTGCCGAAACGGTAATTGAAGCCGCAGGAAACGTGCTTTGCTCCCAGTCTGTCAACCAGTATATCGCGGACAAAGCTTTCCGCTGAAAGGGAGCATATATCCGAAAAATCAGGCTCACAGAGAAGCTCTGTGCCAAATTCGGCAAAAAGCTCCTCCCTCTCTGCATTTGTGGTCAGAAGTCTGTCGTCCCCTTTTTTCAGAGTGCCGCGCCTGAAGGTAAGCACGGCGGTTGTCATGCCCTCGCGTTTTGCCGCAAGAATGACCGCCCTGTGTCCGATATGGAGACCGTCAAACTGACCGAGGGCTACAGATGTATTATTCTGTTTTTCTGAAAGGGAAATTTTCTGCAAAGGGGTGTCCCTCCCAAAATTACTAAAATTGCTTTTTAATTTTTATTTCGCCCATACTGAGCATTACCGTTCCGAGAGCTAAAAATTCACCCGCAGGAGAAATAAGCCTAACCGTTTCGCCCTCTGCATCGGGTTTGAAGCGGCTGAGTCTTTCAAGAGACAGCCCTCCTCCGTTGCGCACACGCACTGCCTGAGCCTCGGAAACTCTTACCCCTCTGTAGGCTTCAAAGATACTGCCCGTGGGCAGAAGCCGCTCGGCAAGCTTTCCTTCCGCGAAAAGCTCCTTCGCTTCGTCGAGGGTTATTGCCGCAGAAAGGTCATAACCGCAGGCATTTGTCCTTCGCAGAGATGAAACCGCCGCACCGCAGCCGAGAGCTGTGCCGATGTCTGCCACAAGAGTCCTTATATAAGTACCCTTTGAGCATCGGCAGACAAGCTCGCCCTCACCTTTTTCTTCGTCAAAGGACAGAAGCTCCAGCTTCTCAATCGTTACATGACGGGTTGGTCTCTCCACCGTTTCACCGCTTCGGGCAATGTCATAAAGACGCCTGCCGCCTACGGAAACTGCCGAGTACATGGGCGGTATCTGAGTTATTTCGCCCCTGAAGGAGTCGAGGACAGAGAGAAGCTCAGCCTTCGTTACGGAAGCCTTCTCTTCTCTTATGGTCTCGCCCCATATATCAAGGGTATCAGTCTCAAGCCCGAGACGGAAGCCTGAGATATATTCCTTGGCATGATCGGGAAGCAGATCGCATGCTTTTGTGGCTTTTCCCACAAGAATAGGCAGAACGCCCGTCGCCATAGGGTCGAGCGTTCCTGTGTGTCCGATCTTTCTTGTTTTAAGCAGTCCGCGCATTATGGCGCAGACATCAAAGGATGTAAAATCCATGGGCTTGTCTATGATAAGAATTCCGTCACTCATATGAAATTCTCCGCAAGATGCTTTTCAAGGACTCTCTGCATTTCCACCATAGCCATGTCAAGATCACCGGGTATTGTGCAGCCTGCCGCCACAACGTGACCGCCGCCGCCGAATTCCTTGCATATATCGCAGGCACTGATTCCCGGCAGTGAGCGCACAGATACCTTGAAGCCGCCGTCGCACTGACGGAAGGTTATTCCAACCTTGACTCCCTCGATCTTTATGGACATTGCGGCGATATTCTCAAGGTCTCCCTCTCCTGCACCTGCCGCTCGGATCATTTCGTCGGTGAGGCTGATAACTGCAACCTTTCCGCCGAACCAGTATTCAAGATTTTTATAAATGCCTCTCTCGATCTCTATACGAGCCTTGGATTTTGTCTCAAACATCAGCTTGTTGATGGGAACAGTGTCCACTCCCAGTTCCAGAAGTTCTGAAGCCAGACGGAAGGTCTGTGATGTTGTGTTGCTGTAGCGGAAGCAGCCCGTATCGGTGGAAATGGCAGTATAAACCGCCTCGCCCATCTTTATATCGGGTGTTACGCCAAGCTGCCTGATAAGCCGCCATATTATTTCGCCTGCGGCGGCGGCAGTGCTGTCAAGCAGGAGGTTTTCGGCATAGCCTGTATTTGAACCGTGATGGTCGATACAAAGCATGACTCTCTTGCCGTATTCCTTTTCAACCGAAGGACCCAGCAGCTTTGCGTCTGCAACATCTACCGCTATTACATTTTCAATACGGAAGCTTTCACCCTCAAGATCCTCATAGATATATGAATACTTTGATGGGATTATATCCGCGCACATGACATTTGCCTTTTTCCCGATGCTTCTCAGCGCACGGCACAGCGAAAAAGCCGAGCCGATAGTGTCACCATCGGGATATCTGTGGCAAAGTATCAGGTATTTGTCTTTACTTAGCAGGAGTTGTGCCGCCTGCTTCAATGATATTTTATTCATGACGTGACCGTCTCCCTGCAATGGCGTTTACTCAGCTTCTTCGTCCTCTTCTTCGTTCTTGAAATCAAAGGAGTTGAGTATCTTATTTATCTCTGCACTGTGAGCGATGGAATCGTCCGCAACAAAGCGAAGCTCGGGAACGGAACGCATGGAAAGGCTTCTGCCAAGCTCACGGCGGATATACCCTGCCGCGCTCTTCAAGCCCTTTACAGATTCCTTCGTTTTTTCTGCGCCTTCCATTGCAGAGACGTATACTGTAGCGTATGAAAGGTCACGGGTGACCTCTACACGCACTACCGAAAGAAGCTGTGACACACGGGGATCCTTTATTGTACGCAGTATTGCGCAGAGTTCGCGATGCACGTCTTCGTTTATTCTGTCTATTTTATGACTTGGCATATTTTAATCCTTTCGGGTAATCAGTGATTACTCTAATGTTTCAGCAACAATCTCTCCCTCAGTCAGAAAATTCGCCGAAGGTTAGCTTTCTGACAGTTTCCTCATCAGAGGGAGCCAAGTCAGATTATGCACTAATTAACAGATCAGTCTCTGTATTCCTCAATGATGAATGCCTCGAGGAAGTCGCCTTCCTTGATATCGTTGAACTTCTCAAGTCCGATACCGCACTCGTAGCCCTGTGCAACTTCCTTGACGTCGTCCTTGAAGCGGCGGAGAGAGTCGATCTTATCTTCCGCTATGACAATACCGTCACGGACAACTCGGATAAGTGCGGAACGCTGGATCTTGCCCTGTACAACATAAGAACCTGCGATGGTGCCGACACCTGTGACCTTGAAGACCTGACGGACCTCGCTTCGTCCGAGATCCACAACTCTGGTCTTGGGTGCAAGCATACCCTTCATTGCGGACTCTATCTCTTCGATGCACTCGTAGATGACTCTGTAGAGACGCATATCAACGCCCTGACGGACTGCATATTCCTGTGCTACGGGGTCAGGTCTTACATTGAAGCCGACAATAATAGCGTTTGATGCATCTGCAAGGGAAACGTCGGACTCTCTGATAGCACCGACTGCGCAGTGAATGCAGCTGACTCTGACTTCCTCGTTGGAAAGCTTCTCAAGAGACTGTCTTACAGCCTCAACAGAACCCTGAACGTCAGCCTTAACGATGATCTTGAGTTCCTTCATATCGTTGGACTGCATCTGGGAGAACAGATTGTCAAGGGTTACTCTGGTCTGCTGACGGAACTGCTCTTCCTTTGCATCGGTCTTTCTCTGCTCAACAAGCTCACGACCAAGGCGCTCATCGGAAACGACATTGAAGATATCGCCGCCGGTGGGAACTTCGTCAAGACCTGTTATCTCAACAGGGAAGGAGGGACCTGCTGCCTCTACCTTCTCACCCTTATCGTTGGTCATAGCACGGACACGGCCGATGGTGGTGCCTGCAACGATGATATCGCCTGCACGGAGTGTACCGTTCTGGACAAGTACGGTTGCAATAGGACCTCTGCCCTTATCAAGACGTGCTTCGATAACAATACCCTTACCGGCTCTGTCGGGGTTAGCCTTCAGCTCCTTCATTTCAGCTACCAGCATGACATTCTCAAGCAGGTCATCAATACCTGCATGGGTCTTTGCGGAAACGGGTACGCAGATTACATCGCCGCCCCATTCCTCGGGAACAAGACCGTACTCGCTGAGCTGCTGCTTTACCTGATCGGGGTTTGCGGTGTGTTTATCCATCTTGTTTATCGCAACGATAACGGAAACGTTAGCCGCTTTTGCGTGGTTGATAGCCTCAACTGTCTGGGGCATGATACCGTCGTCAGCTGCAACAACGAGAATTGCTATATCGGTTGCCATTGCGCCTCGTGCGCGCATGGTGGTGAACGCCTCGTGACCGGGGGTGTCGAGGAAGGTTATCTCGCCGTCACCAACAGCAACACGGTATGCACCGATGTGCTGTGTGATTCCGCCTGCTTCGCCTGCGGTTACATTTGCAGAGCGGATTGCATCGAGAAGGCTGGTCTTACCGTGGTCAACGTGACCCATAACGCAGACGACCGGGCTTCTGGTGACGAGGTTGTCATCGGTATCCTCGCTGTCGTCAATGATCCTCTCTTCGATGGAGACGATGACCTCAGGCTCGACCTTGACATTGAACTCGGTTGCTACGAGGAATGCAGTGTCGAAATCGATGGTGTCATTCATTGTTGCCATGACGCCAACGGTCATAAAGAGGCTCTTTACGACCTCAGCCGCAGTTACCTTCATTCGCTGTGCAAGATCTGAAACAACGATCTCGGGAGGACACTGAATGGTGAGAGATCTCTTCTCTCTCTCCTGCTTGATTCTCTTCAGTCTCTCCTGCTCGGTCTCACGCTTGTTGCTCTTATGAGGCTTGCGGTACTGCTGAGACTTCTGATTGAGCTTCTGCTTGTTCTGAGTGTTCTCAGCTCTTGCGCCTGCCTTTGCATGAGCCATATCGTCATACTTGGTATTGTACTTATCGATGGTTACCTGTACGGTACGGGTGTCAACGATTCTGGTCTTTCTTTCCTCTGCACCGCTGCCGACCTTCGCTCCTACAACGACCTCGCTCTCCTGCTTCTTCTGTCCGGGACGCCCCTGTCTCTGCTGATTCTGCTGAGGCTTCTGGTTGTTGTTATTCTTCTGCTGCTGGGGCTTTGTGGGCACTGTACCGAGAACTGCCGCACCCTGAGTCTGCTGAGGCTTCTTTGCCTCAACCTTCTTTTCGCTCTCTGCCTTCTTTTCAGGCTTTGCTTCCTGCTTCTTTTCTTCAGCGGGAGCTTCCTTTGCAGGCTCCTCCTTTACTTCGGGTGCAATTGCGCCCTCATTGCTGACGATAGGCTGTGCGGAAGCAAGATATTCGTCAAAGCTATTTACAGAGTGCTGCTTTGTGACAGTATCCATGACAAGGCTGATATCAGCAGCATCGATAACTGTCATCGTGGTGTATTTCTTTCCTGATTTGCTTTTTTCTTTAAGAAGCTCAACAAGCTCCTTGCTTGCAATATTCAGATCCTTTGCAAGCTCATGTATTTTGCATTTTACTTCAATTGGCATTAAGTTACTCCTCCCCGTTTTCTAAGAGCAGCTTCATTACGGAACGTGCAAAGCCTTCATCGTTTACCGATATTATCTTTGCCGCTTTTCCTATAGCCTTTCCCGTTGACTCCATGTCAAAGGGCATACTCATAAGCCGCATCTCACTGTCCCTCAGACTGAACCGAAGCTCCTTTTCAGTTTTCGGAGAAATGTCCGAGGTTATCAAAACAAGCCTGCTCTGCCCTGTCTTCACGCTGTCTGCCACGGGATCAAACCCCATGGTAAGCTTACCTGCGCGGCGCGCAAGTCCCAGCAGAGAAAGCACCTTCTCATTCATTGCCGGCAAGCTCTCCTTCCATTGCATCATAAACCTCATCTTCTATTTTGCAGGAGAACGCTCTCTCAAGACTGCGCTTTTTTCTCGCCAGCTTCAGACATTCCACGCTGTGACAGATATACGCACCTCTGCCCGGCTTCCTTCCCGTAAGGTCAAGTGATATCTCTCCCTCAGGGCTTTTTGCTACTCGGAGAAGCTCGCGCTTGGGCTTCATCTCATTACAGCCAAGACACATTCTCAGAGGTATTTTCTTGGGCTTCTGCACCTGTCTTTCCTCCTCCCGCAATGGGTTTATCTGCTTATTCTGCGTTTGCCGCATCGCTTACGGGACGAATATCTATCTTCCAGCCTGTAAGACGGGCTGCAAGACGGGCATTCTGACCCTTGTTGCCGATCGCCAGTGAAAGCTGGTCATCGGGAACTGTTACGCGGCAGGCGCGAGGTGAACTTTCATCTATTACAACGCTGAGCACGTTCGCAGGGGAAAGTGCCTTTGCGATGAATTCCGAGGGATCCTCGCTGTAGTTAATAACATCGATCTTTTCGCCGTTAAGCTCTGCAACGATCGCATTTACTCGTGCGCCTCTGGGACCTATGCAGGCACCGATGGGATCGACATTCTCGTCATTGCTGAGAACAGCAAGCTTTGTGCGGCTTCCTGCTTCTCTGGATACTGCCTTTATTTCAACTGTGCCGTCGAATATTTCGGGCACTTCGGTCTCAAAGAGTCTCTTGACAAGACCGGGATGGGTTCTGGAAATGGTTGCCTTGGGGGAACGCTCGTTGTTTTCAGCCGCCTGCTGAAGCTCGCGGACATCAACAACATATACCTTTACAGGCTTGCCGGGCATAAGCATCTCGCCGGGGATCTGCTCGTTCTTGGGAAGAACAACATCGACCTTGCCGATCTTTATGATAGCGGCACCGGATTTCGGGTCGATACGCTCAACATTGCCTGTTACAAGCTCCTGATTTCTGCTCTGAAGCTCGGAGTAGACCTGCTCACGCTCCATGTCACGTATACCCTGACGGATAACGTGCTTTGCGGTCATTGCGGCGATTCTGCCGAACTGCTTTGTCTGGAGGCGTACACGCACTACCTGACCGATCTCAGCCTTGGGGTCAACCTTCTGTGCCTGCTCAAGGAGAATGCAGTGGCCGCGGGTATGCTCATCGACCTCTTCGGCTATGGTCTGGCAGACAAAGACCTCAAAGGTATCAGTCTCAGGCTCAATGTTGACTATGACATTGTCATTGCCGTTGTGGGAGCCTTTGACCGCAGACACGATAGCCTTGCGAATCTTTTCGCACATATAGGTCACGGGAATGCCTTTTTCCTTCTCGAAAATGTTCAGTGCCTCAAACAGCTCCTTGTTGGATGTATCAACTGCCTGAGCCTTGCTCTTTCTTCTGGTTGCCATCGAAAATAACCTCCGTTTTATTATATGTTATCAGTCTTCGATTTCTTCATAAAGTCTGACGCTTACCGCATCTTTAAGTGCTATTTCAAATTCGGTTCCCTCAAGGTCAGAAAGGACGATCATTTTGTCACGAAGCTCCACAAGACAGGCTATGATCTCTTTTTCCCCTGTCTCCTCAAGAGGTCTGTAAAGCTGCACGGCAACATCCCTGCCTGCCATTTTTTCGTAATGCTCGGGCTTTGTCAGCGCACGCTCGATGCCCGGGGAGCTTACCTCAAGAGACCATGCGCCTTCGATAGGATCAAGCTCATCAAGGGGCTTGTCGATGGCTCTCGAAAGCCTCTCGCAGTCAAGTATGTCAACTCCGCCTTCCTTATCGATGATTATGCGCAGGCACCACTCGGTACCCTCCTTGAGATACTGGATATCCCAGATATCCAGACCCATTTCGTCCGCAATGGGCTTTACCACGGAAGCCGCCTTAGCTATGGTCATTCCGCCTTTGCTTTTTGCCATGGTCTTACCTCCATAACAATACAAAAGAGCGGACCGCGAAGCCCACTCCTTTAGTACCTTTATTCTTACGATGGTATTATAACACCGAACAGCGCATAATACAAGTCTTTTTTGAAATTTATTCCTCTGTTTCAGCTGTTTCGCCGACAGTTTCTTCCTCAATCTTTGCAGAGTAGAGAACAGAGCCGTAATAGCTTGCGATTATCACAATAACTGCAGCGATATAGATGAATCTCGGAAGGAATGCACTGACGGTCGTCAGCTTGCAGAGAAGCGCAAGCATAATGGCAACAACGGCAACATACAGAACGGTTGCCAGTCCGAAGGATACTGTAAATCCAACGTTCATTCTGTTCCTCTTGAGTCTTGACACAAGCTCAACAAAGGAACCTGAAAAATAAAGTATTCCGAGACCGCCCACTGCTATAAGAGCCATTATGGGAGTTGTGAGAAAATACTCGCCTGTTGCGGAATTTACATTCACAAAGCCCATTATGTAGGCAAATACAAATGCCGCCAGAAGCAGTACGATGGTCAGAATATCGATGATGGTCTTGTTCTTATTGTTCATGGTCTGCATATTAGGACATTCCTTTCTCTGCGGCCTTAAAAGCCCTGTCACAGAATAGATATCTGCGTTATATTGTATTTCACATTTTCTTACAAGTCAAGAGGTTATTGCCGCAGTTTCATGCAATCATCTCAATCAGCCTCTAATCCACAAGGCGTCTGAGCAGTTCCTTCGTGTCGCCGTCCGCAACAAGGTAATGCTGCTCGGGTCTTATCTTCACCCGTTCTGACGGAGGCGCATCGGAAATTATCGCACGGCTGCGTGCGTGTACCTGCATATGCTCGGCTGAGCCGTATTTTACTATCAGAAGTGAGCCCACACCCGGTATCTGAGCTTCGTCAGGGTCTGATACCGCCCATGCAAAACGGCAGTTTTCATACTTTTTGTCTGCAAGCATCGCTTCGTAAAGCTCTCTGACCGCTCCGTCATATGCCCCCGTCTGCTTGGATTCAAACAGAAGCAGCATGGGGTCTATCCTTGCGCCGAGATAGAGAACATCAAACTTGCATCTTGCAAAGAAATTACTGAATTTTGAGCCCTTTTCCGCACTTTCCTTCACGGAAGCCTCCGTATTCTGAATGGAAGTCTCCGTTGCAAGATACGCAATGCTTCTTGCGCTGTCGCCCTTGCAGGCATCGGCAAGAGTTTCCCGTATCATTTGCGAATCCTCGCTGTGCTCACCGAGACTTATCTCTCTGACAAGCTCCTCAGCACTGCTGAAGGTAATAGAAGGGAACAGCTCCGCAGGATTTATGTTCAGACCGCTCTTGCCTGCATAGGCATCGAGGTCCGGAGTGTAAAAATACACCGGCTTGCCCATAAGACTTGCCTCCGCGGAAACGCCCGAATAATCGGTAACGATTATATCTGCCGCTCTTATTGCCTCCTGAATGGTCATTTCAGTATCGACAACAACCCTGTCGTCATTTATGACAGTATTTCTGTCCTTGGGATGAAGCTTAACCACAAGTGTGGTGTTTTCATAGTCAAAGGCAGAAATCAGCTCGCCGCAAGGCACCGCAGTCTTTTTTCTCATTGTAGGAGCATATACGACGATCTTCTTGCCGCAGGTTGAGGGATGCAGCTTCCAGAGCTTGAAGCGGTCCTTTTCCCCGTCGGTATCAAGAAGCTCGTCTGTCACGGGAAGTCCCAGAGACAGCACCTTGCTGTTTTCAGTGCTGAGCGCCTCGGAGAACATTTCACGGACATAATCACTGCCGACTATAACATAATCATAGCCCTCGTGCAGTCTGACTCCCTCGGCAACCTCCGGGGCAATGCCGTTCTCCGAGCCTACTATCTGCCAGCCGAATTTCTTGAAGGGTGCCATGGAGTGCCATATCTGTATTATGCGAAGCTCTTCCCTGTGCCTGAGTATGCTAAGCTCAGCCGTTCCGCTTTCGGTTATGCACACCTTTGAGCCTGCAAGCAGGCGCATTCTGTCCAGCATAAGAAAGGGATGACTGAAGCCGTAGCGTCCGCTTTTATCCTTTTTGCAGGAAAAGCGAAGCTCGGTATTGGGCGAGCGTTTTCTTATCTCCTCTGCTATAAGCAGGAAATTTTCTCCTGCGCTGTCTGCCCGTCGGCTTATGAAAAGCACTCTGTCACGGGGTCTTGTAAGCAGCTTCATCACTGCGTATATGAAGCGCATTATGCTTCTAAGCAGAAACAGTGCGAACTTTTTCATGATGCATTTCTCTTTTCTCTGGCATCAAAGAAACTCAAACCTTTAATCTTTTCGTACCAGTAACGGGGATTGAGCCAAGGAATGGCAGGTCTTGCATGACGATCCTTCGTCTGTCTGTATATAAGCCAGAGTCCCATGATTATGAGTATCAGTGCTCCCTGAGCTATCATTACAAATATAAATCTTTCTTCCTTGAAGGGAAGCCTTATCTCCTGTGAAAATACCATGCAGAAACCAAAGGCGGAGAGCACAACGGCAAACACGGTGTATACGCCTATCCCGCGCCAGTATGCAAATCTCAGTATAAGGACGCTGAGAGCTATTGCTGCCACCACTGCGCTTATCGCCATGGAAATCATAACAAAATGCAGTCTTGAGCTGAGTGTCGAATTCCAGTAAAGAGCATCGGAACGTATGGATTCAAAGAAACACTGGCTGAGACCGTAGAGGAACATGAACATGAGAGTTATATCGCCTCTGCGGCAGGGGAATTTATAGAAATGATATCTTGCAAGAAACATTGCAGTAAGCAATATGAACATCAGAAAAGCAAAAACAGCTTCAAAGAAATATACATTCAGTAGCCATTCCTCGCCTGCAGAGTCCCATGTGGAGAAAGGCGCTCTCTGAAGCCATTTCGCAGACACTGCACTGCCGCGGTCTGTGGTCGAAAACTGGGAGGCAAGTCTGCCGATGCATATTCCTATGGCAAGCCCCGGAACACAGGCGTCCGAAAGCCGAAGAATATTTATATTCAGCAGCAGGCAGACAAGAACCATCACCAGCACACCGACACCCAGCGCACCGTAAAGTCCGAACCCGCCTTCGAGATAGGTATCGATACGGGTAAGCTGATTGATATCAACGTGTCTGTCCGCGCCGTGCCAGCAGTAAAACGCTCTGGCACCCATAATGCCGAGGGGAAGTGCAGGTACAGCAACGAAAAGGACATCATTTATCCGCTCGTGCTGAAACGCCCTAAGGAACATTGATGTGATCACGCCTGCAAGAAGCGCTGCTGCCATGGTTATTCCGTACCAGTATATGGAGTAATCCTCATAAAAGGCGGCAACAAGATCATTGCCCATATCTTCACCTCCTATATCTCATCTTCATCGGGCATCGCCGATGCAAAATACACTATGTCGCTTACAAGTCTCTCTCCTGAATTGGAAACGGTATTGTAGACCTTTCCCTGGTAAACCATGCAGGCGCTCTGTCCTCCATCGAGATTGTATGCGTTTATACAGCCCTGTTCATAAAAAAGCCTTGCAAACTGACTTGTGGTAAGTCCTCCGGACTCTTTTGTGCGTCCGTCTACAACTATCAGCAGATACTCAAGCTCTCCTATCTGACCGATTCCCGTTCTCGGATTCCGTCCGTAGTGCATTGCAGCTATCTTGTCCTTTGCCATGCTTTTGTACTGACACAGCACTCCGTCTCGAACCAGTACAGGTCCGAAGAAAAGGGAATTGTATATCGTATTGGAATCAAGGAAGCCTGAATTGATGGCTTGAGTTGAAGTCATAAAGTGGAAGTTGCCGTCGGAATCAATGAACAGTGTCTCTTTTCCGGATTTCTTCCTGCGGTAATATGTTCCCTGCCTGACAATAACTCCGCTGCTTCTGAGAGTAAAAAAGTCACCGTTTACGGCTACTATTGCATTCATTCGCTTAGCCTGAACACTGGGTCTTGAGCGGTTGTGGTAACCCGTTTTTGACACCGAAGTACGAAGCTGCGTGGGGTGCGCCACCTTTACCTTGGCATAGCTTGCAACGTATCTCTTGCCATCCATTCTCTTTTTGACCTTCCATACATCAACTGTTATGGACGGGTCTTCATATACCGAATGGGTTATTCCGTTTTTGTCCTTGTATTTATAAGTGTTTGCTTTTGAATATGGTACGCCCGGAGTATCCGTAACAGGGAGAAGGAACAGTTTCGGCATTCCCTGAACGTCATTTACGATATTCTGAGTAACCAACCCAACACCGGATTCAATATCGCCTGCGGCATTTCTCTGAGCAACAATATTGTCTTCCTTTACCACTGTGCCCGCGGAGGGTACCGCAAACGCCGCAGCAGCGCACATAGCCGCAAAAACACAGAGCAGCACAAAGGTAAGTACGGGATTGCTGAGAATCATCCATGAAACGGTGCGTTTCTTTTTGTGGTTTGCACCTTCCGCCCAGCCTCTGTCCTCAAGCTCGCCCAGATCACTGTTATCCTCTTTCCCTGCGTCCTCGTCCGTCAGGAGTATGCCCTCGGCTTCAGTTTCAGGCTCATCGGTCTTATTTTCGTCCGTTTCCTCATCCATCTGCTGTACAGCCTCGTTTTCCGGAGATTCACCTGCATCGGAACGGGACTCTTCGGCTGTATTCTCCGATGGATCGGCAGTTGTTTTCAGATCGTCAGGAATACCTTCTTCAAGAATGCTTTCCATAGTTTTATCTTCCATCCCGACTCCTCCTTTACACTGCATAGCCTATCAATGCAGAATAAAGCTCGTCACTGATAACCATGCGCCATTCGCCCTTGCTGTATATAAGCTCAACGGCAAAAATCCCCGTTGTTGTCATCTCTTCATTATCTGTCAGGAGTTTGCCCAGTTCATCCGATGTAACCGCAAGTATTGCCTCCTCGGTATCCACCTTTTCTCCCACATACTGCATATGCCGTATGGTATCCTTGACATTTACCGCAAGCGGATCGTATACCTTTCTGAGATCGAGACTCCTTACTTTTACCGTCATTACCGCTGTCTTACCATTTATCTGCGGATACATAACTATTTCATACTCACGCTGTGCATTCAGTTCTCTGTAAAACACCTGCATCAGCGGATCTTCAATTCTCTCGCTTCCTGTCATTCCCAGCGTAACGTAATTGTAGACAAGCTCGTCTGCTTCTGCATATTCCTCATTTTCAAGATGCTCAAAAAAGCTTTCCACCGACAGAGTCGGATCGGGAAGCTCGGTAAGGCTTATCGCTTCTCCTGTGCAGCCGCACAGCATAAGAAGCACTGCCGACAGCAATATCATTACAACAGATCGGATCTTCAATCTGCCACCCCCGTAAAATTCCAGACATTATTATGTTATTTTATTACTATCAGCTCTTTTTGTCAATCCACATCACCTCTGAGTATTTTGCTCCCGTATACCTCTTTGTTTATTGCAAAAGCTATACAGTACTGATATAATCATAAAAAAGCACAAGGAGAGAGAGTCATGAGCCGCAGACGTGAAAAAGCATCTGTCTTTGCTGAATTTCTCATACTGACCTTTGCCGCACTTCTTGCCGCAGGCGGTATCTATTTCTTCAGATTCCCCAATAACTTTACCTTCGGAGGGGTTGCAGGTCTGGCGGTCGTATTAAGCAATATTTTCAATTTCTCCGCCGCCTTTTTCAACACCGCAATAAATGCTCTGCTTCTTGTTGTGGGCTTTATTTTCCTCGGCAGAGGCTTCGGACTTAAAACCGTATATGTTACTGTTCTGTCCTCTGCGGCAGTATATCTTCTCGAGCTTTTTGTCCCCATGACAGAGCCTCTGACAGATCAGCTCATGCTTGAATTTGTCTATGCCATCGGCCTGCCCTCCGCAGGGTCTGCGATACTCTTTGTCTGCGGTGCCTCCAGCGGCGGCACTGATATAATCGCCATGATACTCAAGAAGTATTTCAACACGAATATCGGCACTTCTCTGCTTATTGCCGACCTTTTCGTATGTGTCAGCGCATTTTTCGTTTTCGGTATCACCACGGGACTTTACTCCCTTTGCGGACTTCTTATGAAGTCTCTTGTCATTGACCGTCTCATTGAAAGCATCAATCTCAGAAAGTATTTCACGGTGATCACCACCGACCCTGAGCCCATATGCGAATTCATCCACGATACTCTTCATCGTGCCGCGACCGTCTATAATGCTCAGGGTTCCTACACCCATCAGGACAGAGTGGTAATCCTTACCGTTATGTCCAGAAAAGAGGGCGCTCTTCTTCGCCGTTACATTGAGAAAAATCAGCCTTACGCCTTTCTCATGGTCACAAACAGCAGTGAGATAGTCGGCAATGGCTTCAAATCATTTTAAATGTTCTAAGGAGTAAGATATATGTCTGTCGTATCAGTCGTAAAATGCGAAAGCTATGATGAAAGCGAGGTCAGAAACGCTCTTGACGAGCTTCTCTCTGCCATCGGAGGTCTTTCCTGGGTAAAAGAAGGCATGGTCATTGCCATAAAATGCAATCTCGTCAGCATGATGAAGCCCGAACAGGCGGCAACCACCCACCCTGCCCTTGTAACCGAGCTTTGCCGCAAACTTGCTGAAATGGGTGCAAAACCTATAATCGGAGACAGTCCCGGAGGACTCTACAACAACGCTTTTTTAAGCGGCATCTATAAAGCAACGGGTATGCATCAGTGTGAGGCTGTCGGCGCCTCCCTCAACCGCGATTTCAGCGTTAAGCAAGCTGATTTTCCCGAGGGTGTCAAGGCAAAGACCTTCTCTTACACAGGCTGGCTTGACAGCTGTGATGCAATCATCAACTTCTGTAAGCTCAAAAGCCACGGCATGATGGGAATGAGCGCATCGGCAAAGAATATGTTCGGTACTGTCCCCGGTGTCACAAAGCCCGAATATCACTACCGCTTCCCTAACGCCGCGGATTTTTCCGATATGCTCATAGACCTTAACGAGTATTTCAAACCCCGTCTCTGTATCGTCGATGCTGTTGAGGGTATGGAGGGCAACGGTCCGACTCAGGGCGTACCGAGGAAGATAGGTGCGCTTTTAGCCTCCTCCGACCCCTATGACCTTGACCTTGTCTGCGCAAAAATAATCGGTCTCGACAGAAGCAGTGTCCCTCTCCTCGAAGCTGCCGCACGGCGCGGACTTTCCGCAGAATCCGCAGAAGAAGTCGAAATCATTGGCGAGCTTGACCCCTTACTTATTTCTGATTTTGACAATATGAAAGCAATGACAAACATAGAATTTGCACCCAAAAGCTTCGGTATCTTCAACGGTCTTGTAGGCTGGGTGGAAAAGACCTGCCTCGTCTCAAAGCCTGCCGTCAGAAAAAAGGAATGCATCGGCTGCAAGCAATGTGAGCAGATCTGCCCCGCAAAGGCAATCGTCATGAAGAACAAGCTTCCCGTGATCGACCGCAAGGCTTGTATTCGCTGCTTCTGCTGTCAGGAATTCTGTCCTAAGGGCGCAATGAAGGTTCACAGAACGGTCATTGCAAAGATGATCAACGGAAAGAACTGATTTATATATGAGAAAGCCTCTGCCGATTGGCAGAGGCTTTAATTTTCAATTATTCAGTTTTTCAAAAGCCGATCACCAGCCGAAGCCCCAATCGAAGCTGTCAGCACCTTCGCTGTAATCACCGAAGCCCCAGTCAAAGGAATCGGTCATGCCCTCGTAGTCGCCTTCCTCCATTTTCTCGAAGTACTGCCACCACTCATACATATCGGCAAGGAATTCCTCAGCTTCGGTGCCGTCAATCTCGGTTGCTATATCTTCACCGAGACCTGCAAAATAGTCTTGGATATACTGGCTGGGGTCAATGCCGCCGTCGCCGCCGAGAATGCCCTCAAGATAGTCCTCGTAGTTGATGGAGCCGTTTGAGAACTGATCGTAAAGTTCAAGCAGATCCTCGGGGCTGTCAAGCTCGGGAAGATATCCGCTGATGTCACCCCAATCGGCTATTTCGCCGCCCCAGAGTCCTTCCCAGAGATCATTGAGATCCATCTTTATGTACTGGGGGAATCTGTCAAGGTATGCGGCACTGATCTCTTCGCTTGTCAGAGAATGGGAATCACTGATCCTGTAGAGCAGAATACCCGAAAGATCAGAGGGGCTCGCGGTAACCGCGCAATCTTCGCCGAAAAGCTCATTTCCTACATTCAAAGCAAGCATGAGCTGCTCACCGTCGCGGCTGTACTCAACTCCGAACTTATCATCTTCGCCCTTCTTGAAAACAAGCTTGCTCTTGTCGGCAGTAACTGTATAGGTCTTGCCGTTGACATCTGCTGTCTCGTTGCCCATGAAGGAAACATAGCCCGCATTCTCACTGCCGGTATCATATATCCATGTACCGGTAAGGTCAGCCATTATCTCCTTTGATACCTTGTCTTTGAAATACATATAGCCGAAGAATACAACAGCAGCCGCAAGCAGCACTATGACAGCTATCATGATTATTGTTCCCACGGGAACCTTCTTCTTTGCCTTCTTCTCAGGCTCGGGCTTTTTTGTTTCCGGTGCCTTATAGGGAGGCGGTGTGAAGCCGCTGTTTACAGCAAGCTTCTCATTGTCCTTGTTCTGCACAGAAAGTGCGGTTTCATTGGATACTTTGTAAATGCTTTCGTTGTTATTCATTATTATCCCTCCAGATACATTTTCTTACTGTAAGTATAGCACATTTACATGAGTTTTGCAATAGTCTTCACTTTTTCCGAAAATGCAAAACCGCCCTCTGCGGTAAGGGCGGTTTTGCATTTGTGGATGGGGAACGATATTTAAAAAGGCATAATCAAAATTCATGACCGAGAAACACTTTCGAATGCCTCTGAGTCGCACCGCTCAATGCATTCATTTCCTCGGCTTTGATTGAATGATACCATATTAGTTATATGTTGTCAATGGATTTGCGAAAAAAAGTTAAACGTTTCACGTAATTTTTTTCACACTGCCTCAGGATATGCAATATTATATAAAAAAATTAAAAGAAAATATATAATTTCGGAAAATTATATGATATAATTACATTGTATGACCTTATCTGAACACTTCGCCGCGGAATGTGTTTTCCGCCGGGCGCGGAAGGATATCATTTATGAAAAACAAGCTTTTTGTATTGGCACTTGCTGTGATCATGCTCTTTTCCATGACAGGCTGCAGTGCCGCACCTTTTGATTCCGAAAATATGCTGCGTCCGCCCAAGACTTCAGGCGCGGATATGGATATCTGTGAGGCTCTCGCCTCTCACCTCGGTCGTCAGCCCCTTTTCCGCTATCCCAGAAGCGGCGAACACCGCTCAGCAATAACCATGATGGATCTTGACAATGACAAGACCGATGAGGCCATTGTTTTTTATGTCGCCTCCTCCGAAAACCCCCTCGCAAGCATTGCCGTCCTGGACTACATGGGCGGACGCTGGAAGGTTGCCGCCACCGCCGAAGGGCTTGCAGGCAACGTCAACACTCTTCTTTTCGGCAATCTTATCCCCGACCGTCAGGGAACCGAGATAATCGTCGGTTGGTCTGTAGGCTCCGGCAGCGGTCTTCTCACCGTATACTCCTATTCAAAGAACAGATTTGAGACCGTTATAATCGAGGAAACAGGCGGCACTGAAACTCAGTCGGTTTCGGGCTATACGGGTGTTGCGGTATGTGATATGGACGGCGACGGCACAGATGAGATTATGACCGCCTCACTCAACACTGTAAACGGCACCTCCCTTGTCAGAATGCTCAAGTATATGTCGGGCGAGGGCGCAGAGCGCCTTTTCTCCGCAGGAATATGCAGTCTTGACGGCAGTGTTTCCCGCTATTCAAAAATAACCGTCGGAATGCTTGCCGACACTACTCAGGCTCTTATTATCGACAGCTACAAGGGTTCGGACACCATCTGCACCGAGGCTGTGTGCTGGGATAAGCTGAATGTGGGACTCTCAGCGCCCTTCAACAGTGCTGAAACAGGCATGGTATCAGGCACCGACCGCGCTGCAATAATCGATTCCTTTGATGCGGATATGGACGGTCTTACCGAGATACCAATGCACACTCTTCTCCCCTGCTACAGCGAAAACTCCGAGCAGAAGTTTTACAGGACATCGTGGTTTTCCTATGATTTCCAGACCGCCTCCATGTCCTCTCAGAGTGAACTTGACACCATTCTGAATACTGCAGACGGTTACTATATGTTCCTGCCTCCTTCATGGCCTTCGGATATTACCGTCCGCTATGACCAGAACTACCGCACCCTTACATTCTGCACCTCTGAAGTCTCCTATGAGACCATTACCGTTTCAGCTTCAGACCTTACGGGAAGCGAAAAGGTGCTTTCCGTCGATCACGAAAATGACAGCGCTCAGATCGAGCGCAGGATCGAAAGCTTCGGCTCCGAGCTTTTCAGGCTCCGTGCCGTTGAAGCCGAGGACAGAGCGCTTATTCCTTCCTACAGCTATCAGATCCTCCGCGAGGAAAACAACACAATATGGGCTGTTCAGCTTTGTACTCTCGGTGAAGAGTACGGCATGACATACAATGTTATAAAGGCCTGCTTCTATCTGCTTTAATATTGGATTTTGGAGATGATACTTTATGAAAAAGATACTTGTTGCCGAAGATGAAGATGCTATCCGCGAGTTTGTTGTCATCAACCTGCAGCGCTCCGGCTATGATGTTACAGAAGCAAACTGCGGTGAAAAAGCTCTCGAATACTACTACGCTGATCCCAAGGGCTATGATGTGGTCCTTCTTGACATTATGATGCCCGGTATTGACGGCGTTTCCGTATGCCGCGAGATCCGCCGCGACAACAGCACCATAGGCATTATCCTTCTCACCGCAAAGACCCAGGAAATGGATAAGGTGGGCGGTCTTATGATGGGTGCTGACGATTATGTAACAAAACCCTTCTCTCCCAGCGAGCTTGTTGCCCGTGTTGATGCCCTTTACAGACGCGTTGCTCTCGCAGAGCTGCGTCAGGGCAATAATTTCAACGAGGAGATAAAGTCCGGTGAATTTGTGCTCAATCTCAGAAACCGCACCCTTACAAAGTCCGGAAAGCCCATCGATCTCACTCAGGTCGAGTTCCAGATCATGGAGTATTTCTTCTCAAATCCCGGCGCCGCTCTCGGCAGAATGGAAATTCTCTCCCATGTTTGGGGCGAGGGCTACTATGGCGAGGATAAGATCGTCGATGTAAATATCCGCCGTCTCAGAATGAAGATTGAGGACGATGCTTCAAACCCCACCCATATCGTAACCGTATGGGGTCTGGGCTATAAATGGGATGTCTGAGCAATCTTATGTATAAAAGGGAAAGGAGATGATGTATCCTGTGGCAAAGCTTAAAATGCTGCATAAGGTCATAGGCAATGCCGACCGAGCAGACCCGAAGGAAATTATCAGCATGGTCCGCAAGCGCAGTGTTATGCGCCGCTGGCTCCTTTCATCCTTTTCCATTATAGTTGTCATGCTTGTAATTGCTGTCACACTCGCCTCAATGCTTATAAAGGACAACTATTATAATCAGGCTCTTCAGCTTGTTGAAAACAGAGTTGGTATAAACGCCACCTATTTTACCTCAACCTCGGGTGTGACAGGTACATCGGACTTCGTAAACGCCGCTCAGAGCTATGTTGAGCAGTTTGACAGCCGCGAGACCATGGAGCTTCAGTTCATCGACAGAAACGGAAATGTTCAGGTCACCTCCACGGGCTTTGAGCCGGGCAATGAATCCATGCCTGACTATGAAAAGGCTCTTGCATCAGAAAACGGGCAAGGCGTCTGGAAAGGCAGAAACTCACTCGGAGAAAAGGTGCTTGCCGTCTCCCATGTGCTCACACTCTCAAACGGCAAGGAGATCGGTGCAATGCGCATTGTGGTCTCCCTTTCGCTGGTGGATCGCTCAATTTTCTATATCGTATCCATTCTGGTCATCTGCTGTCTGCTTATCGTTTTCCTCGTTCTTATTTCAAGCTTCTATTTCTTCCGCTCCATAGTTCGTCCTGTAAAGAGCATTACAGCCAGCGCAAATGAAATTGCCGAAGGCGATTTTACCACAAGGCTCAAAAAGGACAAGGAGGACGAGATAGGTGACCTTGTCGATGCAGTCAACTCAATGGCTGCTGCCCTTGCGGCAAACGAAAATCTTAAAAATGACTTTATTTCTTCCGTATCCCATGAGCTTCGTACTCCCCTTACAGCCATAAAGGGCTGGGGAGAGACCCTGCGCGCCTGCGGTCCCGAAGATCGCGAGCTTTTCAGCAAGGGTATGGACACAATAACGAGAGAAGCAAGCCGACTCGGTATTCTGGTCGAGGATCTTCTGGACTTTTCAAGGCTTCAGCGCGGTGCCATGTCCATGAGCTTTGAAAAGCTTGACATTCTTGCGGAAATCGGCGAGGCTGTGTACTTCTTCTCCGACCGCGCCGCTCAGGAGGAAAAGACTCTCACCTTCTTTGAGGCCGAAAACCTCCCACCTGTAATGGGCGACAAAAACCGTCTGCGACAGGTATTCACAAACCTTATCGATAATGCCATGAAATACAGCGAGGCAGGAAGCGAAATACACGTAACTGCTGCCTGCACAGGCGATGAAATAAAGGTCATGGTGCGAGATTACGGCTGCGGCATAGCATCGGAAGACCTGCCGAAGATAACCCAGAAGTTCTACAAGGCGAACAACACACGCCGAGGTTTTGGAATAGGTCTGGGAGTTGCGGAAGAAATAATCGCACAGCACAACGGCAGAAT
>JAZSJQ010000107.1:0-11466 GCA_045534445.1 Acutalibacteraceae bacterium
AGACTTGCATCCACACACAAGAATATAAGTACCGCCATAATTGCTGCAGGAACAAGTGCAAGCAGATTCAGCAACACATTTATAATTATCGCTTTTTCTCTTGAATTATCGATTTCTTGATTCATGTCCATGCTCCTTTCAAATAATCGTTGGAATACTGCTATCGGCATTCCCTACGTTTCCCATTCAAACCCAAACAGGGGAGAATATTGCAATGGCAATATTCTCCCCATAGTCAGGTTAATTAATATCTGGTCTTTGCGGTGTAGTGAGTGTGGAGGATCTCATGAGCCTTGTGACCGTTGGGCTCGCCGAGGTACTCAGCGTATGCCTTCTTGATTGCAGGGTTCTCATGGGACTTACGCAGTGCCTTGCCCTCGTCCTCACGGTAAAGTGCAGCAGCACGGAGAGCCTTGAGGTCTACAGTGTTGCGTACAGAAGCGGGCTGGATGGGCTGGCCACCGCCGTTGATGCAGCCGCCGGGGCAGCACATGACTTCTACGAAGTGAACCTCAACCTCGCCTGCCTTGATCATGTCAAGGAGCTTAGCAGCGTTGGAAAGACCGGAGCAGACAGCAGTCTTGATGGTAATTCCGCCTGCATTGTATGCAGCAAACTTGATGCCTTCCATACCACGAACCTCAGTGTACTCGATGGGCTCGACAGTCTTGTTCTCAAGAACCTCAACTGCGGTACGGAGAGCTGCTTCCATAACACCGCCGGTGGTACCGAAGATAACTGCAGCACCGGTGGACTCACCGAGGATAGGATCGAAGTCCTCATCGGGGAGGGTGTTGAACTTGATGCCTGCACGCTCGATCATACGAGCAAGCTCACGGGTGGTAAGAGCGTAATCAACATCAGCATAACCTGCTGCTGCCATTTCGTCTCTGCCGCACTCGAACTTCTTAGCGGTACAGGGCATGATAGCAACGGAAACGATATCCTTGGGATCGATGCCGTTCTTCTCTGCATACCAGGTCTTGATCATAGCACCCTGCATCTGCTGGGGGCTCTTACAGGTAGAGAGGTTGGGAATGAACTCAGGATAGTAATGCTCGCAGAAGTTGATCCATCCGGGGGAGCAGGAGGTGATCATGGGGAGAGTGCCGCCGTTCTTTACTCTGCCGAGAAGCTCGGTGCCTTCTTCCATGATGGTGAGGTCTGCGCCGAAGTCGGTATCGAATACCTTATCGAAGCCGAGTCTGCGGAGAGCAGCTGCCATCTTGCCGGTTACTAACGTTCCGGGCACCATGCCGAAGCACTCGCCGAGAGTTGCACGGATGGAAGGAGCGGTGTGAACAACAACGTGCTTGGAGGGATCGCTGATAGCAGCGAATACCTTATCGGTGTCGTCCTTCTCGGTGAGAGCACCGGTGGGGCAAGCTACGATACACTGACCGCAAGCTACGCAAGCGACATCGTTGAGCTTTGCCTCGAAGGGAGAACCGATCTCGGTGTCGAAACCACGGTTGTTAGCACCGATAACAGATACGAACTGGTTGTTGCAAGCACCCACGCAGCGACGGCAGAGGATGCACTTGGAGTTATCTCTTACAAGGTAAGAGGTGGAGTTGTCGATCTCAGTCTGAGGAACAGAGCCTGCAAAGCGGTCTGCATTCTCAACGCCGTACTCACGGCAGAGCTTCTGAAGCTCGCAGTCGGTGCTGCGTACGCAGGAGAGGCAAGCCTTGTTATGTACGGAAAGGATGAGCTCGAGGTTGGTCTTGCGGCTCTTTCTGATGAGCTCGGTGTTGGTGTAAACCTCAAGACCCTCATTGATGGGGTATACGCAAGCGGCAACAGGAGCGCGGCCGCCCTTTACTTCTACAACGCACATACGGCAAGCGCCGATCTCGTTGATGTCCTTAAGATAGCAGAGAGTAGGAATCTCTATACCGGCAAGACGTGCAGCCTCAAGAATGGTAGAACCGGCAGGAGCCTGTACATCAATACCGTTGATTTTTACATTGATCATGTTTTCCATTATAGGCACACTCCTTTCTTAGTTCTTGCTGATAGCCTTGAACTTACAGTTGTCGATACATACGCCGCACTTTACGCACTTAGCGGTGTCGATTGCAAAGGAAGCAAGCTTATGACCCGGTGCGATATAGTCGGTTCTGGTGATGGCAGCAGCGGGGCAGTTCTTAGCGCAGAGACCGCAGCCGATGCACTTGTCCTGATCGACAACGAAGGAAAGGAGATCCTTACAGATGCCTGCAGGGCACTTCTTATCAACAATGTGAGCTACATACTCATCACGGAAGAAACGGAGAGTGGAAAGAACAGGGTTGGGAGCAGTCTGACCGAGACCGCAGAGGGAGTTGGTCTTAATGAAGGTGCAGAGCTCTTCGAGCTTCTCGATATCATCGATCTCGCCCTTACCCTTGGTGATTCTGTCGAGGATCTCGTACATTCTTCTGGTACCGATACGGCAGGGAGTACACTTACCGCAGGACTCATCGACGGTGAAGTCGAGGAAGAACTTAGCGATATCAACCATACAGTTGTCCTCGTCCATGACGATAAGACCGCCGGAGCCGATCATAGCGCCGATAGATGCGAGAGAATCGTAATCAAGGGGAATGTCGATATATTCAGCAGGTACGCAAGCGCCGGAAGGTCCGCCGAGCTGTGCAGCCTTGAACTTCTTGCCGTTTGCTACGCCGCCGCCGATTTCATTGATAACGGTGGAAAGAGGAGTACCCATGGGGATCTCAACGAGACCTGTGTTGTTGATCTTACCGCCGAGAGCGAATACCTTGGTACCAGCAGCCTTCTCGCTGCCGGGCTCTGCAAACCACTTGCCGCCCTTAAGGATGATCTGGGGGATGTTTGCATAGGACTCAACGTTGTTGAGAACGGTGGGCTTGCCAAAGAGACCCTTAACTGCGGGGAAGGGAGGACGGGGACGGGGCTCACCGCGGTTACCCTCGATGGAGGTCATAAGAGAGGTCTCCTCACCGCAAACGAATGCGCCTGCACCGAAGCGGAGCTCGAGGTTGAAGTTGAAGCCTGTACCGAAGATGTCCTCGCCCAGCAGGCCGTATTCACGAGCCTGACCGATAGCGATCTCAAGACGATGGATAGCGATGGGGTACTCAGCACGAACGTAGATGTAACCCTGGGATGCGCCGATAGCATAGCCTGCGATAGCCATAGCTTCGATAACAGCATGGGGGTCACCTTCGAGGATGGAACGGTCCATGAATGCACCGGGGTCGCCTTCGTCAGCGTTACAGCAGACATACTTCTGGTCTGCTGCGTTAGCTGCTGCGAAGCTCCACTTGAGACCGGTGGGGAATCCGCCGCCGCCACGACCGCGAAGACCGGAATCCTTGACAACCTGGATAACTTCCTCAGGAGTCATTTCGGTAAGAACCTTACCGAGAGCCTGATAACCGTCCATAGCGATGTACTCATCGATTACCTCGGGGTTGATAAGACCGCAGTTACGAAGAGCAACTCTCTTCTGTGCGCGGTAGAAGTTGGTGTCGTTAAGAGAGGTATGTCTGCCTGCAGCCTCTGCCTTCTCTTTAACCTCAGCGGGAACGTCAGCATAAACAAGACGCTCAACGATACGGCCCTTAAGGAGATGCTCCTTAACGATTGTTTCAACGTCTTCAACGGTAACATTGCTGTAGAATACGCCTTCGGGGTATACAACAACAACGGGACCGAGAACACAAAGACCGAAGCAGCCGGTCTGAACGAGCTTTACTTCGTCAGCAAGACCTGTAGCTGCGAGGTGCTCGTTGAATGCTGCCTGAATTTTAACACTGCCGGAGGAAGTACAACCGGTACCTCCGCAGATAAGCACTTCAGCACGAATCATTTGTCAGTTCCTCCTCTTATTTTGCAACGTTGTTGATGGTGTACTCAGCGACGACGTTACCGTTCTTGAGGTGCTCCTCAATTACGCGTGCAGCCTTCTCTGCGTCCATCTTGACGTAGGTGGTCTTCTCTGTGTCGGAGGTGTAGACCTCGACAACAGGCTCATACTGGCAGATGCCGATGCAGCCTGTCTGGGTTACGCTGACCTTGTCAGCAAGTCCTGCGTTTGCAACACCCTCAACGAATGCTGCGAGAACGGGACGTGCGCCTGCTGCGATACCGCAGGTAGCCATACCGACGACTACTCTGATCTCTCCGGAACCTTCACGGATAACGACCTTACCCTTCATGCGTTCCTTGATTGCAGCGAGTTCTGCTAAAGATTTCATGATATAACATTCCTTTCCGAATAGTTTAATACATTTATAATGTGTAACCGGTCTCGGCATACTGTTCCTCAAGGGAAGAGCCGATCCAGGCTATTACCTCAATACTGTTCAGCGGTACGTCCTCGAGCACTTCCCGAAGCATTCGGGTGTCGAGACTCACCTCACCTTTTGGGTGAGTATGCTGAAAAACGAAATCAATGTCCGGTGAGCCGTGGATCAGCGTTGTTATAGTTGACACTATATCGCCGAGCGGCACAAAATCAATATGATCGGTGTAAAAGAGTGCAGAAAGCTTTGTTCCGTGTTCCTCGGGGGAAAGCTCCTCGGATACTGACTCTATGGTAAGATCACCGCCGGTCTGCTCTGCCGCAAGCTTTAAGAAGGAGATTCCCATGCCAACGGGACGAGTTGTTCTCGTTGTGACAAAGGGGTCTGTAACCCTCGCTAAAAACTCGGGCTTCATTCCGCAGCCGTCATCGGTAATGGTAAAGCGCAGAGTGTTTTCCGTTTCCTCAAGTGCGATGGTGATGAGCTTAGCTCTCGCCTTGACCGAGTTTTCCGCTATGTCGAGAATGTTTAAGGATAATTCTTTCATTTTCCTCTCAGCACCTTAAAAAGCTGTTTTCTGACGAAGTCACCGCTGTATGGCTCGTCCTCTATTTCAAGAAACGCTTCCGCGTCTCTTAAATCGAGCAGATTGTGAGCATCCGAGCCGACCAGCATTTTCATGCCTTTGAGCATCGGGAATCTCTCTGCATATTCCTCATACTTTTCTCCGTTGTGCAGCTCAAAGCAGGAGAACACGGGAGTTTCGGGGAATACGCCCAGCGTTGCGACTATGCCGTTTGAAGTTCTGTCGATGTGAGCAGGATAACAGATTCCGTTGAACCTTCCCACCACCTCGGGAACTTCATCTATTGAAATATCGGTAGCATTTATCAGCAGGTCTTCTTCGATTCCGATGATGTTATCCTCATCGTCGCATATCTGCTGATTGCCGAAAAGGTCGGGTCTGTTGGGTATCCTCATTCTCCGCTTGTCGATCTCGTCATTGAACGCCAGAGCGTCCTCAAGAGTTTCAAACAGACAGACAACGTGGATATCCTCCATTGTGGTCAGCTCCATGCCTGCGATTGGGATAACTCCGTACCGCTTTGCCGCCGTATAGAAGGCAGGGCAGTTGCGGCAGGTGTTATGGTCTGTCAGGGCGGCGATCTGTATGCCGTTTATGGCACACATACCTGCCACGCTGTTAGGCGTGCTGTCATCGTCACCGCAGGGAGACAGGCAGGAATGAATGTGAAAGTCGTAATAATACTTTCCCATAACTCAAAGAACCGAGGCTACCATTGCGGCGATGTCAAAGGCTGACTTTTCTGAAGAAAGGACGTTGATGCCCTTTTCCTCGGAAAGATTTCTGACATTCTCATCAAGCTCCACGCTTTCAGCGAGGATTATGCAGGATACATCCGTAAGGGTTGCAACAGCACATATATTGGCGTTGCTCATTATGGTTATCCATGCATTGCCGCTTTCCGCCTTGCTCATTACCCAGCTGAGCAGGTCACCTATGTATCCGCCCTCTATCTCCCTTTCGGGCTTGGGAAGAGAGAGAACACGCAGTCCTTTTTCAGAGGCAAACTGAGAAACAGTCATGTTTTTACGCCTCCTCTTTATCTTTCTTGCTTTCAAGATACGCTTTAAGCTCTTCCCTCATGCCGATTATACAGTCTGAGAGACACGCCTTGCCCTTTACCACGTCCTCAGCAAATGCACGGCAGTTGGGCGCTCCGCAGGTTCCGCAGTCTATGCCGGGAAGCCCCTCGCGCACCCTCTGTATCTCCGCCATCATTCTGATGGAGGCGCCGATATTGTCGCCCAGGCGCTTTACCGGCTGATAGGTGGGCAGTGTATCAAAGAAATAGTTTTCGGGGATATATTCATCTTTTATTAAATTGTTCTGGGAAACAGGCATATACTTTCTCAGAGTCTGAAGTCTTGCCTTTGCTATGTAGGGGTTTTCAACCGTCATAACACCGCCGACGCAGCCGCCGGGACAGGCATTGAGCTCGATAAACTCAAGCTGAGGCATATTTCCCGTTTCTATCATATCGAGAACCTTTGTTACATTATCGATACCGTCGGCAGCGAGATAACGCTCATTGAAGATAGCGGAGGCTTCGCCGCCTGTTGTTGCCCAGCCTACGCCTATCTTGCCCGACTGCGCTATCTGGCGGGGAGTATTCTCCCTCTTCATCACGTTGAGCAGAAGGAAATAGACATCGTTTATGGCGATGACCTCATCGACCTTACTCTTTCTGCCTGCTATATCATTTGTAACGTAGCTCACCTTCGCAGGACAGGGCGATATAAAAAACACTCCTATATCGCTGTCTGTAAGCTCCGGATGCTCCGCAAGAGCCTTTTCGCGAGCCTTGATGGCTGCAAGCTCAACGGGAGGCAGCAGGGGCATTATATGGTCCTGAAGGGAAGGGAACCTTGTCTCGATAAGTCTGACCACCGCGGGACAAGCCGAGCTTATTACCGGCTTTATGACCCTATCGGTATGCAGATACATTCTGGTGTAGCCCGATACCATCTCTGCTGCGGTGGAAACCTCATAAACGTCGTCGAAGCCTATTTTCAGAAGTCCGTCAAGGACATAGTCCACATCGTCAAGTGAGTCAAACTGACCGTAAAGGGTGGGTGCCGGGAGGGCAATCTTCCACTTATATTCGTTAAGCTTTTCAAGCTTGCTGTGGACAGGCTTCTTTGCATGGTGCGTACAAACGCGGATACATTCTCCGCAGTCTATACACTTATCTGCACTGATCTCTGCCTTTCCGTTTCTGATTCTGATCGCCTCGGTGGGGCAGTGCTTCATACAGGCAGTACAGCCGTGACATTTCTGCGGATCGAGATATACCGAATGCTTGTAATTAGTCATATCAGAAATTGACGCGCATCGTAATTGTAGTGCCGCGTCCTACCTCCGTATCGATTTTCATCTCATCGGTGTAGTTCTTCATGTTCGGCAAGCCCATTCCGGCGCCGAAGCCGAGGGAACGGATATTGTCGGGGGCTGTTGAGTAGCCCTCCTTCATGGCAAGCTCCACGTCGGGGATGCCGGGTCCGCTGTCGGCGAGGATTATCTCTATACCATCCTCATAAACAATGACATCTGCACTCCCGCCATCTGCGTGGATGACCATGTTAATCTCACCCTCGTACATTGCGATGGAGACTCTGCGGTAAATTTCGGGTGCTATACCCATTTCGCGCAGGCTCTTCTTAACCATGACAGATGCCTGACCTGCCGAGGTAAAATTATCGCCGTCTACGTCGTAATGAAATTTAACAAGCTCGCTCATTTGCTGACCGCCTTCCTTGCGGTGCCGTTAAGACCGTTTGAATAAAGACGTCCGCATGCTTCATACATACGCATATCGGTTGCCAGCAGAACTATACCGTGATCGATTGCCAGTTGTATCATTTCTTCTGAGGGCTGCTTGCTTCTTACAAAAACGATGCACACCATGTCCATCATTTCTGCAGTTCGGATCACCTGAGCGTTTACAAGACCCGTAAGCAGCACAGCCTGATCTTTGACATATGCGAGAACATCGCTCATCATATCGCTTCCGCAGGCGGAATATACATGATGACCGAGCATTTCCTCGTTACAAAGAACCTTTGCATCGAGCAGCTCCTGAATGGTACAGATTTTCATTTATTATTCCCTCTTATTCGTATTTAGCGAGTATTCCGGGGATATCGTCTGCAGTGAGTCTGCCGTAAACATCATCGTTGATGGTAAGAACAGGAGCAAGTCCGCAGGCACCGATGCAGCGGCAAGCAGTGAGGGAGAACTTTCCGTCTGAAGAGCACTCCTCGGGACGAACGCCTGTGATCTCAGTGATCTTGTCAACAAGAGCCTGAGCGCCCTTGACATAGCAAGCGGTACCGAGACATACGGAGATGTGATACTTACCCTTGGGGGAAAGTGCGAACTGAGAATAGAAGGTTGCTACACCGTAGACCTTCTCAAGGGGCTCGTTGAGACCCTCTGCAACCATGAGCTGAACCTCATAGGGCAGATAACCGTAGATCTCCTGAGCTGCCTGAAGGACGGGCATGACGGCACCTCTCTGCTCCTTATGAGCCTCGATAGCTGCCATCAGTTTTGCTTTCTGCTCCTCTGTTCCGTTGAAGGGCAGACTGCTGATGATTTTGCGCATTATATTTCCTCCTTGCAAAATGGAAATTGTAGGGATAGGGGCACACTTTTAAAGGGTACACCCAAACATCTTGATTATAACAGACTTTGACCGTAAATGCTATACCAAGATTGATTATTTTTTGACAAAATCGGATTTTTCGGGCTATTTCAGCATTGTGACCACTACTGTGGCGATTTATTAGATATTATGTACATATTGACGCAACCTGCATATCCTCCTTAGCCCTATTGTATTCTGCTCCGAAAATTTTTATAATTATCCTGTGTAACATTTTCCCTTCCCGATTGTTATATGGTTGAATGCATTCGCAGAATACGGAAAGGAGGGTCATATTATCAACAGCAAACTGCTTAATGAACTGTACCGCACATACTACAGGGAAATTTATCTTTATCTGTATTCCCTGTGCCGAAGCTCACATCTTGCAGAGGATCTTGCTCAGGATACCTTTTTAAAGGCTCTCCTCTCCCTGAAGGACAGCCACAGCAATATGCGTGCATGGCTGTATGTGGTGGCGAGAAATCTGTATTTCAATCACTGCAAAAGCGAAAAACACATTTCATCGGAAGAAGAGCCCGATGCCGTATGTGATGACGACACGCTTAAAGCAGTGATACAGAACGAAGAAAACAGGCTTTTGTATATAGCACTCAACAAGCTGAGCCGCAACAGGCGTGAGGTGTTGATAATGCACTATTTCGGCGGACTTTCCCAGAAGGATATATCCGCCGCCCTGAGCCTGACACCGGCGAATGTTCGCGTGCTGACACTTCGCGCAAAACAGGAACTGAGACAATATCTGGAGGTAAACGATAATGACATTTCGTGAATTGATAGAACAGTATAAGGCAGGCACTCTGACCGATGAGCAGAAGGCTCTGCTTGAAACAGAAATAGAGAAGCACGAGGCGATCTCAGATTATCTTTTTGATGAATCAGACATAGCCGTTCCCGACATCGATATGTCGGCGGAAGGCAATGAAAACGAGCAGTCCAGGCAGTTTGCTTCTGCCATCAACTCATCTATCCGACGTGCCTTTGTAAAATGCGGCGTGATCGTTGGCGTGATAATCCTTGCCATCGTCCTTGTGGTCATCTTTGTAATGCCCCATGCCGCTTCAAAACTCTATTACAACCCGTCCGAGGTCGTCGCCACTTCCGAATACGACATTGAGACCTCACGGCTCAGCCTTGACCTTTCGGTGTTCACCGAGCTTTTCCTGCCCGGCAAGTATCGAAATCATGCTGTTGTTGATGCCGAGGGCTACGGTGAATACAATATCACCATTCCCCAGCTTGCTTCGCCAACCGGCAGCTTCACTTCTGTGGGCGGAAAGATCACCCGAGGTGAACTTCTTCTCTATGACCCCAATCTGCTGAGCTATCCCACGGGCAATGCCTTTACCGTAGAGGAAGAGGGATATATGAATTATTACGGTCTCGGTGCCGCAGGCAGTGCAAAGGATGCTTTTGCCGCTCTCGATAGGCTTGACGAAAACGCTCTTTACACCGCATATTTCACTCTTGATGAGCTCACCGAATACGAGGATTTTTACAGGTGGTATTCCGCAAAGAATGCCCCTTCCGCAACTCTCTGGTGCGGTGTTTACACCGAAAACACCTCTATCGATTATCTCGGCTTCTGCCCTGAGCTTGCAGGAAAATGCCTGGACTGGGACCGCGAAGCTTACCCGAAGCTCTGCATTCTCGACAATAACGGCAGTGTTGAGCTGCATGATGCCGATGCCGCCAGCAGCGACGCTATGAAAACCCATTTCATCAGCATGCTCAGATATATGAAGGATCACCCCGATACCGCAGATATGTTCCTTCTCAATGACCTCGACTGGAAGAGCATCATAAAATATGTTGAGGATAATGAATTTGAGATCTTCGGCTTTGCCGTTGTTGCTGATAAGGAGAGCATCATGAAGATAGCTGAGGACAGCGCAGTTTCCTATGTGTATACCACTCCTTTTCATTGATCAGGTTTGAGCAAATAACGGGAGGCGAATCGCCTCCCCTATGGTGGATTTTTTTGCAGAGGGCATGGTTTGAGCAAATTTACGTGCAATATTCTCCGCAGGAAAAATCCAAAAGGGGGAGCATCGACGTTTGCTTTGCAAAGTCAGCCCTCTCCCTTCAGCACATTCTTTGAGCGAACAAGAAATGAACATAAACCCTTAGCAAAAAACAAAAACAAAAGACCAGCCCGAGAGCCTGAAAAAACGGACGACCAATGGTCGCCCCTACGATGCTGTGGTAAGGGCTCATTTTTCTGAATCGCTTTATCCCAACAGCAGGTGTTGCCCCATTTGCTCATTCCAATTCTGCTCAATTCCCTTTTGGAATACCCTTATCAGGGTATGTCCCTTGAGCTGTTTACAGCCAAGCACAGAGCAAGGCTCGAACAAGAACAGCTCGTGCCAAATACCTTGCTTGAGAAATCCAAAAGGGGAAGCGATATAGGCACGAGCGAGGAAGATGGTAATGACCGACGCAGGTTGAGGTGAAAACAGAACATTTCTCCTGCCGCGGCGGTCATGGACACCCTTTTGGTCGTTTAGGGTACAGGGATTCTTAAGGGGGATAGGGGGATCGAAACCCCTTCCCCCTTAAGTAATTTCTTTGGTTCGTTTCTTTGTTAGCAAAGAAATGAACATATTCCCTTCGTAAAAACCAAAACAAAAAAAACAAGCCCGAGTGTCTGAAAAAACGGACGACCAATGGGAGATTGCTTGCATTCTCGCGCCCCTACGATGGTGTGGGGATATATTCGCGAATGGAATGGGACGATGAGGGCATCGTCCCCTACAGTTTTTTAAACTCTGCTCGCAAAGATTACGCGAGACCACAGAGGGTCTCCCCTACGGCATTGGTGGAATTGCGTCTGTTGGCGGAGGTTACGGGAGGGCGCAGAGGCCCTCCCCTAAGACGGTAGACCGACACGTGTGGGGTAAGAGAACGGGCGATCGAAAGAGACGCGTATGACGGATGGG
>JAZSJQ010000105.1:0-37632 GCA_045534445.1 Acutalibacteraceae bacterium
AAAAAACTGGCAATATGGGGATGGAAACATTCCTCTTTCTGCTCAGTTTTCCACTTCATTTTTTTCTGTATACCAAAACCCCCGATTTTTCATCTCGAAAAATCGGGGTTCTTTGACAGGCTGAAATAAAAAGCGGCAGGAAACTGCCGCTTTTTATTTAATTCTGAGCTTGTTTGTGTTATAATAAATTCAAAGGAGTGATTTTATGGAAATGGTGCTTCTTACCGCTCTCGGAGTCGGCGGAGCCACAATAATCGGCGCCGTTATCGGCTTTGTTTTCAAAAACATATCCCATAAATTCTCGGATATAGTCCTGTCCTTTGCGGCAGGAGTCATGCTCTCGGCGGCAGTGCTGGGACTTATCCTGCCCTCTCTTGAATACGGCGGAAAATTCGGGCTTATATACACCATTGCAGGCATATTTGCAGGTGCGCTGTGCCTCAATCTCATCGATAAGCTTGTACCCCATCTTCACAAAATGGTAGGGGCTGACACAGAGGAGCACAAAAACTCAAATTTAAGCAAAGTCCTTCTGTTTGTCACCGCAATAGCAATACACAATCTTCCCGAGGGCATCGCCGCAGGTGTGGGCTTCGGCTCGGGAGATACCTCTCAGGCTCTTATAATCGCAGGCGGCATAGCCTTGCAGAATATCCCCGAGGGCATGGTCATAATCGGACCTATGCTCGCCGCAGGGGTAACTCCCCGAAAGACCTTCATCTGTGCCATGATAACAGGTCTTGTTGAGGTTGTCGGTACGCTCATAGGCTACTTTGCCGTAAGCCTTGCATCGGCAATTCTGCCCTTCGCCCTTGCCTTTGCAGGCGGCACAATGCTTTATGTAATAAGCGACGAGATGATTCCCGAAACCCATGCTCACGGCAGTGAACGTGGCGCGACCTACGCACTTTTAGTGGGCTTCTGCGTGATGCTCATAACAGATGTTCTTTTAGGATAAAACAAAAGACTTCCGAAAAAATCTTTCGGAAGTCTTATATTTTTACTTGACAAAGAATACTATGTGTCGTATAGTATTGTGCGAAAGGAGGTATTGGATGGATATACAGCTCAAACGAGGACTCCTTGAGGTCTGCGTGCTGGCGGCAATCAAAGATGACGAATCCTACGGTTACAAGATAATCAAGGATATAAGCCCTTATGTGGAGATTTCAGAATCCACTCTTTACCCAATACTGCGCAGACTTGAAGGTGCAGAAATGCTGACGGTCTATTCTGCCGAGCACAACGGCAGACTGCGGAAATATTATCGGATTACTCCCGCAGGACTCAATAGGCTTGAGGAATTCAAAGAAGAATGGCGTGAGATAATGTCCATTTACGAGTTTATTACGAGGGAGGAAAAAACAAATGAACAAACAGGAATTTCTGTCTGCACTGAGTGATAAGCTCAGCGTGCTTTCTGAAGAAGACAAGGAAAAATCCATTGAATACTACAGCGAAATGATCGACGACAGGGTAGAGGACGGTCTGTCTGAGGAGGAAGCTGTTGAGGCGCTTGGCTCAGTTGATGAGATATCCTCACGCATTCTTCTCGACACACCGCTGCCAAAGCTCCTGAAAGCAAAGGTCAAGCCCAAAAAAGGGTTAAGAGCATGGGAGATAATCCTTCTTATTCTCGGCGCGCCCCTGTGGCTGAGTCTGATACTTGCGGCACTGTCTGTTGTGCTTGCTGTCTACATCGTTATATGGACAGTGGCACTGGTGCTTTACACCGTAGTATTTGCGCTGGCGGTCAGTGCGGCGGCTTGCATTATCGGCTCTTTTGTAATGCTCTTTGCAAACGGACTTGCAGGCTTTGCGCTTGGGCTCGGTGCGGCGTTTATATGTGCCGCCCTTGCAATGCTTCTGTTCTGCGGCACATATTATGCGGTCAAGGGGATCGTATGTCTCAGCCGTGCAATACTTCGCGGTATCAAATACTGCTTTATCGGAAAGGAAAGTACAAAATGAAAAAGCTTGTAAAAATTGCGCTTATTCTGCTGGCTGTGGGTATAGCCGTGGCAGGTATCGGATTTGCATTTATAAAATCTGATTTACTGGCAAACCTTAATACCATTGAAACCTATACAAGCACCTATTATGAATCTGCTGATTTCAGGAGCATCGAAATAGATGGCGACAGCAGTAAGGTCGTCCTTATCCCCTGGGAGGACGAGGGGTGCAAGATAGTCTGCACCGAGGCAGAAAGAATAACACACAAGATAGAGGTCAAGGACGGCACACTGCACATCGAAAAGCAGGACAAACGCAGATGGTACGAGCATATAGGCATATTTATTGATGATATGACCATAGAGGTCTACCTGCCCGAGACCGAGTACAATACACTCAAAATAGACAATTCAAGCGGCAGTGTCGTTATTTCCGAGGGCTTTGCTTTCGGTGAGGCAGAGGTCGATAATTCCAGTGGCAGTGTTAATTTCTGTGCATCGGCGGAAAGAATAGATGTAGATGTTTCAAGCGGAAGCATAAAGCTTCAGGGTGTTTCCGCAACCGATATAAAGCTTGATGCTTCAAGCGGCAGCGTCACAGCTGAGAATGTCAGCGCAGATGATAAGTTTATCATTGACACATCCAGCGGCAGTATAAAGCTTGACGGCATTGAGTGTGGTGAGCTGGAGATATCCGCTTCAAGCGGTTCCATAAAGCTTTCCGATGTTGACTGTACCGATGTTGCAGCAGAGTGCTCCAGCGGTTCTGTGAACCTCGCCGATGTCATTGCAGAGGGAAAAATTAAGGTAAAGACCTCCAGCGGTTCCGTAAAGCTCAATGACAGCGATGCATATGAGATCAATATCAGAACCTCCAGCGGCTCTGTCAGCGGTACCCTTCTTACAGATAAGATGTTTGATACCCGTACAGGCAGCGGATCTGTAAAGGTTCCTGCGTCAGTTGCGGACGGTGGTCTCTGCGTCATAGAAACCTCCAGCGGAAGCATAAAAATAAGTATAAGCGAATAATAAGATAACGCCCCGAAAGCATTGTGCTTTCGGGGCGTTTTGTTGAGATATTCAATTAAAGGCCATTATCCGCGGCTCTTTTTTCTGATGATAACAGTTACAGAAACTGCGGCAACTGCAGCCATCAGAATAACGCTGACCCAGAGGATTATCGTTGCGGCAAGAACCTTGCCCTCGGAGTCATCGCCTGTCTGAGGAGAGGAGGGACCTTTTCCGTCGTTGGAGCCGCCGGAGCCTGATCCGGAGGAACCGCTGCCTGCACCGGAGCCTGTGCCGGAACCTGAACCGTTGCCCGAACCTGAGCCTGAACCCGAACCGTCATCGGTCTGGTTCTTCTGCTGATACACCAGGATATAGGGGGAGAAGGAGGTTGCGGAGAAGGTCAGACCGCCGCTGTCGGCAGTGATTGCAAGCTCTTCTATAGTGCCTGCCTTGATGCCTGATGTAAAGTAGTGGAACATATAGAAGGTGTAATCATTGTACTTTGATGCCACTGTTGTATTGGGGTATTTAACGGTAATTTTTACAGAACCGCTGAAATCGGTGACCTCCATGCCCTTGCTGTCTCGGAGGGTAAAGTCATAGATATAGTACATTCCCTTTGCAGAATCAAAGGTGGTGAGCTTTGACTTGACCTTGGTAAGAAGTGTTTCGGTGGTTAGTGCTGTGGTGTTTGCGAATTTCTTTGAATTGAAGGTAAGCATGGGACTTGTGGAAGTGGTTGACTTATTGAGGTCGCCTGCGGGGATTGTGTTGCCTGCAGAATCCTTGCAGATGGAACCCTCGGCGATATTGATATCATATACAAGACCTGTCGCATCGTTCATGGTAAGATCACCGCCGGGGAGAAGCTTCATTTCGGTGGTCTTTATCTTGAGGTCGGGATATGCGGTGTTGGAAACAACACAGTAAACAGTTTCGTTGCCCAGCTTCTTGTTAAATTCGAACACGCCGCTTTCGGGACTTGAATAGTCAGAGCCGAGGTTAAGAATCGTATCATCGCCCGAAGAATTCTTCTTATACCATGTGTAGCCGTTCTGACCGACGGAGGCAGTAAGAGCCTTGAGGTCGCTGAACTTGGTGTCAGTTCCCTTTACCGAAGCGATCTTGAAAGCAGGCTGGGGAGCATAGGAATAGTCCACAGAGCTGCTCATAACGGGAAGGGTAGAGAAGACAAAACGGTTATCGGAAAGATCGAGAGTCTTGATCTTCTTGTTCTTGGAAAGGTCTATGCTGTCAAGCTTGTTGCCCGAGAGATTAAGAACCTCAAGATCGGTCGCGCTTGCAAGCTTGACCTTTGAGACCTGCATATCGGTAGCAGATATCATGGTAAGCTTGCCGTTTGTATAGATCTTTATCGAAGTGCCCTTGAGTTCCTTTTCGGTGGTGATAACATCGCTTGTATTGCTTGAGGAGGAGACGGGAGTGCCGTTGCCCCAGTCGATATAGACGGGTTCATCACAGGCAACGGACAGGGAGAATTTCTGATTCTTTGTAAGATCCGTATAGAGAACTGCAACGGGTGCATCGAATACGGTCTCATTCAGCTTGAGCTTAGCCTCAGTGGTACGGAGAGTAAGCTCGGGGAAAGCGCTGTTTATCATTTCGCAGTAAGCGGTGATGCCGTCGTGGGAATCTCCAAAGGTGAATTCTCCGTTATTTGAGGTCTTGGGAGTGATCTCCTTCTTGGAAGAAGCGTCATACCACTTGTAAGTTGCTGCGCCCGAGTCGGAAAGTGTGACCTTTTCGTCGGTTGTCACGGTCTCTTCGATTGTGATGTTTTGCTGAGGAGAGTAGGTGTATTCTCCGCCGAAGGCGGGGAGAGTCTTGAAGGTGAATGCATTGTCGGAAACATCAAGCTTTTTAAGTGCTGTGTTCTTGGAAATATCGAGATCTCTTAAATTGTTGCCTGAAAGGTCAAGAGTTTCAAGGTCGGTCCAGAGCTCGGTATTTACAGCTCTGACGGGCTTATCGCCATCATCGCGTCCGAGATCGAGCGCAGTCGCACTGCCTGCGGTGATGATGCTGACATGAGCATAGCCGTCTGAGCCTGCCACGGTGGTGCCGGAGATCTCGATAGGCTTGCTGTAGTCTCCGTCTGCGGGCTTGTATTCGACTTCGTTTCCGTCGCCCCAGTCAACGAGAACGGGCATAGTGGAAACAACGGAGAAGCTGAAGGGACCCGAGCCCTCGACAGCAACAGCCGTATTGGAAAATTCAAGAACTTCATTTACCTTTGCGGTATTCGATTTGATTTCAAGATCGGGGAATTTTTCGCTTTCAATGGAAATGCTTACGGTATCGCCTGCAAATTCATAGGGGATAGTGATAAGACCGTCGGAATCAGAGATTTTATTGCCCGATTCGCCTATGAGCCATGCGGTAACCTTGTCGCCCTCAGCGGAGGATTTCATGTAACCGGAAACATCAAGAGCGGTGTTTACCGAATAGGGACCTGCGAGGGTGATAGCGGTCTGATTTGCATAGATATATTCAAAGTCTGTCTTTGTAATGGTCAGGGGATAGGAGGGGAGAGTTTCAAAGGTGAGCTCGTTATACGAAATGTCCACAGATGAATAATCATTTTCGGGAATGGTTATTCTGTTAATATTATTGAAGGAAAGATCAAGATCGGTAAGAGAGGAGAAAGCGGATAGGTCAGCGGTCTTGAGTCCGCAGCCGGAAGCGGTGAGACGTCGGAGAGAGGCGCTGCATTCGTTTGTGCAGTCGAGAGAACCGAGGTTTCTGTTGCCGCTGATGTCAAGATCGGTAACAGAAACAGGGAGAGTTATAGAGGTAAGATTGTTGTCGCTGAGAATAACAGTGCTCAGCGCGCTGTTTTCGGAAAGATCGATCTTTCCGAGACTGCAGTCTGTAACGCAGAGCCTTTCAAGGGCTTTGTTTGAAGAAAGGTCAAGCTCATTGACAGGGGTACCGCTGCCTTCTATATCAAGGGATCTGAGAGAAGGGCAGGAGGAAACGTCAATACCGCTGAGCTTGTCGTTTGTACGGATACCTGTAATGGGGGCGGCGGAGGTTACTGCGATAACTTTGGAAGCACCCTCGGGAAGAGATACCTGATATACAAGCTTATTGCCGTCGGGAGTCACTGAAACGCAATCGGACAGATCGGTGCCGTCAGAGAAGACGGAGAATGCATCGGCGCCCGAAACAGTGAAGAACAGCTCGGCGCCGCCTTCTGCCTCAACAATTACCTGAAGATCGTCCGTTACGGTGCAGGGAGTGGTTCTTAATTCGGAAATTTCGGGGTAAGCCGCATGAGTCATTACGCAGAAGATGGTTTTTCCCGAAAGAGAAGGGTCGATGGAGAAATCGCCTGCAAAGCCTGAGGGGGCAGGGGTAATGCCATCGGTGACCTCGGTGCCGTCGGAGAAATACCATTTGTACTCGGTGGCGGCAACGCCGCCCTCTATATTGTCGATAACATAGCAGTCGGAAAGATCAATATGAGAGCCTGCATTTACATAGGCAGGAATTTCGACATCGGACTGGGAGGCATAGCCGTAGGAAGCAGGCTGCGAAGATGAGGGCAGTAAAGTTCCGAAATGGAGGTTGTTGCCCGAACAACCGAGAGAGGTAAGTGCAGGTACGTTTGAAATTCCGATTTCTTCGAGAGAACAATCGGAAGCGTCCACTGCGGAAAGAGCACGAAGGCTTACGAGGGAGAGCTTTTCGAGGTTTTCAAGACCTGATACATCAATGGATGCAAGAGCGGGCATACTGTTGATCTTCAGCTCGGTCACTCCGCTGGGAGCGGTGCCGTTCTCAAGGGCAAGAGCTTTTATGATTGTGGGATCCTTGGCAAAGACCATTATGATGGAGTCGTCCTCACTGTAGATGTTGTAGGTCAGCACGGAATCAGTATAGGACATGAATACATAGGGGTCAGAGTATGCATCGTTGAGAACGCCGTCGGTAACGGTCCAGAAGGAGAGCTCAGAGGCAGGGGTATCCCCCTCGGGCTCAGCCTGGATAACGGGAGGAGCTGCGCAGACCATGCGCATGGAGGCGTAAGTGCCTGCGTCCATATGCAGAGTCATAACGGAGAGGCGCGACAAATCCTCCTCGGCACTGACGCTTTCAAAGGGCTTTTCCGGAAGCGCAGTGACAAGAATATTCATAGCAATAAGAAAAACAAGCGCAAGAGCCAGAAGCCTGTGTACGCCGTTCTTTTTAAGTTTATCAGCAAAACAGTAAATTGTTCTCATACTAACCATCCTTGCCGGCGTCTGTTTTAAAAGGGGACGCCTATACATTATATATTTTAAAACATTTGACAGGTTGATTCAATAAGCAAATTGGCAAAAAATATATCAATATAATGTATAAGTTGCTGTGTGCAGAAAAAAACCGTGCCCGAGAGGGCACGGCTTCATAAAATCACAGCTTTATCTGAAAAATGAATAGATATCACTTCCGCTGAACATTTCATCTATCATACGCTGAGTTTCCTGCATCATCTCAGCGTACATGGCACGTCCCGTGGGAGTGAAAAGATAGAATGCAAGGGTTGCGACCCAGAGGATAGTCATAAGTATGCAGGCGACAAGACCAACCTTTGCGGTCACATCGAATTTGTTTCGTCTGTAAGCGCCGAGAGCAACGAAAATTCCGATAAAGGAGATCGGACCGCTGCAGAAGCCTGCAAGGGAAAGAATGATGGAAAGAATACCCTGAGAGCTGGAGGCGGAAACTGCGGAGGAATTCTCCTCGCTGAAGCCGGGAGCCCAGCCTGTGGGGGGATTGGGGTCGGGAGAGGGGATGTTCTCACCGAGACCGGGATCTCGGTCTGCAGGAGGATTTTCCTCGGGAGCCTTCCCGTAATCATTGAAATTCTTATATTCTTCAGACATATTGTTACCTCCGGAAATATTTATCTGAGATTATATTAGCACTAAAACCGAGAGGAATCAACGGTTATTTTGCTATCGGTGAAGGGAGCCTTCCCACTCGCCCCAGACCGGGGGCATGATGCATTCCTCCGAAAAATCGAGCGAGGAAAAGTCGAAGCTGAGGCTTGATTCATCGGGTCTGAGCCTGCGTGCGACCAGCACGGTGCGGAAATTGTCGTATTCATAGGAGCAGGTGGACATTGTGATGATGCTGTCGTTTTCCGAGACATCCACGATATCGAAGGTGTCATATATCGAGCGGGCGCGAACATCTCCCACATATTCCATGAACTCACCGTCGCTTGCGAAATCGCAGTGCATGAAATCAAAGGTGGGCATACCGTCCTCGCCTCCGTAGGCGTCTATCTTCATGACAGCGAAAATGACCCAGAGGCTGTCCTCGTACATGGAATCAAAGCGCACGATGGGGTTCTGCCTGAGAAAATCGGGGTCATCATATTTTGTGAGATTCGCAAACATAACGCCGCTTTTCATGTGATGACCGTGGATGACCACGTTTCTCGAAATATTTTCGTAATCAAATTTCACCCTGAAATCGAGATAAATGGCACCGTTGCGGTTTTCATCGCCTTTGTAGTCGTGGGTGAGAAAATAATCGTTGTCATAGCCCTGAACAACGGGATAGTCGATTATCGTGCCGGGAACGGTTATCCAGCCCACCATATCGGGATACTGTTCAAGCATGGGGAGAAAGGAAAGCAGAATCCCGTTTTCATCGCGCAGAGGCTCAGCAGCATGGGAATCGGTATCAGATGGTAAAAAAGCATCGGAATCCGAAATGACGGTCTGGCTGCCCACACTGCCCGAGCAGGCGCAGAGGGAAAAAACAATTGAAAGAATAAGCACGGAAAGGATCAGCCTTTTCAATTTGCCTGCCTCCTCAGAGAATTTCGGTGTACATAAGCCGAGTCACCGAATCACAGATTTTGTAAATGCCGTTTTTGGCGGTGGAGTCGTCTGCTCCCGTGGCGATGAAAACGACACCGTCACCGCTTTCGGGGTCGTAGCTTGCCATGGCGATGGTGCCGTAGGCGTTGCCCGTGTGGAAGAAAAGAGTTCTGCCGTAAAGCTCGCCCTTTTTGAGAATAAGGCACTGTGAAAGAGATTTGCCCACATCAAAGCAAGGAGTTTCCATTTCGTTTACGGCTTCCTCGGAGAGTATGCGCTCACCCTCATAAACGCCGTCATTTATAAGAATGACAAGGAGCTTTGCATAATCCTCGGAGCTTATGTGAAGCCCGCCGGGGAAGAAATGACCGTTGTTGCCGGGAATATCGCTGACGGGAACAAGAGGCGGAGAATTCTTTTCGCTGAGAGGCTTTCCCCCTGCGGCATAAAGAACCGCATCGCTTGTTCCGTCGGGAAGTCCCGAGCTTCCGTAAGAGGCGGTGATTCCGAGAGGCTCAAACACGGTCTCTGCGGCATAGTCCTGCATGGTGCGTCCTGCGGCGGCTTCAAGGGTGGAACCGCCCACGGAAACGGCAAAATTATTGTATTTCCATGCATTTTTCGTGCCGGGCTTTATTGACGTATCGAAAAACTTTCTGCTTTTGAAAAGCTCCTTCAGCTCTGAAAAATCCGCATAATCGTTGCGTGTCCTGATGGTGGAGGTGTGAGTAAGTATGGTGCGCAGGGACACGGACTCCTTGGGGTATCGGCTGTTTGAAAGGTCTTCAAGCCCCCAATAGGTGCCGATGGGTGCGTCAATATCAACAATGCCCTCGTCCTGAAGCTTCATGGCACAGATGCAGAAAAGCACCTTTGAGAGGGAGGCACAGCGTATTGTGGTGTCCCTTGTCATATCGGTTCCGCTTTCAATACTTGAAAGACCGTATACATAAGTGCCTTTTATTCTGCCGTTATCAATAAGGGTAAGCTGTGCGCCGACGGGAGAATAGGAGTCCATTAGAGAAAAAAACTCAAGTTCAGCGCGTTCACTGCCTGTTTCAGCGGCGTCAGAAAGCAGATAACCCCTGCCTTTTTCCGATTCTACCGCATAGTAAAGCGCATCGGTAAAGGAAACGGCGCAAACGGGGTAGACCTCATCGGAGGAAACAAGGCAGAGCGTTTCAGCCTCACGGAGAGGGGAGACTCTGAGCTTTGCGCTGTCAAAAGGTCGAAGCCAGACAGGGTCTGCGGGGATAAGGTCGGAATCGGAGGGAGTGACATTTACCCTCAGGGAATCTTCAAGCGAAAAATAACCGTCAAAACAGGCGAAGGATTCTGTTTCGCCGCGGGTATACTTTCCGAGGTAGGGAGAAAGCGTCCCCGTAAGTTCACTGTCTCCGCCGATTATAAGAAGATGAGTGGCGGCGTCCTTTTCGGTTACGGTGCCGCGTATATTCTGAATATCCGAGCCCGAGACGGGCAGCGGAAAGTCAAGCTGCTGCTCACAGCCTGACAGTAGCAGCAGAAATATACACAGAGCAAAGACAAAGATCCTTCTCATAGCAAAGCCTCCGCAGGCATCAGTTGTCCGAGCCTTCCTGCTCAGCAGCCTCAGCCTCTTCCTTTTCTTTCATGTACTGATCGTATTCGTCACCTGTCATGAAATGCTCAAATTCCTCTTCCTTCTCATCCACATAATCAGAGGGCATGATGTCCTCGGTGACGATATCGGGGTGGAGAATATGGGCAAGACGCCAGACGAACTCTATCATATCGTAGCCCTGGACATCAAGAAGCGAAACATCAAGGCTGTAAAGCTGCTGACTCTGCATGGCAGAGGTTTCAAGAAGCTCGCGCTTTGCATACATGGAGGAATGGGCAGTAGGAGGGCAGACCAGCACATCGGGGTCAGCGTCCCTCAGATCGTCGAGGTCGAATCTGTTGCCGCTGCCGTCAGTGGCGGCATTGAGACCGCCTGCCATGGTGATGAGCATTTCAGCCAGAGTGTCACCTGTTGCACACTGGGTCGCATTGTCGTTAAGTATTACACAGACATATACATCGTCCTCTTTGTAGACCAGACGCGCAATGTCATCAAGCTTCATAAGGATCTCGTCAGCGGTCTTTCTGCCCTTTGCCCTGCCCGTGGAGGCACCGCCGAAAATAGAACCGATATCCTCGTAGAGAGTTATAAGCGAAGTGCGGTTGGTTGCCTTTTCGAGTATGATTATATCGGTCTGTGAAAGCTCATAGAGAATCTCCGCAGGGGTGGTGGAGTCGGTGATAATAAGGTCAGGCTCCAGAGCCAGAACAGCACTTACCGAAGGATTGACAGTAGTGCCGCAGGGAGTAAGCGAGGCAACCTGATAGTAGCCGCAGTCATAGGAGCGTCCCACTATCTGCGAGGAATAGCCTATTATGCAGGCGATCTCAATTGCATTGTTTGAAAGACAGACAACGCGCATGGGTGCCGCTTCAAGGGTAACGCCTGCAACTTCAACGGGCCAGTCCTTTTTTGAAGAACCCGACTCGGAATTCGAGCAGCCTGCGAAGAAAAAGCAGGAGAAAAGCAATACAACGGATATCAGAAGGCATAACAGTCTGCGGTTCATAGCCGCACAGCCCCTTTCACAATAGTATATACATCTTTATTATAATGTTTTTTGATAATAAGGTCAATGACGGGAAAGTAAATATTGCGCATAAGAAAAAACTCAGAAGATGTTAATATTTGTATGATTGACACACAGATGTAAAATTGATATAATTAATTTACCTATAATATCGGGAAATATGGAGGGGAAATCATGAGATTCGGAAAAAAGCTTATATGCATGATTTCGGTAATGTTGATATTTGCGCTGTCCTTCGGGCTTAGCGTTTCTGCTGCAATGTACCCGGGAGAAAAGAATTCATCGGTCACTGTAATGCAGAAAAAGCTGATAGAGCTGGGCTATCTGTCAGGTACGGCGAGCGGCACCTACAATACCGCAACAAAAACCGCGGTAAAGACCTTTGAATCTCTCAACGGTCTGCCTGCCGACGGAATTGCCGACGATGCAATGCTTAAAAAGCTTGACAGCGTTTACGGCGGTGCGGCAAATGTGGTCGTGACCGTATCCTCACTGAATGTCAGAAGCGGCGCAGGAACAAGATATTCGAAGCTCGGTGCATTGAAAAAGGGCGCGAGCTATGTGGTTCTCGGCTCAAAGAAGGTGTCGGGTGTCACATGGTACAGCTTCCGTTACGGAGCAAAGACAGGCTGGGTCAGCGGTCAGTATGTAAAGTATACAGCACAGCAGTCCAGCGTGACCACTGCAAAAACAGCCACAATAACAGCATCCTCTCTTAATGTCAGAAGCGGTGCAGGAACAAAGTATTCCAAGGTCACTTCACTGAAAAAGGGCGCAGTGGTCAGGATAACAGGCTCAAAATCCGTTTCGGGCGTTACATGGTACAGCTATTCATCAGGGGGCAGAACTCTCTGGTTTTCGGGCAAATATGCAACTGTAAAGTCCTATATTGCCGAAAAACCCGGTGCAGCAACCACTACCACTACCACAACTGCCTCCACTGCGGCAACCACCGTCACCACAACAAAGCAGAATAACAGCTCGGTATTCACCCATTCCTCATCCTATAAGAACAGTGCTTATTACAAAGCACTGTGTGATCTTGATCTGACAGGAGATCTCCGCAGCGATATTGCGGCAGTTGCCCTTTCTCAGGTAGGCTACCACGAGGGCGACAGTGCCTCTGATGTAAGCGGTAATTCGAGCGGTACGGGCAACTACACCGAATACGGCGTAAATTACGGTACCGCAAGCGATTCATGGTGTTCCATGTTTATCTGGTGGTGCGCCCGTCAGGCAGGGGTAAAAGAAACCATAATACCAAAGACCGAGTGGGCGAAGGTCATCACCTACGGAATTGACTATAAAGCCTTCGGTGCGGATATGGGCATCAGAAAGGGCGATCTGCTCTTCATCGAGAACACAGGGGATAACTATGAAGATCACGTTGCCCTTGTTGTCGATGTCAGTGCAGAAACCGTGACCGCTGTTGAGGGCAACACCTCCAACAGAGTCTCCACACGCACATATTCCCTTTCAAGCGGCAAGTCAACCTCTGATGATGCAAGGATAATGTACGCCGCATACCCCGATTATGAAGGTCAGAACACTGATAAGACAAGCTATCAGACCGCGTTTATCGTGCTGTCGGGCAGTGCAGAGCATTATACTGCTCCTGAAGGTACGGTGAAGGGTACTCTGGGCACAGGTGAATATCTGCTTCTTAACGAGACCGAGGCAGGCGGCAATAAATGGTATCGTGTGGCACAGGGACTCAGCGCTTACTGGATAAAGGACGGAGAAAAGGCAGTGCTTGACCGCCGACCCATAACCTCCTATGATACCACAGCGCCGACAACGACCACTACAACAACTACTACAACAACCACTACGACAACAGCAACTGCAGCGACAACCACCAAAGCAACCACCGCTTCGGGAACCGCATCTCAGAAGATAACCACCAAGGTGCAGTTTGCAACCGTAAACGTAAGCAGTCTGAATCTCCGAAAGGGTGCAGGCACCTCCTATGCAAAGGTAGCAACAGCGACAAAGGGCGCAAAGTATGCTGTCCTCGGAAGCAAGACGGTATCGGGCGTTAAGTGGTATAAGGTACTTTATAAGGGCAAGGCTGTATGGGCAAGCGGACAGTATCTGAAGATAAGCACAACGACCGCTGCCGTCAACCTTGTGGACGTAAGCTCCTATATCACAGATAAGCCACGTCATCTTTCAAAAACTGCGGTTATCAACAACGAAGCGGATATCCTCTATTCCCAGCCCGGAACCTCATCGACACCCCTGCTGATTCTCCAGAAGGGCGTTGTATATGATGTTTACGGAGATAAAGGCGATTCAGGCGGAACAACATGGTATAAGCTCAATGTAAACGGCGTTGAGGGATATATTTCCCGTAAGAATGTAACGGTGACAAATTATTACGATCAGGTGCCCGATCGCAATTTCTCAGAAAAGACACCTGTTATCTATCTCTCACCCTCCAAGCAGGGCGCAAACCCCTATATTATCGGCAATACCAGCGAAAAGGCTGAGATGGAGGCACTGGGCGATATTATCGCAAAGAAGCTTGAAAAGTACGATTGTGTTGTATACATCGCACCTAAAACCATGAGTCTTTACGACCGCGCACAGCACGCATACAGCCTCGGAGCGGATATTTATATTGCAATACACTCCAATGCAACAGGCAATTCCTCGGTCAGCTACGGACCTTCCGCGTATTACTTCCCCGGCTGCGCCCAGAGCAGAGAGTATGCCCAGAGCATTGTTGACAGCCTCAATAAGATAGCACCCAAGGGCGAAAACCTCAGCGTGCAGGTAATAAACGGCATGAACCTTGCAGGCGGCTTCGGCTATGCCGAGGTCAGAGATCCCGGAACACTCGGTATGATCGGTGTTCTTGTTGAGACTGATTACCACGATTATAAGCCCACCGCACAGTGGCTTATTAATGAAAAAGACCTGATCGCGGATGCTTATGTCGAGTCCCTCGTCAATGCATTCGGACTTAAGCTCAAGGAAGAGCCCTCTGCTCAGCAGAACCCCACGGATATCGTGAACTCTGCTGAATCGGAGATGGAAGCGCCCGTAGTGATAACACCTGTTGAAGTTATCAGTGATACCGATGCAGTCAGTGCTTCTGATATTGTCAGCACCACTGACATAGTAAGTGTATCCGATGCGGCGTAAGCTATTTGTAAGGTGAAAAAATATGGATGAAAAATACTGGGAAAGCAGAAGCGGCGGAATGTGGCTTGAAAATCCCTTTAAGGAGACCTTTGTAAAGACTGAGGGCGACCTTGATGAAGCCGCTTTTCAGGAGTTTATCAAGGAGAGCAGATTCAAGTTCCCCGATGCATATATCGATTTTTTGAAAAAGCATAACGGAATGGAAGCAGATAAGACCATTGTTTTCTTTAACGGAAACGGCATTGAGGTTACCACCACCGTACCGTTAGTGCTCCCATTCGGACAAGCGCTTGAAAAGTACAGGCAGATGCAGAATGAGAAAAAGGCTAAAAAGACCTTTTTCCCGATTGCCCTTACTCCGACCAAATTTCATGTGTTCATGATAAAGGCAAAGGGTAAGGACGCAGGCAAGATATACGAATATGACGGACTAATGAGCGAAACAGCTCTTGCTTTTGAAAGCATCGAAGCCTTTTTCAGTGTACTGGGTATGAAAGATTATAAATAAGTTAAAACCGCAGGGGACCCTGCGGTTTTATTTTTGAAAAATAAAACGATTAATATTAATAAAATATTAACAAATGTATTGACAAGGGAACAAAACACAATTATAATTATGAACAAGATGTTAATCCAAGATGAAAAAAGAGTTAAAATTGGAGGAAACAAATATGAAAAAGGCTATAAAACTTACAGCACTTATACTTAGCACTCTCTGCATTCTGCTCTTTGCCGCCTGCGGCAAGGCAGAGGAAAAGACAGAGGAAACTCCCAAGATCATAACAATCAGGGAAAGAGAAGCGGAACTCGGCATTTCCTATGACAGTATCGTGTGCGAACTCAGAATGGCACCCGGTTCCCCCATCGAGCTACATGAAGACTTTTACACAAACATCACCGTGTACGGAGATAACACGGTTCAGCTCTGGACAGGCGATTACATAGATGGTAAAATGTCGGTGTTCCAGGCGGATGAGCCTGTTGCCATCACTGAAGAGCAGAAACAGAAGCTCATCGAAGCCATACGCAGCAGCACAATCGAAATACTCCCCGATGATTACTACGATGGTGTAGAGTTTATGTACGGAGGCTCCCGTGATATACTTCTCTATGATGCTGACGGCAACAGAGTACATTATGATAAATTAGAAGGCGATCCTCTGATAAATGTGGACGTCAGTGAAGTCAAAAATATACTGTATGATATGTTCCTGTACGAGGAACGATGCGACATACAAGAACGCACCTACGAGCTTAATTTTAAGTTTGGACAGGGTGTATCCTTTAAGGAAAAGATTTTTTCATCTATAAACCAGTCAATAACAGGTGAACTCTGGACAGAATTCACTGTCTATGCCGACAATACCGTAGAAGTAAGAGGACGTACTTCTTTTCAGAGGAGATATGACCTGTTCTCAGAGGTGGAGCCAATAACCTTTAAAATCACTGATGAAGAAACAGAAATGCTGAAAAACTGTATTCTGACTGAAATGAGAAATCCTTTGGATGACGAAACATTATGGAATGATTATTTTTACATTGATTGCGACGAAGAATATGTGGACAGATATCGTACAGTAATTCAGTATTATGATGCAAACGGCAAGGAGACATTTTTCTGCACTGATGAATATGAGGTAAAACCTCTTGATGAGCTTTTCGTTCTGGAAATTCTGGGTGTAGATGAGTATATCAGGTACACCGCTGAAATCAGAAATATGTATCTTGAAATGCAGGGTAAAAACATAAGCTTTGAAGATGTGTGGTGCCATTATACAGGTGAGCCCTTTGCAAAGAACAAAAAGGGAGAGAGAATAGCTGTTAAATTAACGGTGTCCGCCGAAACAGGAAACCTGAAGATGGCAGTCGGTCCCGTGTCTGATGTAAAGGGAGAGCGTGACATTGTTTCAAAGGAATATACCCCCGAAGAATACTGGGCATGGGGAGCATGGAGTGACTACGTCTGGACAGCCTGTGAATATGAGATGAATAAATCTCAGCCCAACTATAAAAAGATCGGTGCACATTACGCTTATTTTGACAAGGACGGAAACCTGACAGGCTATATAAGCAGCGATAGTGAAAACGGCGCAGATATTGTCGGGTGGATGGAGGAAACCGTAATTTATGGTACAATGAAAGAGGACATGGAAAACATGAAGGCAGAAGCGAAAAAGCTGATGAAGTAAGAGAAAAGGTGAAAGAAAAATGAAAAAGACTATAAAGCTTACAGCACTTATACTTAGCATTCTCTGCATACTGCTCCTTGCCGCCTGCGGCAAGGGAGAGGACACGCCCAAGATCATAACAATCGGAGAAAGAGAAGAGAAACTCGGCATTTCCTATGACAATATCGTGTGTATGCTAAGGTTGGGACCGGGTACACCCTTCGAGGTACATGAAGACTTTTACACCAACATCACTGTGTACGGAAACAACACAGTTCAGCTTTGGACAGGCGATTACATAGATGGTAAAATGTCGGTGTTCCAGGCGGATGAGCCTGTTGCCATCACTGAAGAGCAGAAGCAGAAGCTCATCAAAGCCATACGCAGCAGCACAATCGAAATAATACCCGATGATTATGATGACGGTATTATGGACGGCGGCTCCCTTAGTATGTATCTCTATGATGCTGATGGAAATTCGGTGGATTATGATGAATTAGAGGGCGATCCCAGAACAGATGTAAACTTCAGAGAGGTCAAAGATATACTGTTTAATGAATTTACAACCTATGAGGAACGACGTGATATAGAAGAACGCACCTACGGAGTGTATCTCAAGTTCGGAATGGGTGCAGATTTTGAAGGCAAGATATGCACGGTATATGAGGAAATCATGTCAGACTCCATCTGGATAGCATACACCGTATATGATGACAACAGAATTGAGGTAAAGGGTTTTATCTCACCATACGCTGGAGAGGATCTGCTTGCTGACATGGAGCCGATAGTCATAGAGATATCGGAAGAAGACACAGAAAAAATCAAAAAGTGCATTCTCACCGAAATGAGAGACGAATACATGGTGGAAAATCCGTGGAAGTACAGTGATTTTCTTGATGACGAAGATAACCTGTCATATAATGATTGTGCTGTCCAGTATTACAGCGGTGATTATGAATGCTATTACTCAACAGAGTTAGAGAATATAAACCTGATCTACGGTGTGCTTTTTTATGATGTTTTGGATATCGGCGTCAATATCAGATGTGCAGGTCAGATATGTGAGATATACCAAGGGAAGCTTGGCAGAAATATAAGTTTTGATGATGTACTGTGTCATTACACCTTTGAGCCCTATACCAAAAATAAAAACGGCGAGAGAATAGCTGTTAAATTCACCGTGTCCGCAGAAACAGCTGATTTAAAGGTTTCAATCGGCCCCGTGTCTGATGTAAAGGGCGAGCGTGATATAGTTTCAAAGGAATATACCCCTGAAGAATACTGGGCATGGGCATTATGGAGTCATTATAACCGGATAGTAAATAACTATGAGATGAATGAATCTCAACCCAACTATAAAAAAGTCGGTGCACATACCAGCTATTTTGACAGGGACGGAAATTTTGTAGGTTATATCAGCGGTAGCAGTGAGGAAAGTGCTCAGGATTTAAAATACATAGAAGAATGTGTGCTTTCTGATTCCTTAGTCAATAGTGAAATGATGAAAAATGATATAGAAAACATGAAGGCAGAGGCAGAAAAGCTGATGCAGTAAGCATAACGATAGGATTCGCAAACTGAACATAAACGAACAGGCGAGCGTAATGCTCGCCTGTTCGTTGCTTATGATAAAATCAATTTTCATTCAGCCGTTCTGCGGTGTTTATAAGCAGGTTAAGATCATCCTCGGACATATTGCGGCTCAGCTCATAGAGCTTACAAACGAGCTGCGGCTCTTCGGTTTCATCATCGAAGAATTCTTTCGGAGTAACTCCGAGATACTCACAGATATACAGAAATTCACTGAGGGACGGTGCAGCCCGACCTGAAGAAATACTTTGCATATAGCTTTTGCTGTGCCCTAAGTCCAAACTCATTTTATATTCAGATACGTTCATTTTGGTTCGCAGAGTGGAAATTCGGTTTCTGATAAATTGCATATCCATCATATACACACCTCACATTGATCAGTGTATACTGATTTAAGCGGTAATATTCACGACTAAATTATCGATTACAGTTGAATTATACCGATTATAGCGGTATAATTCAAAGGAGAAATAAATCAGAGAATAGTAACTTCAATCAGATAATAATTATTAATAATGTGAGGAAGGATAAATTATGAAGCGTGAAGAAAATTTTGAGCCGTTAAATTATGAGTTCAGCGATAAATTCAAAAGAAAAATGAACAGATTATTTCGTGAGCAGGTCGGCATAAGAGATAACATTCCGCACCCCGAGGTGGATAATCGCTATGAGCGTTTTCGCAGTCGTATCGTTCGGCTGATTTTAGTGTTCGCTGACAGAGTGCAAAAAATATTTTTAAGAAAAGGTGTTAATAAAAACTGATGTAAACAGACCGCAGGGAGACCCCTGCGGTCTGTTTAATTATATTTGATAATATCAGCTCCCTCTGACGAGGGAGCTGTCAGCGAAGCTGACTGAGGGAGAGAATACTATCATTTGCGACGCTGCAAAAGCGCATAATCCGTCATTTCCCGTCAACACTATCCATATTCGGAGGTGTTTTTCTTGCGTTCCAAAATAAAACCTCTTTTTCTCGGTGCCTGTGCAGGCTTTGTAAACGGGCTTTTAGGCTCGGGCGGCGGCATGATAGCCGTGCCTGCCCTGAAATCACAGGGAGTAGAGCCCCAGAGCGCCCACGCAACGTCTATTGCGGTAATATCCCCCATGTGCGCCCTCAGTGCCGCCATTTATCTTGCGAGAGGAGATGTGACCATCATGGACGCACTGCCGTACCTGCCTGCAGGTGCGCTCGGCGCGCTTATCGGTGCGCTCCTCCTCAGAAAGCTTCCCGATACGTTTCTTCGCAAGCTTTTCGGTGCCTTTGCCGTGTGGGCTGGTCTGAGGCTGATTCTGCGATGAACGGTATTATAGCTGCCTGCATAGCAGGGCTTCTCTCGGGCGCCATCGGTGCGCTGGGCTTAGGCGGCGGTGGAGTGCTGATAATCTATCTGACTCTCTTTGCTTCAGTACCACAGACACAGGCACAGGGCATGAACCTGCTGTTCTTTTTGCCCTGTGCCGCCGTTGCACTGTATTTCCACTCAAAGGCAAAGCTTATAAAATGGCGCTATGCCGTGCCCATGTCCTGTGCGGGTTTTCTGGGAGCCGTGCTCGGCTGTTTCCTTGCAGGATATATAGGCGGTGAGTGGCTTTCAAAAATATTCGGGGGATATATATTGTTTATAGGTCTTTACGAGCTTTTCGGAAAGAAAAAGAGCTGATCACTTCTTCTCGTCAGTACCCGATACCTTTGCGATGGTGCTGATCATGCCCGACAGTACACCTGAAATTGGGAATACTATCCATGAGATATGCCAGTCGCCGCCGATGAAGCTCCACAGGAAGTAGGCGATTATGGTCACTGTCCACAGTGCGGAGGTAATAGCCTCGCCGATCCTGCCGCTTCTGGTGCTGAGGTCAAAATCTTCGTCATCGTCATCATCGTCATCATCATCGTCATCGTCGTCGTTGAGGTACAGAAGCTGCTGATATGTTCCGTTTTTGATGCCGCTTTTGATAAACATGAAAACAGCAATGGAGATCAGAACGAGCAGAGCGGATACCGAGCATTTTTCGATAAAATCACTGCCGCGTACAGCAACAACGATAATTACGCCTGCAAAGATAAGAAGCAGAGCGGAAGCGATGCATACGGCAAATTTCTTGCCGTATGCCTTGAAGCTGCCCTCGACCTCTTTATACTTGCTGTCGGAGAGAAGAATCTTCTTGTCGTCGTATTTTTCATAGGGGTTGAGCTTGAAGCCGCTGAGCACCAGCAGAAATACTCCGAAGGCGACAAAGGTGAGAAGCACAGCCAGAGGAACTGCCTTGATGAAGCTGTCTGTAAATACCCAGCCTCCGAAGCCTCTGCGGAACAGCCCCTTCAGGAATATGAAGGCGGCAGGAGCAAGTATGCACAGCATTACGCCGAAGCCTATACCATAGGAGGCTTTGGTTTTTGCGTTGAAGAACTCATCAGCCTCGCTGTCAGAGAGTAAAACACTGCTTTTGCTCTTTTTTTCGGCAGGCTTTTCTGTGTTTTCGGTCTCGATTCCGAGCTCGCTTGTCAGCTCGTCAATGTTGCCGAATTCGGAAATAACGTGACCTACTGCCTCGTTTTCGCTCTTGCCCTCGGCTTTCAGAGCGTTGTACTTATCCTCCATCATTTCAAGCAGGTCGGTCTTTGCACGCTGTACCTGTTCGTTTTTGGGCAGAGCCCTGAACATATTGTCAATGTAAGTTCTTATTGTCTCCATTATACTCTCTCCTTGATGAATTTATTTATTACTTCCTTTGTAAGCTTCCATTCCTCGCATTTTTCGGAATAGTAGCCCTTGCCCTTGTCGGTGATCCTGTAGTAGGTGCGCTTTTTGCCGCCCGACACATCACCGCCCGAATAGGATTCGATAAAGCCGTTGTTTTCAAGCCTTGTGAAAGCTGAATACAGGGTGGTCTCCTTGATTATGTACTTCCCTTCGGATATGTCCGTTATCCGTTTTGATATCTCATATCCGTAGGAATCCCCCTCAAGGAGCAGGCACAGAATTATAGTGTCATTGTATCCTCTGATAACATCACTGCTTATCAAATTCCGATCCCTCCTTAACTACGTCTGTCGTACTACGCCTGTCGTAGTAACTGCATAATAACACAACTACTACGACAGGTCAAGTAGTTTTTACAATTTTTTTATAAAACTGTAATCCGATATTTCCTTGAATAAGGCTCAGATGTGTTTTAGAATGGGGGAGATCCTACAAAAAGGAGACAGCAGAGATGGCAGAAAAAATAATGATAGTTGATGACGAAAAGGAAATAGCAGACCTGATGGAGATATATCTTTCAGGAGAGGGCTACACAGTGTATAAATTCTATGATTCTCCTTCGGCACTGAGGTGCATAGAGGAGGAAAACCTTGATCTTGCGCTGCTTGATGTTATGCTGCCCGATACCGACGGCTTTTCCATATGCAGGAAAATAAGAGAGAAGCACACCTATCCCGTTATCATGCTGACAGCAAGGGTGGAGGATATCGACAAGATAAACGGTCTTGCCATCGGAGCCGACGACTACATAACAAAGCCCTTCAATCCTCTTGAGGTTGTGGCGAGGGTAAAGGCACAGCTTCGCCGCTATACGCGGTACAACAACCCCTCTCAGCCGAAGGCAAGGCTTTACGACAGCCGTGGACTTGTCGTCAACTGTGATACCCACAAATGCACCCTTTTCGGTGAGGAGATAGCATTAACGCCCATTGAATTTAAGATACTGTGGCTGCTGTGTGAAAACGCAGGACGGGTGGTGTCCTCAGAGGAGATATTTGAAAAGGTGTGGGGCGAAAAGTATCTTGACTGCAACAATACGGTCATGGTGCATATCCGCCGCATGAGAGAAAAGCTGAAAGAACCCCAGAGAAAGCCGAGATTTATAAAAACCGTCTGGGGAGTGGGGTACAGGATAGATGAGTAAGAAATCAGGATTTAAGGAGGCTCTCAGCCGCTTCGGTGTGTGGGCTGAAAAGAAAGCAGAAGAAATAAGGGAAGCGTGGGATTATTCAAGGGAATACGGACGCGAGCGCAGGCAGGAAAGACGGGAGCGTTTCCGCATGAGACGAAGCGTCTTCGGCAGAACCTTTATCGGAATGGTGATATTCACCGTTGTTTACTGGGGTGTGCTGGCGGTCATTCTCAATGTCAATACACTCTATTACGAGGTATACTTTATAGCTGACGATATTCTGGGCGCATTCGGAATCAACGTAAACAGCACAAATGCACCAATTCTTATACTAATGGGATATATGATGATAATGATCCTCTGGTCGCTTATTGCGGTGTACAGAGCATCGTCATATCTTGACAGAGTGTACTCTGCCGCAGACAGCATAACAGACAGAATAAGCGATATGCCCCATCTGCCATCAAGGCTCAGCCATATGGACACAAAGCTTCGCGATATCCGTTTTTCCATAATTCAGAACGAACAGGCGGCAAGAGAAGCTGAGCAGCGAAAGAACGACCTTGTTGTTTATCTTGCCCATGACCTGAAAACGCCCCTTTCTTCTGTTATCGGATATCTGACGCTTCTTGAGGAAGCCCCTGATATCCCGACGGAGCAGAGGGCAAAATACACCTCCATAGCCCTTGACAAGGCATACCGCCTTGAACAGCTTATCAATGAGTTCTTTGACATCACAAGATTCAATCTCCAATCGGTGGAGCTGATGCATAACAGGATAGACCTTTCCATGATGCTCATGCAGATAGCCGACGAGTTTTACCCCGTGCTGGAGGAGAAGGATCTTACAATAAAGCTCGAGGTGCCGAAACAGCTTATGATGACGGGAGATGCAGATAAGCTCATGAGAGTATTTGACAATCTTCTTCGCAATGCAGTAAGCTACAGCTACGAAAACACCGAGATAATAATTGCCGCCCGTGCCTTTGAGGACAGGGCGGAGATAGTGTGCCGAAACAAGGGCGATATGATACCTCCTAAGAGCCTTGAGCGGCTTTTTGAAAAATTCTTCCGAGCGGACAGCGCCCGTCACAGCGGAACAGGCGGCTCAGGGCTTGGGCTTGCCATAGCAAAGCACATTGTTGAGCTTCACGGAGGCAGAATAAAAGCTGTCAGCACAAAGGAATATACCGAGTTTTACGTTGCACTGCCCCTTGAAATGTAAGAAAATCGTAAGGAATAAGACAGCATATCTTAAAACAGAAACACCCCACTGTTGTTAGAATTTGTATATCAACGACAGTGAGGTGTTTTTATGCAAAAGAGAAAGGATATTATTCTGATAACAGAGCTTGCAGTGTTGGCTGTAATACTGATATTTGGGATATTCATGGTGTCTACGGTGTGCGGAGGCATAAATGAAATAAGCGAAAAGCTGCAGAATATGGGAAGTGCGAAAAGCGAACCTCTGCCGATCGCATCTGATTTTCGGAATGCAGATACCAAAAACAATCTTGACCTTGTATTCTGGGCAGAAAACGCCTACGAGCAGAAGTGGGGCTATGTTTACGGCACATGGGGAAGTGAGCTGACGGGCAGCCTGCTTTCTGAGAAGGCAAAGCAGTACCCTCAGGCGGTAGGCGGGAGCGAGAAATTCATAAAGGAAAATTATATAGGCAGACGGGTTACAGATTGTATAGGTCTTATCAAGGGTTACGGCTGGTATAACAACAACGGCGGCTTTTCATACTGCTCAAACGGAATGCCCGATGTCGGTGCGGACAGGCTTTTCAATGAAGCTTCGGAAAAAGGCGAGATAGGCACCATTCCTGATATACCCGGGCTTGCGGTGTGGGCAGAGGGACATATCGGAGTGTATATCGGAGACGGCTGGGTCATCGATGCCAAGGGAACCGAAGAAGGCATGATGAAAACAAGAGTTGAGGACAGAGCATGGACTCACTGGTGCAGGATACCTTATATCGAGTATATTGATGAATAAAAAATAAGAGCCTTTCGGCTCTTATTTTTTATTACGATTAGTTTTCTTTTCGTCGGCTTTCTTTTTTTCGCCCGAGACGGTGACGGTGCGGCGACCGCCCTCGCGAACCTTGCGGACATTTTCTTTTGCTCGGTTCTGAGGGGAGAGGTAAGTGCGCTTTTCCTTTGCCTCATCGGCACGCTTTGCGTAGGTGTTTTTCTCAACACCGCGCTTCTTGTCAGCCCAGTCGCGGAGGTCATCGGTGCGCTCGTGGAGAAGAGCCCAAAGGGACTTGACCTCGCTTTTGCACCAGCTCCAGCCTCTTTTTACGGAATTTACAAGATCCTTGAAGGGGTTGTTGGTCTCGGTTGCTTCACCGTCCTTGCCGCGTCTTGCGGTGAGCGCGGCGACTTCATCGGAAATTCCGAGAGCATTGTCATCGCGAAGTGCGAGAGGCAGACGCTTTTCTTCTTCAAGAGGCTTACGGGTAAGGGTAAGTATTGCTATTTCGGGGGCATTTCCGAAGCGGAAGAAATTATCGTTGCCGAGTCCTCTTGTAACAAAGAGCTTCTTTCCGTCCTTTTCATATTCGCCGCCTGTGTACTTGGGCAACAGCTTATTGTTGGGGCCGAACAGACCGCCGAGGAAGGGAACACGAACAAGACCGCCGTGCATATGACCGCAGAGGGTCAGAGATGCACCCCATTTTGCATAGAGGTCAAAGGGTGTGGGATCGTGAGTCAGAAGGAGAACAGGTGCATCGGAAGGACATTTACCCAGCCTCTTTTCGAGATCTCCTGCCTTGAGATCCTCAAAAGCCCAGTGCTTGATATCGACGTCCTCACGCTTTTCGAGAGGAGGACAGAAGCCGTAGACATATATCTTGTCGTCATCCAGAGCCATCTGAGCGCAGGTGTTGTTGAGGAGAACCGCACCGGAAGCATTTATTTCGTCCACAACGTTCTTGTGGACCTTGCCGCCTCCCAGACGCAGGTCGTGATTTCCGGGGACGCAGATAAGCGGAATATCGTCTCCGAGAGAGTCCATAAGATCATAGAAAGCGTCAACGCTGTAGCTGTTTGAGTCGCCCATATCTCCTGCAAAGAAGATGTAATCGGGTTCCTCCAGCTTGATCCTTTTGGCAAGAGTGGTATTGTATTCACCGAATTCCATTTGATGAAGGTCACTTATAAGAGCGATCTTTATACCGTCAAAAGCTTCGGGAAGGGTATCAATGACAATGTTCTTCTTGTTTACCTGAAGCACATAGCGGCTTCGGGCTATTTCCATGAGGATCATGGCTGCGGCGAAAAGCAGGAGCGCTATTATTATAACAGCGATAACAGCACCGTGAGAAACATCAGATACCGGAGCAGATGTACCTGCTGACGGGACAGAGGAGGCAGTGCCGAGGAGACCGTCGGGCAAAGCGTACAGAGGATCGCTTGCGGATACATCGCTTCGGGAAACGTCCGAGGCAGAAATATCGGTTATACTCGCGGTTGCCATCAGCCTGTGAAGTAAGAATGTCACACCCTCACCCCTTTCCTTTAAAATTATACCAAATAATTATACAATAAGTATTCTGATTCGTCCATACCTAAAATAATATTTTTCAGTAATTTAAGAATTAAGGGAGAAGGCGAATCAATAAAACGCCTTCTCCCTTATAAATTTTTATTTTATCTTAGTCTCCGATTCAAACTCACCGTCTCCGTCGGAATCGAAAAGAAGGGTGTCGGGCTCACCGTCTCCGTCGGTGTCAAGAAGCACGGTATCTGCATAGCCGTCTCCGTCGGTGTCTATATATGCGGCATCGAGGGTGCCGTCCCCGTCAAGGTCAACATACACGGTGTCGGCAATGCCGTCTCCGTCAGTGTCAAGCTCCATGGTGTTCTGTGTTTTCTCGTCCATCATTTCAAAACCTCCGCACGATGTGATGAATCAATTATATCATTCCGTGAGGTCGTTTACAACATATTACGGGAAAATCACTGTGTTGTGCTGTTGAAAACATAGGTCTCCTGCCTCAGGGAATCCAGCCAGCGATCAAATTCCTCAGTTGTGGGGCGTTCACGGGACTCAAAAAAGGAAACAAACTTGAGTGAATAGATATCGCAGATGGTGTTGACGTTTGGTTCGGGGTCGTAGAGTATGTAGTAGCTTGGACCCACTGCCACAAGATATCCCTGTCTGAGAATGAGTCTGTCGACACCGATAAGAAGCTCGGTTATGATATACGCGCCGATAAGACCTGAAAGCATCTCCTGATAGTTTTCTGCGCTGACAGCAGAAGACGAGGGTGTGGTTGCAGGGTTTGTAGGCACGGGGGGATAGGCTGAAACATTGCCTGCGGTGGGGCTGTAGGGCATGGCACTGCCTGTATTGCCGCTCGGCATACAGCGTCCTGTGGCACAGCCTCGATACATCTGATTGTTTACCTTCATTAAAATCGTCTCCTTTTAGGTGTTATAGTAGGACGGTGTGGGCTGATAGAAGCAGTGATCTCCCACGCGTGCAGAAAATACGCCCACATTGCTTGGGAAATAGGTGGGACAGTTTGAAGAATAGGGATTGAAAAACCATAGGGAATCCCCGACAGCGGCAAGTCTGTTGCCGGCAAGCGCCCAGTCGGCTATCTGATAGTGGATAGTTTCAGGACGCATATTGTAGATGTTCTGGGCATTATACCTGCCGCCGAGGGTCTCCGTTGCACAGTTGAACTGCCCGGGCTGAAATATTATGGCACGCACATTTCCTCCGTTGCTGACCCGTGCGTATTCGCCTCCCATAGCCCGAACGCGCGACATTACGACGCTTGCGACAGCGCGCATACCGCTGTCGCCCTCGCCGCCTGCCTCGCACTGTACAAGCCGTGCCAGCAGTTCTCTGTCCGAATAAGCCATCTGCTGCACCTCCTTTTTAACGTTATATGCAGGAATTTTTGGTCTTGTTCATAAATAAATCATTGATTTTCGCACAAAATATGTTATGATAAAACTGTTGGTTTGGTATAAACTAACAGCATAAAAGAATAACGGAGGTAAAATATTTATGCCCGAACTTAAAGGTACACGCACTGAGGCTAATCTCCTTGCAGCATTTGCAGGTGAGTCCCAGGCAAGAAACAAGTACACATACTATGCATCCAAGGCAAAGAAGGACGGTTATGTTCAGATAGCTTCCATTTTTGAGGAGACCGCAAACAACGAGAAGGAGCATGCAAAGATCTGGTTCAAGCTTCTCCACGACGGCGAGATCCCCACCACCACCGTAAACCTCGCAGATGCAGCAGCAGGCGAGAACTATGAGTGGACAGAAATGTATGCAGAGTTTGCAAAAGTCGCAAAGGAAGAGGGCTTTGACCACATCGCTTATCTCTTTGAGGCTGTAGGCAAGATCGAGAAGGAGCATGAGGAGCGTTATCGCAAGCTTCTTGAGAATGTTGAGGGCGGTCTCGTATTCTCCCGCGACGGCGACATGATCTGGCAGTGCAGTAACTGCGGTCACATTCATGTCGGCAAGCAGGCTCCCAAGCTCTGCCCCGTATGCGCTCATCCCGAGGCATACTTTGAGATCAAGAAGGAAAATTATTGATTTTAAAGTCCGAACCCACGGGCAGAAAATGCCCGTGGGTTATTTTATCTTGGAGGCATCAGTGTGGATAACGGAAGAAAACGGCTAACAAGAGGGGATTGTATGCTCATTGCAATGGGCGTATTACTGCTATGTGCGATACTGTACATTGCCATGACATCGGGAGGCAGTGCAAAGGCTGTGGCAGAAGCCGGGGAAAGTATGTGGGCGTACATAGATGAAGCTTACCCCGAAATAAATGTGAAAAACCACGGTCAGAAACCCGAACATACCGGTGCTGTGTCCTATAGCCTTCTGGTCTCGGATGCCGACTGTGAAGACATTTACTTCTATGTATCATATACAAATGGTAATATTGCTGATGATTATTACTACAGAGTTACCGAAATGAACAACACTTTGCTGAGGCTCGAGAGAAGCATGGGCGAGTATATGAGCGAAGTGCTGATTGAGTCGGGTACGGACATACTGCGAGCGGAGGTGACATTTCCGCCCAGAGTGCGAAATGACATACCGCCTTCCATATATCTCGGAGTAAGCTTTGAACCTGCTCACCCTATATTTCGAGGCAGTACCCTTATACTTATCTGCCGAGCAACCGATGATATGGGAAGCGTTGCTGCAGTGATTGAAAAGGCTCACGCAGTGGCACTTGAAGAAGGAGTACTGTTTTCATACTACTCCGTTTACGGAATGGAAAGCGAAAACGTGTATATGCTTGAAATTGACGGTATAACTGCGGAGGCGATTGAAAGCGGACGGTTGTGTGATATTCTCACATCAGCGCTGACGGGTGAAGCAACGGTCAGCGAATCTGACCTTGAAGGCGTTTTTGCAGGGGTGTATTATGCAGGAGGTACTGACGATGTTTGAACCGTGGATGCTGGCGGCGATGGAAGAAGAGGGGTATATGGACACGAGCGAGGGGTGCGTAAACCGAGTGGCAAAGCAGCTTGCGAAAAGCCCAAACAGTACCATTGACATTGACGAGTTCCGCAGTGCGTGCCATTCCTGCGGAGTTGACCCCGATTCATTTACTCAGTCTGACATTGAAAGACTTCAGAAAAAGCTGAACAGATTGTAATATTAAAAAGCGCTGAGATCTTTCTCAGCGCTTTTTGTGCCCCTAAACGATTCGGAAGTTTTCGAGGGCGTGGATCAATAGGAAAGACCGAAAGCGGAGACAGGCTCCACAAACTCGCCGTCACGCATAGCCATCAGATGCAGATGAGGCTCGTCCTCGCATTCACAGGGGACAACTCCCACAGTACCGAGCTTCTGTCCCGAAAGCACTGCATCACCTTCCTTGACGGAGATCTCGTCGAGTCCGCAGTAATAGAGCATGGAGCCGTCCTCGTGGCGGACGATCACAACATTGCCGTAGCGGTCGTCGCGGCTGACAGAGGCAACAGTGCCGTGGGCAGAGGAACAGACGGCAGAGCCGTATTCACAGCGGATATCGGTGCCGTTGTGTACGCGCCAGTCACCGAGGGTCTTTGAAAAAACAAGAGAATCCCCTGAAAATTCCTTGAAGACCTGACCTGAGACAGGCTTTATGAAGATCAAGGGTTCGGCAGAGACCTCCACGGTTTCGGGTTCAGGTTCGGGTTCACTCATGACTTCGCTTGTATCGGGTTCAGTGCTGACAGGTTTTGTGGGAGAGGTCGTGGGCTCTGTGCTGCTGATGGGAGTGGTGGGGGCAGTTGTCGGCTCACTGTCGGAAGCGCTGAGAGGAACAAGATAATCGCCCTGCTCACTGCCGTTCATTTCGCTCAGCGCCTCGTCTGAGGGCAGCTCCTCATAGTTTTGAGACATGGTATCTGCACCATCTGAAGCGGTCTGCGGCTCGTTTTTGCCAAGCCTGTTGGAAAAAGCAACGATGGCAACAGCCGCAAGACAAAGCACTGCGGCAAGAAGATATCCTCCGTTTTTCTTTGTGCGTTTACTTTGATTGAATTTCATGTAAATTACACCTCCGATGGTATTTTTAACATCTTCATACAGGTTTATACAGGCGCTTTTACAATAAAATTAGACAAGCATCAGCCGCTATTCTTTACAATTTTTTAATAGTTTATACAAAAATGATACTTGCTATACCATCTTATGAAGTGTATACTGAAAACGGATAGGAAAGGGGGTGAAAAAAGTGGGCAGACGTCAGACTTTTGTTGCTTGCGTTACCGCACAGGAGGCTTGCGACAGACTGATAAGATCCGCGAAAGCTATCAGCGATAATCAGAAAGCAAAGCTTACGGTGGTCAGTGTTATGGATACTGCTGATACATCGGGCGAAAAATATCAGGAAAAGATAAATGCGCTTGACTATCTGCGTTCGGTGTGTTCTGAGCTGGGTGTGGAGTTTACTCTTCTTTACAGTGAGAACCCCGTGCAGGCAGTGGCGAAACATATTAAAACAAGCAGAGCGGCTCAGATTTTTACGGGTGAACCCAAAAACGGTGAGAGCAGCTTTGTGAATCTTATAAATGCAGTGCTTCCAAAAGTGGAGGTTACAATTCTCCCCGGCGCAAGGATCCGCAGAAGCGGATATGAGGCGGACGGAATGGGTAAAACAGGCAGAAATGCCGTAGCCTTCGGATAAAATACAATGAAATGAATGAGCCGCCGATTATTCGGCGGCTTTTGTCATTAAAACAAAAAGGAGACTGCTTTTGCAGTCTCCTTTGATTTATTAAATTCTTTTATCCTTCAGAGCCTGCCTCAGGGTCGGGAGCGGGGGGAGGTGCAGCAGTAGTTGTTGTGGTAGTGGTCGTAGTAGATGTGGTTGATTCGGTGGAGCTTGTGGTTGACTCCGTAGATTCAGTGGAGGAAGAGGTGGACTCACCGGAGGAGCTCGAAGAGCTGGTTGAGCTTGAGGTGCTTGAGCTCGTTGATTCGGTAGAGCTTGCAGTGGACTCCGTAGATGTAGTTTCCGAAGATGTGGTATCAGAAGTGATATCTGTGGGAGACTCGGGTTCAAGTGATGTTACAGTGCCTGCGGGCAGGAAGGGAATTGTAACATTTGTTGCCTTTTTGCCGCTGATATAGGACATATCATCTTCGAAAATGAACTTTTTAAGCTGCTTTGCATTCCAGTTATAGTTAGGCCACAGAACAGACATACGGGTGGTTCCCTTGTAAACACTGCTGTAAACATAGGAGCCCTCTATGGGGAGCTGCATCTGAACTATATCATATCCGAGAATATCGACAGCCTCCATTGCATAGCCGATGATCTCCTGCTCGGGAATGTTGGTGACAATACTGTCCATGCAAGCCATGGCGATATTGTAGAGGGTTGTTGCATCGGATCCCTTGAGCTGGGAAGCTATCTGAGTAATTACCTTTCTCTGTCTTTCCGTACGCTCGAAGTCACCATTGCCGACTTTTCTCATACGACAGTAATTGAGAGCCTCAGCGCCCGTCATCAGATAGGTGCCTGCACCTTCCTTATAGCGTGGGAAGCGTCCGTAATCCTTGTGAGAACACATATACTGAGCTTCTTTTTTGTTGACTTCTATTGTGACACCGCCAAGCAGATCGACGATCCTGCGGAAACCGCCGAAGTCAACTACCACATAGTCTTCCATCTTTATGCCGAGGTTCTTCTCGATAGTTCTGAAGGTTATTTTCAGGTCGAGGTTGCCGTAGCGGCTGTCATAGTAGAATGCAGTGTTGAAACGGTCATTTTTGTAACCGGGGATTATAGCGTAAAGGTCACGCATAATGGAAGCCATTTTTATCTTTTTGTGTTTTCTGTCGATTGCAACGATTATCATTGAGTCGCCGCGGGCAGCCTTGCTGACACCGAGACGGGAGTCAGAACCCACAAGAAGAATAAGGGAGACATCGTCGGTACTCATGATATAGTCGGTGGGGAGATCAAGGTCTGTCTCACTGATTGCATCGGTGGGGCTTTCTGCAAATTCCTTATCAAGCTCAACAAGCTCATCGCCCTGAACGCGGAAATCCTCAACCTGCTCATAAGTGATGGTGTTTACATTGCCAAGCATATCAAAGGCTACGGTAATGGCGACGTTCACTATTACCATAATGAGAGCAACAAAACAGAAAGCAGCGATCTTTATGATCTTCGATTTATTTGATTTTGCGGATGCCTCGGGAGCGATATAGGCATTTGTGCTGGTATGAGCCGAACGGTATGCCGATTCTTCTCTGGAGCGGCGGAGAGTACTGCCTGCTGCATAGGCATCATAGGTATCGTCATACTCGTCCTCGTAGCGTCTGCCGCTGCCGCTTCTGTCATAATTGTCATATGCGTTGTAGGCACGTCTGTCCTCTTCGTAGATAGGCTCATAGCCCGAATATTCGTTTTCGTCGTATATATAGTCATTGCGCACGGGTCTGTTATTATCATTATGATAACCACGGCTCATAATACTCTTCCTCCTGACTGCAAGGGTCATACCGTAATTTTAACTCTTATTGCGGGATAATGTGTGAATTAGAGGTTAAATATGTCAATATCAGAAATCAGCTTTATAAATATAACACAAAAAAGGGACAGTTTGGTTTGAAAAAGAATTTAATGGCAATAAGAAATAATAGCATTGTGCATAAATTTTGTCAATTGATAATTTATTAATAGTAAAGAAAAGCAAATTTAACTTTATTAAATAAAAGAAAGCTATAGTCAAGGAGAAAATAAGGTTGTATAATGAAGTTACATTACTGAAAACCAAGGAGGAATACGAATTGAAAAGGCTTATTGCACTGGCACTTTCCCTTATCATGATCTTCTCTCTTGCCGCATGCGGAGGCAAGGAGACACCCGAGGCACCTGTTGTATCGTCGGCAGATGTCACTCCCACCGACGCACCTGACAGCGGTGCAGAGGACACAGAAAGCGAAAATCACGGTCTCGACCGTGAGATCGGCACAAACCTTGCAGAAAACGGAAGCTTTACAAACGGCAATGCCGGTTGGGGTACCTACCTCAGCGGTGGCGAGGCTGACTTTCAGGTAGTTGATGAGACCGGCGTGATTACTATATCCAAGACCGGTAATCTCGATTATTCCGTTCAGTTTTTCTATGACGGCTTCGAGATCCACGAAAACGGCGATTATGAGTTTGTTTTCACCGCATGGTCTACGAAGGAAAAGGTATGTGAGGCGAGGATCCAGCAGAACGGCGGCAGCTATCAGGCATACTGCTCCGAGATCGTCACCATAACCGAGGAGCCCCAGACCTTCAGAATCCCCTTTACCATGGCGGAGGTTGACGGTACCCAGCGCATGGCATTCAACATGGGTACACATGCTGCAATGGGCGAGACCCAGGAGGCATTTGCAGAGCCCTTCAACGTTTGCTTTGATGACATTCAGATAAATGTTGTGTCCGAAGAAAACGCAATTATCCTTGTTGAGGAGCCTGTTACCTATGCAAAATTCAATCAGATAGGATACAGACCCGAGGATGAGAAGCTTGTATACTTCCACGGCGCAAACGACATATCTTCCTATGATATCTGCGACGAGAGCGGTAAGGTAGTCTATTCTGCAAAGACCACCAACAAGAAGTACTCCCCCGCGGCAGATGAGGGTGTCAGAATCGGTGACTTCTCTGATTTCACACAGCCCGGAACATACTACATAAACACCTCCAAGATGGGCAAGACCTACACCTTTACAATCGGTGAGGACGTATATGACAATGCTTTTGACAGCATTGTAAAGATGCTCTATCTCCAGCGCTGCGGCTGCGCACTCACGGAGGAATACGCAGGTGACTTTGCTCACGGCGAATGCCACACCAGAGAGGCAGTTGTTCACGGAACAAGAACTGAGCGTATTGATGTTTCCGGCGGCTGGCACGATGCCGGCGACTACGGACGTTATGTTGTTCCTGCGGCTAAGACCGTTGCAGACCTGCTTTACGCATACGAGGCAAACCCCGAGGTATTTGACGATGACCTGGGTATTCCCGAAAGCGGCAACGGCACTCCCGATATTCTTGACGAGACACGCTACGAGCTTGAGTGGATGTTCAAGATGCAGCGCGAAGACGGTGCTGTATATCATAAGGTAAACACCAAGCAGTTCTGCGGAAATGTATATCCTGAGCTTGATGTTGATCCCCTCTTTGCATTTGCAATTTCCACCCCTGCAACTGCAGACCTTGCAGCTTCCATGGCAGTTGCAGCAAGAGTTTATGAAAGCGTTGACCCCGAGTTCGCTGCAAAGTGCCTTGCAAGCGCAGAGCTTGCATGGAGCTTCCTTGAGAAGAACGGCACCATTGCATTCCACAATCCCACTGATACCAACACAGGCGAATATCCCGACGAAAATGACGGCGACGAGCGCTTCTGGGCTGCGGCAGCGCTTTACAGAGCGACAGGCGATGAGAAGTACCACGATGCGGTAAAGGCTGTTGCACAGAGCGGCAATATCTACCGAGGCAAGGGCTGGGCTGATATAGGCACCTTCGGTACTCTCGAGTATATCGGTCTTGATGAGTCCATGAGAGACAAAGACACCTACGATGCACTTTACAATGACTTTATCGCTTACGCCGACGATCTCCTTGCAGTAGCAGAAGATGAAGTATACGGTATTTCCCTTATCGAATATCCTTGGGGCAGCAATATGATCGTTGCTGATAACGGCGCAACCCTTACTCAGGCATATAAGCTCACAGGCAATGAGGCTTATCTCGACAAGGCATTCATGCACTTCCATTACATCTACGGTCTCAACCCCATGGGCAGAAGCTATGTAACGGGAACAGGTACAAGATATCCCGAGAATCCCCATCACAGAATCAGCGAGGCTGCAGGAGAGGTAATGCCCGGTATGCTTATCGGCGGACCCAACCAGAACCGTGAGGATCCCACTGCACAGACCTATATCGCAGAGGGAACAGCTCCCATGAAGTGCTATATCGACAATCTTGACAGCTATTCCTGCAACGAGATAACCATTTACTGGAATTCGCCCCTTATCTGTCTCATGGCGATGATGCTCTGATGAACGGCTGCTGTGAAATGTGTGTGTACTACGTTTACAACGAGGAGTATGAGGACTACGAATGTCTTGTGAATCTCGATGAAGACGAGGTATATAAATTTTTAAGCTCAGGGCAGAAAAGCTGTCCTTACTTCCGCCTCGATGATGAATACGGCGTAGTAAGAAAGCAAAACTGACAAAATTTTAAATAATCATTGCTTAATACGGGACAAAGTGTTACAATAACTTTGTCCCGTATATTATTACATATATAAAGGAAGATGAAAATGAAACTTAACAACAAGAGAGTTATTCTCGTCGGTTTTGCGTTTTTTCTGATATGCGCATTCTGGCAGGCTTATGACACCATCGTGCCGAAGATCCTTACCGATAAATTCGGTATGTCCCAGACCGCATCGGGTTTTGTCATGACCCTTGACAATATCCTTGCGCTTTTCATGCTTCCCATGTTCGGCGCAATATCCGACAAGTGCAATGCAAAAATGGGCAAGAGAACACCCTTTGTTCTCTTCGGTACCATTGCCGCTGTTATTTCCTTTATGGCAATGTCCTTTGCAGACAATATGCAGCTTCTCAACATTCAGGGCATCGAGGGCATTTCCGATGCCGAAAAGCAGGCATTTGCATGGGACAAGGTCGTTTCCGACCCCACAGCACTTATCTTTTTCATCGCAGCACTTCTTGCAGCACTTATCTCCATGGCAACCTTCCGTTCTCCTGCGGTTGCGCTGATGCCTGATGTTGTAATAAAGCCCCTGCGCTCAAAGGCAAACGCTGTGATCAATCTTATGGGCACCTTCGGCGGAATCCTTGTTCTTGTACTTGGCATGGTATTCAAGACAGGCGATGCCTCCAACAGATACATGAACTATATCGTATTCTTCGGCTGCATTGCAGTAATCATGGTTCTGGCGCTTATAATCTTCATGGCAACCGTCAGAGAAAACAAGTGGGCTGCAGAAATGCAGGCTGAAAGCAAGGAATACGGCATCGACGAATCCGATGAGGACACAAACGAGGGTGACAGAAAGCTTTCAAAGGGCGAGTTTGCTTCCCTTATATTCATTCTGCTTTCCGTTTTCCTGTGGTACATGGGCTACAATGCAGTAACAAGTAAGTATTCCGTATACGCAAGCAACGTTCTGAAGATCGACTACAACTCCACTCTCCTGCTTGCAAATGCAGCAGCTATCGTTTCCTATATCCCCGTAGGTATCGTTTCTTCCAAGATCGGACGCAAAAAGTCCATTCTTACAGGTATAATCATGCTTGCCTGCGCATTCGGCTTTGCATCGACCATCAGAGAGGGTTCATCTCCCATGATAATGAATGTCCTCTTTGCCCTTGCAGGTATCGGCTGGGCTACCATCAATGTAAACTCCTTCCCCATGGTCGTTGAGCTTGCAAAGGGCAGCACCATCGGCAAGTACACCGGTTATTACTATGCATTCAGCATGGCTGCACAGGCTCTGACTCCCACTGTTTCCGGTATCTTCATGGACAAGATCGACATGACCACACTGTTCCCCTATGCAACGATTTTTGTTATCCTCTCCTTCGTGACCATGCTTGTTACCCGTCACGGCGACAACAAGCCTGAGGCAAAGAAGGGTCTTGAGGCACTTGATGTTGGAGATTGATTGAAATGAAAGCATTGTTTATAATTCTCATAGTAATAATACTCCTGCTGTTTCTTTATCTGTTTCTTGCAATGCCCTCTTTCAGAGGAAGCAAGAAGCTCAACAGACTCAGCAAGAGAAATTATGCCCACAGGGGACTTCACGATAAGAGTATCGGAGTACCCGAAAACTCTATGGCAGCCTTTAAGCGCGCTCTTGAGCATGGCTACGGCTTTGAGCTTGATGTGCGCCTGACAAGGGACGGCAAGCTGGTTGTCATTCACGACGAGAATACAAGGCGCGTGACAGGTATGCCGAGACTTGTTTCCGAAAGCACCTACGCCGAGCTTCAGAGGCTTAATCTTGGCGGCACAGGGGAGAAGATACCTCTTTTCAGCGAGGTCCTGTCTCTTGTAAACGGCAGAGAAGCTCTTATTGTTGAGATAAAGACGAACAAAAACTGCGATAAGGTATGCAGTGCCGCAGCAAAGCTTCTTGATAAGTATAAGGGTGACTTTGTTGTTGAATCCTTTGACCCCATGGCAGTTCGCTGGTTCAAGAAGAACCGCCCGAATTATATCCGCGGTCAGCTTGTTACCCGTTTTTCACGGGAAGGAAAGAAAAAGATATTCTCTGATATTGCGGAGAGTCTGCTTCTTTTCAATGTTCTGGGCAGACCTGATTTCATCGCGGTCAATGTCAAGGACGTAAACGTCCCCGGTGTATGGCTCAACCGAGTGCTGTTCGGAGCAAAGGAATTCCGCTGGACAGTAAAGAATGTCAAGGATTTCAGAGCAGGCGTTGAGAAAAAGGCAAGCTCCATCTTTGAAGATTTCATTCCCGAGGAATAAATAGTATGCGAAAAAGCTCACAGTGCAGCGCACTGTGAGCTTTCTTTATCTTAATCCTTGTAAGATTATAAAATGAAATATCCTTCGTATATGAAATAATGACCTGCAGTCATTGTGAAATTTTCTGCTGATGCAGAAAGTGAAATAAAATAAATCCCCTCATGCCCGCAGGCATTTCACGTTTTGCGTGAGCAAAACATTTCACGCGCGAAGCGTATTTCACAAATCCCGCAAGGGATTTATTTCATTGAAAAAAGCACTTGCTTTCGCAAGTGCTTTTTTCTGGTGACCCGTACGGGAATCGAACCCATGTTACCGCCGTGAAAGGGCGGTGTCTTAACCGCTTGACCAACGGG
>JAZSJQ010000052.1:0-2742 GCA_045534445.1 Acutalibacteraceae bacterium
CGAGAGCTATCCTGCCTTTTTACAGAATGTCAGCAATAATGCCTCAGACCTCGATGCTATTTCGATATTGCAGGGACGGGACAGCTTCTCTATGGCGAATATAGAAAAGACAGCGCAGGACTATGCCGCACTGTCTGGGGAGGTTTCTTTTGGCGAAAACCGAGGAGTGGTCGTATTCTCGAACTACATCACATCGGATTTTATTCTGATTGTTGCAGTTATCTATGCTGTTACATTATTTACCGAAGAAAAAAGAAAAGGTCTGCATTATCTGATTCACAGCACAAAAAACGGACGGATTCAGCTTGCACTCTGGCGTGTGCTGATAGTTTCTGCAGTGAGCGTTATTGCAAGCATTGCGCTGACTGTCACATCTGCAGCAACCGCCTCGGTTGTTTACGGAGATATGGGCTTGCTTCGTTCAATACAATCTGTTCCCGAATTTATGAAGTGCTCTCTTCCGATAAGTATATTGGATTACTTCATTTTTTCTGCATTGCTCAAAGCCCTTGCAGCCGCAATAATCGGTCTGATTTTCTGGCTTTTGTCTGCACTTTTTGAATCTGTTGCCGCTGCTGTAGGTTCTGTTCTGTTATTCGGCTCTCAGTATCTGCTGTATGCTCTGATAATCCCAACAGATGCCATAAATATCCTCAAATACTGCAACATATTCGCACTGCTTAATAATGATGTACTCTATAAGAATTACTGTAATCTGAATGTTTTCGGTAAGCCTGTAGGTTTTGCTTCATCGGCGATATTTTTCGGAGCTGCAGCATTCACACTGATTGCGGCTGTCTGTGTGCTGTCCGCGTCGGGCAAGGTGATGCTGACAAGAACAAATAACAGCATAATCACAAAACTCAGTAAAGCTGTAAGCCGCAGAACACCACAGTTACCGCTGTTTCTGTGGGAAACAAAGAAAGCACTTATCGACCGAAAAGGCTTGATTATCATTGCCGCAGTTATCTATCTTGCAGTGTCCTCTACTATGCAGTACACCTACACGGGAGACATTGATGTTGAGTTTGGAAAGCTTTATGAAAATTACAGTGGTCCTGTTACGCAGGAGATGGTGGACGGTATCAACGCAGAATACGACGAGATGAACCAAGAATGGTATCGCCTGCACGCTGAATTTCAGGAGATGGAGAAAAACGGTGCATCTGAAAATGACCTGAATCGTATGGCATATAAATTACAGATGCTGGCGTACGATATTTCAATGCTCGGTCACTTTGTGGAAAAAGCGGAAGACTGCTGGGCATACACCTGCGAAACCGGCATCAGCGTTGAGATAATCAACCAGAATGTATATAATCTTCTGCTCTCCGGCGACAGGCAGACCACAAGCAAGAACAGCCTTTATATTTTGCTTGCACTTATTGCCACTTTCGGCGGCATTATGTCCTTTGAAAAGCAGAGCAATATGACAAATACGCTCAAAAGCTCAAAATGTGGACGATCCTGTCTGACGGCAAACAAGGTGGTTCTTGTGCTCTGCGTATGCATTATTCTGTCTCTGAGTGTCAATATAGCTCAGCTCTGGCAGATAGCAAGCGGTATGGAATTTAATAATATTGACGCACCTTGTCAGAGCGTTGAGATGCTCAGAGGTATTCACATTGAGATGTCGCTTAAAGAATATCTTGTACTGCTCTATATCGTGCGAATGCTCTGCACATGTGCGGTCGGGCTTATAATAATGCTGATAAGCGGCCTGTTCGACAGCTCCATAATGGCAATCGGCGCTTCGGCTGTATGTCTGCTTGTACCGTCAGTGCTTAACAGTGCAGGACTTAAGTTTATACCGAGCTTTACGGAGTTTATTGGAATAGTGATAAAGTGAACGAAGCAAAATGAATGGCAGGGATTGCTCCCTGCCGTTCATTTTGCTTCGTTGTTTTATTGATTTCAATACGCAAGCTCGATGTTGTCGATATCAAGTAATATCCTGCTGATTTCTACGAGAATATCTCTCTGAGTTTCCAGTACTGCATTATGAACATCAAGCGTTGCTGCGTAATCGTCAAGTATGCTCATGATATCAATATCGCTCATAACAATTCTCCTTCGTGTTCGCAGAGTGCTTTCTTGATTGTGTATAACAAGTAGCGAGATAAAACCTCTGTTTCAGCTGCGAGTTTTTCATATCTGTTTTTAAGAAACTCAATATATTTGAGCTTTTCTTCGGGAGTTTCAAGGGCTTCGCTAATAAATTCCAAGTCTTTATCATTATGCATCTGTTTTACCTCTCAAAAGTACGTCTATCATGGTGTACGGGTGTAATCGGCTTACAAATTTACAGCTGGGGCAGCAGCCTCTTATTCCACCGATATTTCGAAGCGCTTCCAAGCATTCCTTCTTATCGGCATTAAAATATACAGCATTTTTGCAATACGGACAAATAACGTAAAATCCGCCCTCGTCCGATGCAATTATGTCCATTTCAAAAATTTCACATTTTTCCGGATAATTTGCTGAAATAAACTCTTTTACTGATGAGCTTCCGTCAAAAAGTATATTTTCCATTGCGGCAAAGAATCCTGCGATAGCGTGGACGTATTCGTTGTTGTGGCTCAGCTTAATGTATGTTTCCAGAGACTTTTCAAGCATGAGAATCTATGTAAAAAGTCCTGCTTTTTTTGCTGCTTCAAGCTTGGGGAGTTCGGGAAAGGATTCTTCATTGAATTCAGTTGAAACTCTAAACAAGCCCATATAATGCCTCCTTTTTCAGTTGTT
>JAZSJQ010000053.1:0-6497 GCA_045534445.1 Acutalibacteraceae bacterium
AAACCTTCCTCCGGTAATGGGAGACAGAAACCGTCTCAGACAGGTATTCACAAATCTTATTGACAATGCCATGAAATACAGTGAGGCAGGCAGTGAAATACACGTCGCCGCCACTGCTTCGGGGGACGAGATAAAGGTGATGGTACGCGACTACGGCTGCGGCATCGCCGCCGAGGATCTGCCTAAAATCACCCAGAAGTTCTACAAGGCAAACAACACCAAGCGCGGCTTCGGTATCGGTCTCGGTGTTGCTGAGGAAATCATTTCCCAGCACGGCGGCAGAATAGATATTGCCAGCAGACTTGGTGAAGGCACCGTTGTGACTGTTACCTTGCCTATCGCAAAGAAAAACGCAGAGTAATATCTGTGCAAATATATACCTAATGTTTTGAAAGGACATAACACAATGATCGAAAACGAAATGAACAACGAAATCATAGAAGAAGATGACGACTGGAGACCTCCCGTCCGCTTTATCGAGGACGAAGAGGAGGATGCCGCTGTCGAAACCGAAGCCGCAGAAGAAACTGTCGGTGAGATTGCAGAAGAACTCTTCGAGGAAACCTCCGAGGAAGTCTTCGAGGAAACTTCTGAGGAAACTTCTGAGGAAACCTCTGAGGAAACCGCTGCAGAAGTCAGTGAAGAACCTGCGGAGGATAAGCGTATTCGCGTGCGCAAGGGCGAAAAGAAGATAACTTCCATCGGCGGTCAGGCACTCATTGAAGGCGTTATGATGCGCGGTCCCTCCCGCACCATGATGGTCGTCCGCGGCAAGGACGGCAAGCTCATTTATGAAGAAGTTCCCGACAAGAAGAAAAAGAGCTTTATCAAAAAAATCCCCATCATCCGCGGTATTTTCGGATTCGTGGACTCCATGCGTCTGGGAATGGGTACAATGACCCGTTCTGCCGACCTTTCGGGATTTGCCGAAGAGGAAGAGCCTTCCGAATTTGACAAGAAGCTCGAAAAACTCTGGGGCGGCAAGTTCATGGACTTCCTTATGTTCATAGCTTCACTTCTGGGAATCCTGCTTGCCGTGGGACTTTTTGTGGTACTTCCCGTCTATTCCTTCAAGGGCATCGGCTGGCTGTGCGATAAGTTCCTTTCTGATTCCGCTTTCACTCAGGTTGCTTTCCACAGCGAATGGAGCCATCTTATCAAGTCCTCCTTTGAGGGTGTTTTCCGCATTATCATATTTATAATCTATATTGCTCTCGTTTCCAAAATGAAGGATATCAGAAGAGTATTTGAGTATCACGGTGCAGAACACAAGAGCATTTTCTGCTACGAGGCAGGCGAGGAGCTTACCGTTGAAAACGCTAAGAAATTCAAGCGCTTCCACCCCAGATGCGGCACCAGCTTCCTTATCATTATGCTTATTCTCAGCATAGTTGCAGGTGTTTTCATTCCCCCCACATTCCCCGACTGGCTGAGAATTCTCACAAAGCTCGCCTGCATACCTCTTATCATGGGCATCGGTTACGAGCTTCTCAAGATTTGCGGCAGATACGACAATTGGTTTACAAGAATAATTTCCGCTCCCGGCATGTGGATGCAGAGACTCACCACCAAGGAGCCTGACGACAGCCAGCTTGAATGTGCTCTTGAGGCTCTCATCGAGGTCATTCCCGAAAATCAGGAGGAGGACAAGTGGTAACTCTTAACGCGGTGTACCGCGAAGGAAAAACTATAATAGAAAAGGCAGGACTCGAATGTCCTGCCTTTGATGCAATGTGTCTGCTGGAGCCTGTTTTCAACATAAAAAACCGCTCAGAGCTTATTATGAGAGGTTCTGAGGAAATAAGCGAAAGAGATGCCGAAAGGTATCTCATGCTCTGCAGAGAGCGCACTCACCGCCCTCTGCAGTACATTCTCGGCGTCTGGGAATTCTGCGGTATGTCTCTTGCCTGCGGTGAGGGAGTGCTTGTGCCGCGAGAGGACACCATGACCCTTGTGGAATGTGCCGCAGAGGCTCTGAAGGGTATTGAAAGCCCTGAAATCATCGACCTGTGCGCAGGCACGGGTGCAGTCGGTCTCGGAGTGTGCAGAATTCTCGGAAAAGGAAATTGCACCTGCGTTGAGCTTTCTGATGAAGCTTTCCCCTATCTGCTTTCAAATATAGAAGCTTACGGTGAAAACCGAGTAAAAGCCCTGAAATACGATGTGCTGAAGAAGCCCTCTGATCGCTTCGGCACCGTTGATGCCGTTATTTCAAATCCGCCTTACATAGCCACGAAAATTATGAATGAGCTTACGGGAGATGTGAGAAAAGAGCCCTCTATGGCTCTTGACGGCGGTGATGACGGGCTTTTATTCTACCGCGCCATACTCGAAAACTGGCTGCCTCTTGTAAAGACGGGCGGCATCATCGCCGTTGAGATAGGGTATGACCAGAAGGAAAGCGTCAGCAAATTATTCAGCGACGCAAAAATGGCTCAAATACGCGCTATACGAGATATAAACAATAACAACAGAGTCATCATTGGTACAAAACTCGCACAGCTTTAAATTTTGCATCTTGTAATATATGAATTAATGTGCTAAAATCAGAACATAAAATCTTGGAGGTAACGAAATGGCTGATACAAAGAAGAAAGCGGCGCCCCTTCCTACCACTGCAGACGGAAAAAAGAAAGCCCTTGAAACCGCAATGGCGAACATCGAAAAACAGTTCGGTGCAAATGCCGTAATGCGTCTGGGTCAGAATTCCACCCTTAATGTTGAGGCAATATCCACAGGCTCTCTGGGTCTTGACCTTGCTCTCGGCATCGGCGGACTTCCCAGAGGCAGAATCGTTGAAATATACGGACCTGAATCCTCCGGTAAGACCACCCTTGCTCTCCACTGCATCGCAGAGGGTCAGAAAAACGGCGGTGAAGTCGCATTTATCGACGTTGAGCACGCTCTTGACCCTATCTATGCACGCGCTCTGGGTGTTGATATTGATTCCCTTCTTGTTTCCCAGCCCGACAACGGCGAGGATGCCATGGAAATTGCCGAGGCTCTTATCCGCTCCGGTGCTATCGATGTTATCGTAATCGACTCTGTTGCAGCTCTCGTTCCCCGTGCTGAGGTAGACGGTGAAATGGGCGACCTTCAGGTTGGCGCTCAGGCAAGACTTATGAGCAAGGCTATGAGAAAGCTTACTGCCGCTATAGGCAAGTCAAGCTGTCTGGCTATATTTATCAATCAGCTCCGTGAAAAGGTTGGCGTAATGTTCGGCAACCCCGAAACCACCCCCGGCGGCAGAGCGCTCAAGTTCTACAGCTCTGTCCGTATCGATATCCGCAAGACCGATGTTCTCAAGCAGGGTCAGGATGTTACGGGTATCATCGCAAAGGCGAAGGTCGTCAAGAACAAGATCGCTCCCCCCTTCCGCTCCGCATCCTTTGACATCGTCTACGGCAAGGGAATAAGCCATATCGGTGAGATAGTTGATATCGCCGCCGAGATGGACATTATCAAGAAGAGCGGCGCATGGTATGCTTATAACGGTGAGAAGATCGGTCAGGGCAGAGAGAATGCCAAGAAATTCCTTGAGAACAATCCCGATGTTGCCGAGGAGATCGAGGCTCAGATCCGCGCAAACTCTGTGAAGGCTCAGGCCGCCGCTGATGAAGCCGCTGCAAAGGACCGTCCCGCAACCGAGAAGATCGCTGCTCCCAAGCCCATGGACGGGCCCATTGTTGACATCGACATTAACGTTGACTGATGCCGTCCTTTGAATTCCGTAAGCGCCGCGGCAAGCTCATTGCGCTCATAAATGACGACGGAACGGAATATATGCGCCTTGATGCCCAGCTTGTTTATGACGAGGGGCTTCGTCAGGGCAGGGAATATTCCGAAGAAGAACTTTCCGAGCTTAAAGAAAAATCAGACGCACTGCGCGCAAAGCGCAGTGCGTACTATATGATATCCTGCCGAGACTATTCTGAAAAGGAACTCCGCAGGAAGCTTACAATGAAGACCACTCCGCAGGCGGCTGATGAAGCCGTAAAAAAAATGCATGAACTGAGGCTCCTTGACGACGAAAGCTACGCAAGGGGGCTTGCTCAGCAGTATCTTGATGTAAAACACTATGCAGGCAAGCGAATTCTGCTTGAGCTAAGGCAGAAGGGCATTGATGCAAACCTTGCTCAAAGGGTGGTCGACGACCTTGAAATCGATGAGGACGAGCAGCTCGGGATACTTCTTTCGGGAAAGCTCGGCATGGGACTTGAAGACGAGAAAACAAGGGCAAGGGTCTGGAACAAGCTCGCCCGATACGGTTACCGAAGCGGCAGTATCTCACGGGCTTTGAGAAACAGGGCAACAAGCGAGGAGTATTATGAGTAACGATGCTATACGCAGGCAAATAATCGCTGATTACTTTCACTCATGGGTAACAGGTGATATATCGGATTGGCAGAATTGGTTCAGTCCCGACATTCACTACGAAGAATCCGTCGGTACGGGCTATGAGGGTGTCGATCAGATGCTCCGATGGCAGAATGACTGGAAGGATCACGGCACTGTGTTTTCGTGGAATATTTCTGAAATGCACTCATCAGGCGATACATATACCGTTATTTGGAATTTTCACTGCGTTTATGACGGAAATGAAAGTGAGTTCAACGGTGTTTCGGTGATCGATTTTAATTTCGAAAACAAAATTTTTCTTCTGCGGGAATTTGCCTCAGAGCCCATTATTGTTTATCCCTATAATTCATAACTTTTGAATGACCTTCGGGCATATGCCCAAAGGTCATTTCTGTCACATAATCATAACACTTTGTACACAGCCGTATCGTTGACAAATAAATCCCACTGTGTCACAATATAACCAAAATTTTGAACGGAGTAAAATATGGATAAGGAAATTACGATAAAACAGCAGATAATCAATATGCTGGACGAGCGCTCCCATGAGGAGCTCAACGATATTGTCGAGGGCGCAAAGCGGCTTATGACCTACTACCGCTGTGCAATTCTTGAGATAGAGACCAAGTTCCGCGTGCTCAATGAGCATTTCGCGCTGAGAGATGAGCGCAACCCCATTGAAAGCATAAAATCAAGGCTCAAATCCTTTGACAGCATTCGTGAAAAGATGGCACGCAAGGGGCTTCCCATGCGTTTCGATCTGATAGAAGACGTACTCAATGACGTTGCAGGTGTAAGAGTCGTGTGCAGCTTTCTCGATGATATCTATATGCTTGCCGACTGCCTCCTTCAGCAGGACGACGTTAAGCTTATCGCTAAAAAGGATTATATAGCCAATCCCAAGCCCAACGGTTATCGAAGTCTGCATCTGATAGTGGAGATACCTATTTTCCTGAGCGGTGAGAAAAAACTGGTGCGTGTTGAAGTCCAGCTTCGCACCATAGCCATGGAGTCATGGGCTAATTTGGAGCACCGCCTCAGATATAAAAAGGTGCTGACCGCCGAGCAGCAGAGGATAATGGACGCAGAGCTTTCCGAATGCGCGGAAATGAGCATCGTGCTTGACCAGAAGATGCAGAAGCTGAGGAATATTGTTGGAGACTGAGCGAAAATGTAGGGACAGCCCTTGCGGCTGTCCCTTTTTGTGCACAAATCAGCTGACTATGACTTCTGTTGATTTTGAAATAATATAGTACATATTTATGATAAAAGCGGACATATCGTCGTGGTCATCTATCCCGCATTTTTCAAACAATTTCACAAGTGACATATCCTTTGAAAGTATATTATTTCTTATCCAAGTACCCAATCCGAAATGGTATTTATGCAATTCTGTATATTGGCTCAATAAAAACTCCTCTAAATCTGACCCTGAGAGTTGCAGCCTTATCAATGAAAAATAATTCATAACAGCACAAATCAGTTCCATTTCAACACCCCTTATTGACCTGTCATGTCAAGTATATATCATTCTATGTCATTAAGTCAACCTTTTGTGTATAATATAATATATATGGTGATATATATGAACGATCAGCATTATGAAAAATACCGCAGTCTGGGGCTCTCTGTCAGCTATTTCAGGAAGCTTCACGGTCTTACACAGCAGAATATAGCAGACGAGATGAACGTAAGCTACGAGACTATAAGCCGTATAGAAAACGCAAATACAGGTATATCCCTCGATATGCTCTTCGAGCTGTCAAATGCAATAAAAACCCCGTTATCGGAATTATTTGAACACGCCAAATTATAACTGCAGGCACCTTTCGGAAAGAAAGGTGCCTTTGTCATATCTGCAGCAAAGATTTCACAAACTCCTTCCAGTTTTTTACAGAAAACTTTGCCGATTCAGTTGACAAAAGGTTTGTATGCGTGTACACTTGTATACAAGCATACAGCAATCGAAAGGGAGATGCTAAATGGTAAAACTGTCAAATAAAACAAATCTGCTTGAAGTGCATCAGTATAAATACGATCTGCAGGATATTCCCGAGCCTAACCTGTACCGAGAGATATATCCGTATGATCAGGTGCCCATGCTCGCATTCAACCACAGACTGGTTCCTGAGAGTATG
>JAZSJQ010000102.1:0-5275 GCA_045534445.1 Acutalibacteraceae bacterium
CATACACTCATCAACCTGTCGCACTCTCTCCTTTATACTTCCTCCTCGTTGCCTCACCGCCGCGGATATGCCGCTGAGCCTTGTTTTTCTCCAGGACGCATTTGACATCTTCGTACAGCGCAAGGTCAATCCCCCTCAGCCGCTCGGAAACATCTTTATGCACTGTGGACTTTGATATTCCGAATTTCTTTGCTGCACTGCGCACTGTTGCGCCGCTTTCGACTATGTATTCGCCGAGCTCGATGGCTCGGGCCTCTGTGCTTGTTTTCACTGCTGCTCTCCCCTTTGCGATAACATGGTTGGTTCATGTATATGCGGAGAAATGAGGTAATAGTAGAACAGACAGCATAATAAGAGCAATATAAACTTCAGCTAGTCCCCAACACCAAGCAGAAATAAAACGTCCTTACTCTTTATTATTTATCTTGCTGCATGAAGAGATTTCGTTATTCTGTCGGTTATATTTTCTTTTTTGTAAAATATCTATACATTTGTTAGAATTTATTAAATTCTATTTACTTTCTTGAAGAATATAGTATAATATAAGCAATAAAAGATGTGATATCAACCGTCTGTTCGCATCAAAAGAAAATTTCAGGTTGAACAATTTATGGAAATCCCTTTGATTTTGTGTATTGTATATATTGAGGGGAATATAGTGGAGGTAATATCATGAGTAGGTTTATAAACGGCTTAACGCCAAAACAGGAAAAATTCTATAGAGGCATTGGTGCAATAATGCTGGTGATGTCAATGATTATGGGTCTGTTTGCAGGGCCGTTCTCATTCAATTCGGTTTATGCGCAGGAGATTTCCGCAGATGCCGCTGAAAACAAAATTATTCAGCTTGTCGCCGTAAAAAACTGGATCGGCTATCCTTCCACCGAACCGGTAACCTATAACATTCAGATGAACGGAGAAACAATAAACACCGTTCAGCAGGTCATGGGCAGCGGAGAACAGGTATCTGTCAATCCCGCCGATACTACGTTGTATATGTACGCAGATGACGACACGCCTAATATCTATACCGTAGTCGAATCCGGCATCGATGGTTACATATCAACTGATGCAAGTGTCGATTTTGTTGACAGCGACACAGTAATTCAGTACATCTACACTTTTACAAGTGTTCAGATGGATGCTGCAAAGGGTCATATTGCAGCTGAAGTTCAGATCCAGTCTCAAGGAGAAGCCGCACCCGTTTCCGATGTTTTCTATATTTCTCTCTTTGATGCTGAAGGAAACCTCGTGGAAACCAAATCCGCTGTTCTTAACAATGCGGCAGAAAAAAGGGTTGTGTTTGCAAATCTTGCACCCGGAGAATATACAGTCAGGGAAACTCAGGCAGACGGCAGTGATCTTCCCGCAAGCTTCGGTTATTCTGTAACCGATCCCGTCGATGTAACTGTCGCCGCAGGTAATATTTCCTCTGCTCCTATTATCAACTCTCTCATTCAGGTGAATGCAAACATCCGCCTCTATGTTATAGATTCTTCAGGTAATTTTATCGGCTATGATGCAGAATTCGGACTTTACAACGCAGATACAGATGTGCAGATAGCTGCTGTATCGGTTCCTGAATGTGTTGAATTTGCAGAATTCAGCAATCTGCCCATAGGAAACTACTACATTCAGGAAAATGTTGCTCCTGCAGGCTTTGCTGCGGATAATACAAAATATTATTTTTCGGTAACTGCTGAAAATGATGGAGAAACAATCGATATTGCTCATATCAATTCTCCTGACGGCGAGGAGCAGACACCCATTTTTATTCATGATGAAGGCACTGCAACCATCAAACTTATCAAAGTTGACAGCGAAGATGGTCAGCCTTTGTGCGGCGCAGAATACTGCCTTTATAAGGATGGGGAACCCGTCAGGGATACTCCTTATATTACAGACGTAAACGGTGAAATTGTTATCCACAATGCAGGCTGGGGCTCTTATGAGTTTGAAGAAAGCACCGCCCCCGACGGCTATCTCCTCAATGAAACTGTTCGCGATCAGTTTATAGGAAATTACGGCGGATCTAATGAGTACACCATTACAGTTTTGGGCGAAAAAGATCCTGACGCCTTTAAACCCAACCCCGAAAATCTTGTATCGACGCTCGAAATGCATGATAAAAACGGAAGTGATCAGTGCGAAAGACTTACAGAGGGTGATGAGCTTACTCTTGTTATCACAATCGAAAACCCAAGCCGAGTTCCGATAGAGGACGTTCCCGTAGAACTTTTCATCAGCCCTGATACAGCTACATTCAAGGATTGCAGTGAGGGTGAATTTATTGATGAAGAATATTTCTTCACAACCATTCCGTCGATTGACAGCGGAGAAACCGTTCAGGTTACTGTAACCGTTGAGGTTGACAGAATCAATCGTGAGGACTATGAATCTGCAATCGCTGCCATAGCTAATGTTGCAGGTTTCGATACTAACGACTGCCTGACAATGGCATACATCGGTGAACTCGTTATCCATTATGTTGACGAAGATGGAAATGATGTGGCAGACGAAGTAACACATTATGCCTACCCCGGAGATGACTACGGTCCCCTTACCGCAGTTGACGTGCCCGGTTATAAACTGTTGAAAACAAAAGGTCCTTTAAGTTACAAGTTTGTCCAAGGAAAAATAGATGTATCTTTCGTATATCAGCCATACACCACCTCTCTTACTATATCTGCCGAAACTGTCAGCGGAGCGCTTAATCTCCCTGATGTTGAGTTTGAAGTGTATAAGGACGGAGAGCTCTACGGAACATATATAACCGATTCTAACGGCAATATTGTTATAGAGAATGTGCCTCTCGGAACATATACACTCAGAGAGGTAACTCCTCCCGCAGGTTATCTGGAAGCAATTACCCCTGAAAGCACACATTTCGCAGTGATTACACCTGACGAACCCGACGGAGTAATCGTCGTAAAGCATGAACGCGAACTTCTGAGAAGTTATACCGCAAATGTTCTTGCAAGCACTACCGGTGAAGATGACGATTGGCACGAAGAGCTTACTGTTCCCGCCGGAACAAAGGTATTCTTCAAGGTTCAGATCACCAACAACGGTGAAGCCAATATCAATCTCGGTTCACTTATTATAACCGATCTTCTTTACCTCAACGAAGAAATCATAAACACCGATTTCTGGGATACACAATCCAACCCTGTACTCCTTACCGGAAATCTTGCGCCTTTAGAAACATGGGAAAGCGGCATTATGAGCTATGATACCGATGCTTCTCTGACAGAAGACGATATTTACAAGAATTGGATTGACATTGGCGGATATACCGACACCGCTGTGATTAATCTCGCAGCAGCACCCGAGGAGAAGGTCGCAGATATTACAATAACAAACACCGCAGCAGTTGATACTGCAAAGCCCGGCGATAATATTGTATATATTGTTACTGTAACCAATACCGGCGATGTAGAAATTCATAATGCGGTAATCAAGAGCAACCTGGGCGGCCGCTGGATTATAGATTCTCCCGATGATAATATTATCATCACTGAGGACGGCGATATTAAAATCGGTACGGTCCCGAAAAACGGTGAGCCTATTTTCTTGAAATACGTATTCACCGTTCCCGCTGATGCAGAAATTGACAGCTATATAGACAACGATATCACAGTTGATGCAGACGAAATTTCCGACAAGGATATTGCTTCTGTCAAGGTTAATAATCCGGTTTCCGACAGCGACGCCCCCGAAGATACCACTTCCGACAGCGACGCCCCCGAAGATACCACTTCCGACAGTGATGCTCCCGAGGATACCACTTCCGACAGCGATGCTCCTGAAAATATCACTTCTGATACCGATATTCCTGTACCTGACGCTGATGAGGATGACGAAGACGAAAAAAACAACAACGCCAAACCCAGTGCCGGTAATAATGTGCCCGAACATAAAGATGCTCCGGCTTATACCGTACGAAAGGTTGCTAATGTAACCTCTGCTGAACCCGGAGATACTGTTTATTACACAATTATTGTTACAAATACAGGAAACTGCACGTTGTCCGATGTTGATGTAGCTGATACAACATTAGGCTGGTCTGTTAAAATCCCCAAGCTCGAAACAGGCAAAACATGGACGTCTCCCGACGGCGCTCTGAAGTATGTTGTTCCTGCGGATGCAACCGGAGAATTCAGAAACATTGTTACTGTAGATAACGAAAAGGTTGAAAAGGTAAGCGAATCCTTCACTGTGCGTGTTCTCGGTGCATCTGCCGGCGGCAGCGGCAACAGTGGTAACAATAACACTGTTGTCAAAAATACCAATAATGGCAGCAGCGGCAACAAGAATACTTACAATACAGTACAAGGCTACGGCCCGAGTACAGGTGACGATTCTGCAAAAGTCGTTACCGCTGTCAGCATCGCAATGTTTGTTTCCGGTGCGGCGCTTCTGATAATGATCCCTTACATGGTGCGCCGCCGTCGTTGCAGTTCACCTCAGGACTCGGCCGACCAATAGTTGCGAGACTTTCTCTGCGGAGCATATATTCACCCCCTGTGATAATATCTCCATTTTTACAAAAGAGAATCTTTTCAACCATGCCATATTGGCGGATTATTATCTGAAAGGAAACAAGCAATAATCAGCTTAAAATCGAACAAATAAAGTCAAAACCACCGGCTTAGCCGGTGGTTTGAGAAAGCCCTAGAAGGGCATGATACTGGCGGCGCTACACGCGCTCTGAAAAGACCGCCAATCGCAGAACATTTACAAGCAGTCGCCCCTCATCCGGCGGCTATTTTTTATCTGCTCTCTTTTGTCGGCTCACCCGTGAACGGGTCAATGTATTCTCTCAAAGACATTTGTCCTGCAAGTCGATCCTCTTGAAGCTAATTCTGTATGTACTTTGCTATTGCAGTTTTGTTGCGTCCTACCGTATCAACATAGTATCCTCTGCACCAAAAATGTCTGTTTCCATACCTGTATTTCAAGTGGGCAAATCTATCAAAAATCATCAAGCTGCTTTTGCCTTTCAATATACCCATAAACCTTGAGACACTCATTTCGGGCGGTATACTCACAAGCATATGTATATGGTCAGGACACGCATTTGCTTCAATGATTTCTACATCATATCTTCTGCAAATCTCTCTTAATATTTTTCCTATTTCTGCGCGGTACTTTCCATATATCGCTTGTCTTCTATACTTTGGTGCGAAAACTATATGATATTGACATCTCCATTTCGTATGTGCTAAACTTCCTATGTCGTTGTTTTTCATTTCAACGCCTCCCTATGATTTTT
>JAZSJQ010000026.1:0-14262 GCA_045534445.1 Acutalibacteraceae bacterium
CTTTCGGAATTCTGCGACAGCGATTTTGCCGTGATCTGCTCTTACGGTAACGGAAAATATGAAAAAATAATGCTGAAAGATCTTTTGCCCGAAAGCTTTGGTGCTGCAAACCTTGATACGGAGGAAAAGAAATGAAAAAAATACTGGCGATACCGGCACTGCTGATATGTATCGTTTTGGTGCTTATTACTTCAGGATGCGGCAAAAAGGATATAGATATAGCATTTATTACGTCAAAGGATACAAGCGATACAATGTCTTCCGCAGCTAATTGCCTGAACGGAATTGAAAGCTACACGAAGGCAAACGATCTTTCATGTGCAGAGTATAACGGAAGCACGGAGAAACAGATAGAAACCGCTGTCAGCGACGGCGCTGATGTACTTGTGCTGTATGGAGTGGATAATGAAAATGCAGTATATTCTTGCGCAGGAAAATATCCTGATGTCAGGTTTATATGCATTGATTTCGGCAATGATTTCATGGTCAGAGCTAACATATGCTGTCTGAATGTGTCTCAGATCGAGTGCGGTATCTATGCAGGATACAGCGCCGTGAAAGACGGAAATCTTGTACTTGGTATTCAGGGCGAAGAAAGTGCAGAGACTTATAATTACACCCGTGGATTTATAGAGGGTGCTCAGCTTGCCGCAGTAGAAATAAAGGTATCGAAGAAGCCTGTAAAGATATTTTATAACGTATCCGGAAGTGATATGGCTGCTGAGCGTGCGGCGTCATGGTATGATAACGGTTGCAAAATGATTTTCTGCTCTGATTCCGTGTATGAAACTGTTGCCGATTATGTGACCGATTCTGACATTCACAAGATAATGACCTTTGGGGCGGACAGAACAGGGGAAGAGGATGTATCGGCATCAGCATATGCAGATTACGGTAAAATAATCGGCAGATATCTTGAAAGTGCTTTTGGAGATGATTTTCACGGCGGAATGATGTATTATGCAGGTGCATCGGATAAAGCGGCAGGCTTTTCGTATGTTCCTTCTGATTTTGAAGTGCTTACAGACAGCGATATTGAAAAACTAACAATGACTATATCTGAATCCGATGCAGTACATAACGACAGCGGTGTGTACAAAATGCCGTCAGATAAAGGTTATTCAAAGATTGTTCTCGAAGAAATCGGAATAATAGTACAATCTGATGAAAAACAATAAAATGTTAATATTCTCATAGTTGACTTGAATTATCAACCCATTTATAATTATTAAATAGTGCCGAATAATGCATTAAAGAAGTCAAGGACGTGATATATTTGAACAGAGGTTCTGCTTTTTCCGAATTTATCCAGTTGTGCGTAAAAAGAATAGTGTGGCTGGTGGGTGTTATAGTGGCAGGGTTCCTTATTACCTTTGTATATACACTTATCGTAACGCCTGAGGAGTCCATAGTTAAAGCTCAGCTGAAAGTGTCTCCGAAAATAACTTCAGAGAGCATTTCAACTGCAAGAGATTCCCTTGAGCTTGCAAACCTGCTGGTTGACGATGCTATATATTCAATAGATAATTCCGACACTATTGCAAAGGCGCTGACAGCGGCAAATCTTATTACTACATACAACCCCGAGGATTTCAAGAGCAGAGTTACTGCTGAAGAGGTTGGAAACTCAAGCATTATGGTAACAATCGTGTACGAAGGAAGCTGGCGCGAGGCCAATGTATTCATGGCTACATTTATTGATACCTGCATAAATGACATAAATGAGGAATATGTCAAAAAAGGTTATGATTTTGAGATAACCACATCTGAATCAGGACGCACCTACGAAGAAAGGTCACGTTTTGCTCCTGCATTTCTCAACGGCCTTTATGCCGCGCTTATTGCTCTCGGAGCATTTGTTCTTATTAATGCGGTTCTCTTTATCACTGACAGAACCATGAGAAGCCACAATAAGCTTTATAAGATCACCGATATCCCCACTATTGCAGCAATACCGTCAACGTCGAGAGTCGGCAGCGGTGAAAAGATGGGTCAGAAGATAGGTAATGCATATCAGACTCTTCGTTCGGCAGTCAAGTATTCTGATAAGAAAGTGCGTTCCATTGCAATATGCAGTGCTCAGCCCAGAGACGGACGAACCTCTGTTGCAGTAGGTCTTGCAACAGCTCTTGCGGAGACAGACGCAATGGTTCTGCTTATTGAGGCAGATATGAGACGTCCCGGAATCAGTCCTCTCATGAAGATCGAATCCACTTTCGGCCTTGCTGACCTTCTCCTCGGAAAGACCAATCTTGCAGCTACCATCTGCAAGACCTCAAACAGAAATCTTTATGTTATTACGGCTGTCAACAACACAAATCTTAACAACGTAAACATTGCCGACCTGCTTGACAGCGTTGTTTTTGACGAGCTTATTGAATCGGTACAGAGTCAGTTTGATTATGTTATCATCGATACTCCATCTGTGGAACTTGTTGCAGATGCGACAAGCGTTGTAGGAAAGGTTGACGCATCAATACTTGTTGCTCAGTACGGAAGAACGAATCTTGACGCATTCAAATCCACTGCAGATATCCTTAAATCACTCGGCGGAGATGTTCTCGGTGTTGTTACAACGAACACCCAGCAGCATACAGGTCTTTTCTCGAATTCTTCCAACTACTACAGAAGCGGAAGAAACATGAGCAAGGGAGCAGGCTCAATAGCCTCTTTCTTTGCAAAGAAAAACTGATGAAAAAGAGCTCCTTTTGGAGCTCTTTTTTGCTATTCCTTTACTGCTGCAGAGCTCAGGGAAGTGACCATAAGTTTCTGGCTGAGAACGAAGAAGATTATAAAGGGAATTGCAATCAGAAGTGCGCCTGCAGCAAAGGTAGTAAATTCATTTTTTTTATCGGTAACAAAGGAGAACAATCCAAGTGCAACGGTCTGCCTGTCGGCAGAGCGCAACGTCATTTTTGGGAATATATAGTCCATCCACGGTGCTGTAAAGCTGGTTATTGCGAGAAATGTCAGTATCGGTCTTGCAAGCGGAAGAATTATACGGAAAAAGGTCATAGCACCGCTTGCACCGTCAATCCGAGCCGCCTCATCTATGCTTTTTGGAAGGGTATCCATATAATTCTTGACAAGCCAGACGTTATAGGGAACATTTCCTGCGACGTACACAAGAACCAGGCCCCAGAGAGTGTCAAGTGCATTGAATCTCAGAAGAATTACATATATTGCTATCATGCCTACAAAGGAAGGGAAGATCTGCAGTACAAGAAAGCTCAGAAGAAGTCCTTTTTTGAAGGCGAATTTGTACCTTGAGAAAACATACGCACCGAGAGAAGCAACGAGAATGGTAAGAGCGGAAGTTGATGCTGCAATTATCAAAGTGTTTTTGAACCATGTCAGATAAAGAGTGTCATTGAAAAGATGAGTAAAATGCTCAAAGGTTATGCCGTTGGAAAACGGCAGTATATCAAGAGATGCAATGGAGGTTCCGGGAGAGAAAGCTGCACTCAGCACATAGACAATAGGATAAATAACAAGCAGCGCACTGAGAGTCAGAAATATATAAAGCAGTGATTTGAGCAGAAACAAAAGAGGTTTTCCGGTTTTCATATTTCGCCCTCCTTAAAAGCTTTTGTCCGTACGAAATTGAAAATTGCAACAGGAGCAAGCACAAGAAATACCAGCACTGCAAGAGCGGATGCGTAGTTGTATTTAAGGAGATTTACCGTAAGCTTGTATATCCATGTTACAACAATGTCCGTTCCTCCGGCACTTGTAAGTGTTGTATCACCTGTTACGGGCTTTCCGCCCGTAAGGAAGAATATGGCGCCGAAGTTGTTGATGTTATGAGTGAGTGACATGATGATAAGCGGAGATGTCTGATAGAGAACGAGGGGAAGTGTGATTTTTCTGAAAGCAGTAAGCTTTGATGCACCATCAATGGATGCCGCCTCATATACATCTGCAGGGATGGATGTCATTGTTCCCGTGATAAGGAGCATGAAATAAGGGAAACCTGCCCATAGATTTATGAGTACAAGAGTAAACCTTGCAAGATTCTGATCGCCGAGCCACGGTATGGCAGAATCGATAATGCCGAGAGTCATGAGAGTTCGGTTGACAGTTCCGAAAGTTCCGTTGAGAAGGTTCTGCCAGACAAGCATACTTACGATGGACGGAACGGCATAGGGGAGAATGTAAATTGCACGGAATACAGGGGCAAAGCGTATTTTTTTATCGTTGAGTATTGCTGCCATGATAAGACCGCCGATATAGCAGGTTCCGGTTGCGAGAATGCCCCACAGAACTGTCCACAGTGCGACCCTTCCCAAAGCATCTGTCCATATGGCATCACCGCCGAACATATCTCTGAAATTATCAAGACCTACCCAGTCAACCGTATTTGATGGGGGAATATGGGAAGGTGAGGAATAATTTGTAAATGCAACGCAGGCTGAAAATATCAGCGGTACAACAACGAATATAAGCACAAGAAGAACAGAGGGAGCAAGAGCTGCCGCGGCAAATCCGCCGTTTGCAAGCTGAGAGAGCAGCTTTTGGTTTTCATTGAATTTCCCGCTTGCTTTATAGCTTTTGTAAGACGATAATGCACTGCGAACGGAAATAACATAAAGAATGCAGAAAACAAAAATGACTGCCAAAGCAAGGATTCCGTCAATAAGCATGAATATGGAATTGTCACGTTCAATAACGGGCAGGTCAGGGTTTGGAGTGCCGAGAGTAATCATGTCGCGCAGTCTGCCGAGAAGGCTCGGCAGACTGAAAAGAAAAGCGATCTCTATGGCGGCAAAAAGCAGTCCCTTTGCCCGCTCCTTGAGGTAAAGAATATGCGAAAGCCCCATGAACAGCCATGCTGTATATCGAACTTTGTTTTCGCAGGTGCTATTAATTGATAGATTCATAAGGCTTTTGCTCCTTCACATTTAATTACTGACTATTGCTTTTGTGCAGGCGTCAAGCTCTTTTTTTACATCTGCACCGTCCCAGATATTGGCGCTTGCAGAGTTCATTGCGTCCCAGAATTTGCCCATTGCGGGAATTGAGGGCATGGCATAGGAGTATTCGAGCTGTTTTATAAAACCATCCATGTGTTCGCTGTTAAGATCAAGGTCAACGGCAGGGATGGCTTCAGTAAGCTCATACCTTAATTTCTGCATATCGTCAGACATGAGGAATTCTGCAAAATCTGCAGCTTCATTCGGGTGGGCAGAATAGGAAGAAACAAACATTGTTCTTGTTCCTGAGAAAGATGCAGGAGGATCTTTTTCTCCGGGCAGAGATGGGATAGCAGCAATGCCGAAATTAAGACCTGCATCACGGTAAGTCGCAACGTTCCAGGGACCTGTTATATGCATAGCAGATGAACCGTTTCTGAATGCCTCGTCTGCAACAGCGGTGGTAAGGTCGGCAGAAGGAACATCAAGAATGCTTTTTCTGAGATTTCGGAAATAGGTCATACCTTCTATTGCATCAGCGTTGTTCAGCCCTACGGATTCAGCATCTGCATCGGAAAGGGGTCTATTGCCGTTTATAGTCGCAAAGATGATGGTATAGTATGCATTTGCGACATCAAACATCAGACCGTATTTATCGCCGCTGTTGTATTCCTTACAGAATTTCACAACCTCGTCAAAGGTGGCAGGCGGTGTTTTGATGATATCCTTGTTGTAGAAAAGTGCATAGGTTTCTGCTGCAACCGGATATCCGTACATTTCACCCTTGTAGGTAACTGCATCTGCACATACCTTCAGCGCTGTATCGCGTACAAACTGAGGGTTTCTTGTCTTTAGAATATGGCCGCCTTCTGCAAGCTCGCCTATTCTGTCGTGAGGAGCTACAAAAAGGTCAGGACCAATGCCTGCGGGTCCGTCAAGCGCTACCTGAGATGAGGTGTCGTTGAGTTCAACATTTACATATTTAATGGTCACACCGGGATGGCTGTCTGTATAGCGCTGGCCTGCCTGACGAATAAACTCATCGGGACCACCGGTGGATTCCCATACGGTAAGCTCGATTTTTTTTGCAGGTGAATCGCTGTCTGAGCCGACAGTGCTGTTATTGCTTGTTCCCATTTCCTGTTTCGCACGGCATGAACAGCCTGTGAATAATGATGCAGTTATAAGAACAGACATTAATGTTGCTAAAAATCTTTTCATGAATTAACCTCCGCAAAAATATTTGCGGTTTTATTGTCGGTTTAAAGAGAATTATTATCCGAGTTAATTTTTTCTTAACAAATTATCTTGCAATAAACTCAATAAAGTCCTTGTAATATGTAATATATGTGTGATAAAATATATGAGTTAAAATACTGCGAAAGAGGGATATACCTTGAGCGAGAACAATAAAGAGCTTGAACTTGAAAACACAGAAGCTGAAAATGTTGAGGAAGCAGTTGTTGATACTGATCCTCCCGTAGCAGAAAAGCTTGAGCCGAATCCGGGAAAGAATCTCGTGATTGAGACTTCCACGGGAAAGTATGAGCGCCATCCCGTCAAGACAAATATTGTTATGTCCGGCGATGACCTTGTTGAAATTCTCAATAAGTACGCAATGCCCCATATAAAGGATAACGATTTTATCTTTATGAGCGAAAAAATCGTTGCGATCAGCCAGGGCAGGGCATTTAAGCTTGAGGATATCAAACCTTCAAAGCTTGCAAAATTCCTTGTAAAATTTGTTTACAAATCCCCTTACGGCATAGGTCTCGGCAGCCCGTGGACAATGGAGCTTGCTGTTCGTGAGGTCGGTAAAGTGAAGATTACATTCTGCGCAATTATAGCAGGTATCTGTAAGATATTCGGCAAGCGCGGAGTATTCTACAATATGCTTGGTGAGCAGGTTCGTGCAATTGACGGCCCCTGCGATTACACCATTCCTCCCTACAACAACTATGCAAAGATGGCACCTGCAAAGCCCAATGAGGTTGCAAAGGAGCTTACAAAGAAGCTTGGTCATAAGGTTTACATTGTTGATGCAAATGATATCGGAGTAAACATTCTCGGCAAGCCTGATGATGAGCTTACCGATGAGCAGCTTGGCGAGATCTTTAAGGATAATCCCCTTGGACAGGCTGCACAGCAGACTCCCGTTGCAATCATCAGAAAAGTCACCGATTGATGTGAAACGGCTCGCTTTTGCGAGCCGTTTTTAATATCAGCAGTATAACTGCTTCAGAGATCCTGTAAATCTGCGGCAGTAATATGATTTTCAAGATTGTCTCTTGCAAGATCGGAATCTATTTCGGCATAGATCTTAGGTATTGGCTTGTCGTGAAGAAGTCTGTTCCGTGGTTTGATTACTGATTCGGTTGGAACATGACCGTCTTTTACAGCAGTATAAACCGAAGAACGGGGTACAGGAGAAAAGTCTGATTGATTACGGAGTTTTATGCTGTTTTCTGTCATATTTATCACCTCAGGGATAGTGTTCCGTGCGGATGGAAAGTTTATTACATGTATGAAGTGGAAAGAGAACAGCAAGTTGGTTCAGTGAATTCTCACCGGAAAATACTATTCTGATTACTATTGACTATCATGCTGATTGTTGACAATCAAGGTGTAAAAACTTATAATTTTTGATACAGAAACGCAATAACACGGAAATGTTTTGTTCGAATAATAAGGAGAATATAAATAATGGCAATAAAATGGATTTTTTTCGATCTTGACGGAACACTGCTTCCCATGGACCAGGACGAATTTGTCAATGCGTATTTCGGTACTATAGCAGCTAAAATGGCACCTTTCGGATATGAGCCTGAAAAGCTTATAAAGGGTATATGGAAAGGTACCGAGGCAATGATTAGGAATGACGGAAAGGTAACTAATGAAAAAGCTTTCTGGAACTGTTTTTCGGAAATGTTCGGGTGCGACAGTGAGGTTGAAATACCGCGCTTTCAGACATACTATGAAACTGATTTTGATAAAGTACAAGCAGTATGCGGATATAACGAAAAGGCTAAGCAGACAGTTGATGAAATAGCAAAAATTGGATTTAAAACTGTGCTTGCAACAAATCCTATTTTTCCTTCGATTGCCACCGAAAAGCGCATAAAATGGGCAGGCTTTGAACCTTCATATTTTGAATTGTTTACTACATATGAGAACTGCAGCTACTGTAAGCCTAACCTTGATTACTACCGTGAAATAATTGATAAGCTCGGTTGTAAGGCTGAGGAATGTCTGATGGTAGGCAATGATGTGGGAGAGGATATGATAGCAGAGAAGCTTGGTATGAAGGTTTTCCTGCTTACTGACTGTATAATCAATAAGAATAATGCGGATATTTCATCTTACCCCAGCGGCGGCTTTGATGAGCTTCTTGAATATGTAAAGGGACTCAAGAAGAAAAAGAGAAGATTTCTTTTTATGAAATAAGTTTTAAAAAGGCTCGGATAATTCCGAGCCTTTTTGCTATTCTTCAAGCTGCCTGCCAAGAAAGTCAGCGGCAAGCTGTGCCATTTTAACTTCGATGTCTTTGGGAAGTGTGCCTGAGTCGTTTTCGAGAAGTACAACAGCACCTGAAATATCACCGGAAGCAATTATTGGGAATGAGGCAACGGTTCGACGGTCTATGCCTTCTACAGACATAAACATATTCACCTCATTTGTGCGTGCGATATAGCTTTCCCTGTTTTCCATAAGAGACTCAAGCTCTGCAGTAACTCTTCTTTCAAGGTATTCCTTTTTTGATACACCTGCAGCGGCAACAACATGGTCGCGGTCGCAGATTATGGCAGGATAGCCTGTGCTTTTGCACAGTACATCTGCATATTGGGTTGAATGAGGGGAAAGTTCTCCGATGGGAGAATACTTCTTGAAGATGACCTCACCGTCGTTGTCGGTGTATATTTCAAGCGGGTCGCCCTCTCTGATTCTCATGGTGCGGCGGATTTCTTTTGGAATAACAACACGACCGAGGTCGTCAATGCGTCTTACAATTCCTGTTGCTTTCATATATATAAATCTCCTTGTTTTGCAAATTTCGATAGTATTATTTGCAAGAAGAGGAGAAATATACGAGAGTAAAAAATGCGAGGAAGAATGATTAAACATTATTCCTCGCACTCTGATGAAACATATATATGTCTAAATTAATGAGATGGGGATATGGTTTTGTATACTCAGGCGGTTTTAAAATGCCTATATACATATTAAGGCTATTGCTGTAATGAGTGCTGCAACAGTAATCACAACAGCGGCTATTTTTCCGATTTTTTTAATTTTTTTAGCGAGCTCAGGGTTCTTTTTGCCTATAAAGTATACGGGTAAACCCAGAATGGAGAGGAATATAATGCTGATTAATGGCCAGAAGAAGCCTTCAAGAAAAATGCTGACAGAACGGTCTTTTCCTTCAAGGATGTACCACATAAGTCCGCAGAGAAGACAGGTGCCGAGGGCTCTGAGAATACTTTCCTTTAAGTCGTAACGAGGCTTTCCTTCATAATCTGCAAGATCAAACTCTTTAAGAATGACACTCTTTTCAAATTCAATTACGTCATTCAATATATCCTTGAATCTGAAACCGGACTTTTCAAGGTTGTTGATTTCTTCAAGATACATATTTTCGTCGAGAGTGAAAATATCTTCATTTCTTTCCTGCATGGTCTTGCTGACGTTGATTGCGCCCTCTAATTCCTTTATCTGGTTTTCGAGATCAGTGATATTTTTGTCGAGCAGGGACTGAAGAGTGCATTCTCCATCAAGTGTCTTCTTGATATCTGAGACCGAAATGCCTATTCTTCTAAGAATAATAATCTTTTTCAAGGTTGCAACATTTTCATCACTGTACTCGCGATATGAATTATTTTGCCTCTCAGGTTTGATCAGATTCTCCTTTTCGTAAAATCTGACAGTTGCTCTGGGGATCCCCAGATGTTCTTCCAATTGCTTGATTGTCATAAAATAACCTCCTTTTAGCTAAGGTTATAAGGTATAAACAAGGTTTACAGTCAAGTGTTTTTTCAAATTTAATGCAAAAAAGTAGATTGTTTCATAAAATTTCATTTTCAGTATATCATAAGTGTGATTTACCGGCAAGTCAGGTGATAAGAAGGAGAAGACATCAAAAAATAATGAGGCACAGTTTAATCTGTGCCTCATCAGAAAAGTCAATGTTTAAACATACTAATCAATGGTTTTGCAAAGGATCAACCCCAGAATCAATGTCAATGTAATAAAGACAGCGCTGTAGCCTATACCAAAATTAAACAAAACAGATCCTGTTACGGCAGAAACGAGCATAAGACAAAGCAATATTTTCTGCAGGCGGGTATAGGTTTTATTGACCTTCTTTAATAACGCAAATATATTTTCCTCAGATTTTTCTTCCTTTTCTTCTTCAACGATCTTTTCACCTGACAGCAGTTCATTGATTGTAATGCCCAACTCGCTTGTGAGAGTCTGAAGGGAAGAGATATCAGGCATGCATCTGCCGTTTTCCCACTTGCTGATTGCTTTATCGGTTACACCCAATTTTTCTGCAAGGTCTTTCTGAGTAAGATTTTTCTCTTTTCTGCATTCTGCAATAAACATCCCGATTTTTTCCTGATTCATGTTTTTATCCTCCTGGAATTTTTTCTTTATTGTATTACTCGAAGTTAAGATTTCCTATATCCCGCAGGTAGAGTCTGACGGCTTTGAGTCAAAAAACAGGTATACCAATGGTAGAGTTTTACGAAATATGTTCAATGCATACAAAAATAGACCGTGGGTAATGTGAATATAGACTATGGGTTGTTACATGAATAGGTCTTTATTCAACTGCACGCTCGCTGTCTTCGTAATCAAGAAGAGCCCATGCTCCGCTGCTGTACTGATGGAGCTGACAGTCATAATAGACATAAGGATCGGGAGCTTTTTCATTGCCGGGAATCTGTATGCAGTTGACGGTGCTTCCGTCTGTATATACATATAGGTATACGTCTGGAGCCCCTTCTGCTGCACCGCCGTAAAAATGGAAATCGTATTTAAAGTCATCACTGAAATGGTTTTTGGCTATGTTTTCGGCACGAGTCAGATTGTCGGCTTCGAATTTTTCTCTTTCCTCATCTGTCATGCAGCAGGTGAGAGAAAGCACGGTCAGCAAAGTTATTAACAGGCATATGATTTTAAATGAATTTTTCATGATTATTCCTCACAGATTCAGATTTGAGTTATCTTCGGAATTAATACGAAGATTGTTCAATATATTACATTCTGTTTACTGAAAAATCAATATTAATCAGATGAAACTATGACAAATATTAAACGAAAGTTCACAAACTTCAATTGACTAAATTATAAAAACAATTTATAATTATTAGTAAACAAAAGTTTACCAATTTGGCGGAGGAGAGCGTTATGAGCGAATTACCCCCTCAAGCGGCGGGGGATATTGCCGATATGGTTGTGCTGATAGCGGAGCATCTGTCTCGTCCTTTCGAAGAACGTTTCAGAGACAGCTTTACGGCACTGCAGATTTATACGATGTGTAAGCTTGCTATGAACGGCCCCATGACAATGACAGAGCTTGCTGACTCCATGCACGTTACAAAGCAGCAGATGACAAAAGTAATCGGTAAGCTGGCGCAGGACGGTCATGTCAGCAGACACCATGACGATCACGACAGAAGAGTGATTATATCTGAGCTGTCACATGAGACTCTTGAATACATAAAAATACGAAGAGAAAGCTTTTCTGAATATATTAAATCTGTTTTTTCGAAACTTGATGATAAGGAAATGCAGGAACTGAGCAATGCGATAGGTACTATCAACAGGATAATGCACAAGCTTTCAGAGACAGCAAATGAGGAGATGAATGCATGATATTGAACAATAATACTGAATTTACAAAGGTAACACCTACAATAGAACGCTATTCCGAGCAGTGTGTGAGAAGCAGCACCATAGATACCAATCTCTACAGCAAGTACGAAGTCAAACGCGGTCTCCGCGACCTTGACGGAAGAGGCGTGCTGACAGGGCTTACCGAAATATCTGAGATACAGTCAACCAGGGAAGAGGACGGAGTCAGAGTCCCTTGCGACGGACAGCTTTTTTACAGAGGCTATGATATAAATCAGTTAACAAAGGGTTTCCTTGATGACAAGCGTTTCGGTTTTGAGGAAACTGCCTATCTTCTTATGTTCGGTGAACTTCCCACCAATGAGCAGCTTCAGGAATTCTGCGCGGTGCTTGCAGGGTACAGAAGCCTTCCCACAAGCTTTGTTCGCGATATAATCATGAAGGCGCCCAGCTTTGATATGATGAATACTCTTGCACGAAGCGTTCTGACGCTTTATTCCTATGACGGCAATGCGAATGATACCTCACTTCCCAATGTTGTTCGTCAGTGCCTGCAGCTTATAGCACTTTTTCCGCTTCTTTCCGTATACGGTTATCAGGCATATGAACATTACCACAATAACGGAAGCCTTTTTATTCACACTCCACGTCCTGAGCTTTCTACAGCTGAGAATATTCTCTATATGCTCAGACCTGACAGCAGCTATACTGAACTTGAAGCAAGAATACTCGACCTTGCTCTCGTACTTCATGCAGAGCACGGCGGCGGTAATAACTCTACGTTTACGACCCACGTTGTTGCTTCATCCGGTACAGACACCTATTCTGTAATTGCAGGCGCTCTCGGCTCTCTCAAGGGTCCCCGTCATGGCGGCGCAAACATAAAGGTGGTTCAGATGTTTGATGACATGATGAATACCCTTGATGACTGGACTGATGAGGAGCAGATAACCCAGTATCTTGAAAATGTTCTCGATAAGAAGGCATTTGATAATTCGGGACTCATTTACGGTATGGGTCATGCTATATATTCTCTTTCTGATCCCAGAGCCCGTGTTTTCAGAGGCTTTGTAAAGACACTTTCAGAGGAAAAGGGTTTTGAAAAGGAATATAAGATGTACTCAACCGTTGAGCGCATTGCACCTCAGATCATAGGAAAGCGAAGAAAAACCTATAAGGGAGTCAGCGCAAATATCGACTTCTACAGTGGCTTTGTTTATAAGATGCTCAACCTTCCTCTTGAGCTTTATACTCCAATATTTGCAATTGCAAGAATTGCAGGATGGAGCGCTCATCTGATCGAGGAAAATATTAATGTCGGCAAAATTATCCGACCTGCATATATGAATATTGCGGACAGGAGAGACTATGTCCCCATGAAGGACAGAAAAGATCAGTAAATCAAAAAAGGAATGGTTAAAACCATTCCTTTTTTGATTATTAAATATTTTTGCAGAACTCGATAATATTTTGTCTGACAGAGGGGAGAGCATCAGTGTTTTCGACAGACGTAAGGCATAAGCTTTCGCAGCATTCGATTTCCATATGTCCGTAAAAATGCTCTATAGTATCAACTATCCTTTTGCATTCTTTGAGACTTGAGCCTGTTCTCAATGCTATTGAATATCCCTTTTTACCTTTGCTGATAGAATCATGGGGCTTGTGTGTATTGCACCATGGTGTGCAGCGATCAATAAAAGCCTTGAATTGTCCGGGTACGTCTGCCCAATAGGAGGGTGAAACAGAAATAATTATGTCTGCCCATTCATAATGCTTGATAATAATGTCAATATCATCCTTCTGAACGCATTTTGCGGTTAAATGACACCGTCGGCATCCTTTGCAGAATGCAAAGCTGAAATCATCAATGCATGCTGTTCTTACTGTGCAGCGATTTTTCAGACATTCTGATATGATTTCGATAATACCTGCAGTCGCACCGTTTCTGACAGGGCTGCAATTCATGATAAAAGCATTCATATACAATACCCCACACCGATTTTTTATGTGTGAGTATAATGTAGGCGTATCAGATTGTCAATATATTTCTTCTTGAAACGGAATAGTTTCATGGCTGTGAGCTTTTGCGTAGGGATGCCATAGTTTTTTGTTGCTCATATTAGATTTGACAGCATAACAATGTTACACTGTGAAGTGATTATTTCATAAAATGTGAAAGCTCAAGTAAAGCTTTTTTCTCAAGCCTTGAGACATAAGACCTTGATATATTATAAATATCTGCAATTTCCTTTTGCGTCAGCGGTTCATTTCCGTCAAGTCCGTAACGCAGGATTATTATATCGCGGCTTCTTTTGTCGGAAAGCTTGCATAGACATTTTCTGAGCTGTTCGCTCTGAATTTTCAGTTCAAGTTCATCTGCAATAACAGTATCATCCGCGATAACATCAATAAATGTAATTGCATTTCCCTGACGGTCGGTCTCTATAGGCTCACTGATAGATATATTTGCTGCACATTTTTTTGTCGAACGAAG